>JBFJVD010000036.1:0-16101 GCA_041624375.1 Anaerolineales bacterium
CGACCCAGCAGCCTGTGGCGGCCGAGACGCCATCGGCGGCGCAACCATCGGTCTCGACAAATACGAGCAGGCGCTTGTCCTGGCGTGGGACCTCCAGGCTCAGGGCCTCCCCTGCCGCCAGACCCATGCGGACGCCGAGTACCTGGCGCGGGCAGAGGTGTTGATGAAGGGCTGCCGAGGCTTGCAGCAGCCGGTCGAGCTTCTCCGCAGTCGGCCTTAAAGCAACAACCATCGGGTGGCTTCGTGTGGGCGTCACCTGGGGCTCCGGGTGAATTCTGCGAGCCCCTGGCCGCCCGTGAGGTCCCAGGCATGAGCCTGCGGGGCAGGGACAGCAGCAGGGTGGCCGGCCAGCGGCATGGCCAGCACCACCAGGCCGAGCGCGATCACCCCCAGAAGGACATGGGTGCTCCACTGTGGGGCCAGGCCGCCGCTGAGCAGCAGCAGCATGGGCCAGAAGGCAGGGTCGCGTCGCTTCCAGCTGACCCTCAGCGTCGTCGCCAGACACCAGATGGCGATAGGGTAGAGAGGCCAAGGCAGCGACAGGGTGAAGCCGGTCGACCAGATCGACAGGATTCCGGTCATGGAGGGCTGCGCCAGGTAGGCACCGAGGAACGCGAGCGCCGGGATGGCGCCCAGCAGCGCGATGGGCCGCGTGAGGCCGGCCCGGCCGTAGCTCAGCCACAGGGCGAAGCCTCCCGCCAGCGCCAGGATCTCGCTCAGGCGGAAGAAGAACAGCGGCCGGATTCCACTGCCGAAGACCGGACCCTCGCCCGCAAAGAAGGCTGCTGCCGGGAAGAAGCTCGCGGCGAGCAGCGAACCGAGCACGGGCAGCCAGGCGAGCGGAACGCCTCTCTTCGACGAGCCCACGAGCGCGCGCCCGATCACAACCCAGAGGCCGATCATCAGAAGATGGAGGACCAGACCGCTTTCGGCCGTGGGGGCCCGCACGATAAACACTACGCTCGCTCCGATGAGCGCAACGAAGGTCAGCGACAGCAGCCCAGCGGCGCGCCGGCGCAGGGTCCAGGCGAGCCAGCCAAGTACCATCACGGCCAGCAAGGAGGTCGCCGTAAGCGCCACCTGTGACACCGCGGTCAATCCCTGATAGGTCCAGAGTACGACCGGCGATTTGGGCATGAAGATCGCCGATCTTGTGAGGGTTCGTCCGATCAACCAATCGATAAGCGCGGCGAGGCTCAGCACCTGGATCACCCGGGCGGAGGTGGAAGCCCCAAACAGATTCGGCGCGAGCCTCATCAGCGCCCTCGCCGCCGGCTGACGATGACGGCGAGGACCGTTCCGCCAAAGGTGAGCAGCAGGAACAGGCCCACTGTTGCCAACACCGGGATGGCCACGAAGAGCAGGCCCTCATTGATCCCGGCCTGGGGCGCGGTCTGCGGGGCAGGTGCCTGCTGGCTAGGGTCGAGGGTGAGCGAGATCCATTGCGAGGTGGATTTCGTTCCGTCTCGCTCCCCGTTCGCGCCGTCCCAGGCGGCGAAGGCGATCGGGTAAACGTTCCCGGCCTGGAAGATTACATCGTCGGCTTCGGGTGAGCTGAGGTCGCGAGAAAAGACTACCCGCCAGCGTCCCTCCTCCCAGACGCCGCGGCCGGCCACATTCTGGGAGGCGCCGGGCTGGGCGGTCAGGCTGCCGAACCCACCGGCCACCAGGTCCTCAACCGACGAGGTTCGGGCAGGATCGGCCAGCAGATTTCCTGCTGCGAGCGCCGGCAGGAAGCTGGTGTCGGTATATTCCTCTGGTCCCACAACGCCGGACTCATTGGCGGCGGCAAACGGGAATTGATCGACGTGCATGCCCGGGTAGAGCGCTTCAAGGTCCTGAAATGCGATGAGGTCCGACTCCCAATCCGCCTTCCAGTGCCAGATGTTGACATTGCCGCCCTGCTGCCCCATGCAGAAGAACGGCTGGCCTTCGACGAGCGGAAATTGGAGCGCGACGGCGTCTCGGAAGGACTGCTGGCCCACAACCTGATCGTCCTGGCTTTCGTCCTGCCATTCCACCAGGACGGCGAGGCGCGTTCCGTTGTGCAGGGCGCGGGCGGTCAGCGATCGGACCCGCGTCTCAGGCAGGATCGGCTTGGCCACGGCCTGGGCGCTCAGCGGGACTTCGACGGGCGGCGCGCTCTGCCAGGGCTCAGCCTCGAAGTCATCGAGCGGCAGTTCGCCGGCCACAAACGGCGCCTCCAGCAGCAGCCCTTGTGAGCTCACCGTCGGGATGTTGAGGTTGGTCAGCAGAATCGCCAGGCCCAGGATGGACGCCAGGAGCAGGCGAGTGCGGATCGACATCGGTGTACTCTCCTATCCAGGCGAGGCGGTGCCCGCGGGCGGTTCCGCCAGTGCACAGCCCGCGCAGGAGAAGGGCGTCCCCTCGGGCGTGGGCTGGAGAAAGCGGACGGCCAGCGGGTTCAACTCGACAGCGAGCCTGGCTGCCTCCAGCTGAACCCATGCATCGGCCACCGAAGCGAGCCAGGCGAACAGGCTCGCCGACATTCCGCGCTGAAGCACCTGAGCCAGGATGCTCATCCAGCGGCCCAGGTGGTCGGTCAGGAACCTGGCCTGCGCCTCGCGGCAGATCGAGGCGAATTCAACTTCATGTTCCTGCCAGGCGTAGGCCTCCTTCAGATTGACGACGTGCAGGAACTCCAGCTCAGCGGCGATGTGGTCGGCGCGCTCGCGCACCCTGCCGCCCATGCGCAGCCCGAAGGCGCCATAGAAGCCCAGGATGTCGGCCATTTCCTGGCTCATCTGGAACTCGTTGGCCAGCCCGTATTCAGATTCGTAGCAGAGGGAACCGGTGACGCCGAAGGTCTGCCGGTGCTCAGCCTGCAGTGAGTCCAGATCGAACGCGGTCTCAGGCGGAACCTGGACCTCGAGCCCCGCGCGGTTGCAGAGGGTTTCGAAGAGATCCAGGTCCTCCGTCCAGTTTTCGGCTGGATAAAGGAACGCATGCGCCAAGAATCCGTAGATCTGGGCGCGCGTAATCGCGTGGGCAAGTTCTTGCTCGGCCGGCGGTCTGGCGGTTTCTGGACGGGTGTTCACGCGGGAGCCTCCTGCCTCAAATCGAGTTCAAGCGGTCGGCGGGCCGTTCGTGGATCTCTTCGACGACCTGCAGCCGGGCCACTTCCCGCCCGAGCGAGTCGAAGCCCACCACCGTGTCGTTGTACATCTGCCAGGGCTGTCCGTTGACCTCGGTTTCGAGCACCAGCGGCCCTTCCTCGATCTCAAAGCGGAAGATCATGCTCTGAGTGGCGCGGAACAGCTGCAGAACTGCCAGGAGCTGGCGCGAAGGCGCCATGTAGCGGGCGATGGCCTGGTCTACCCCGGGGCCGAACATCTGGCGCAGGTAGGGGCGCGGCGCCCAGCGCGGCGGGATGTAGTAGATGTTGGGTTCGGTGCCGAACTGCGGGTAGAGCGGGAGCGCCACCTGTTCCACGCGAATCATGTGATAAAGCGGGTTCTGTGGATCGGACGCCCACTTGCCGTCCTCTCCGACCTCCACCAGGCCGTTCATCCGGATCTTGCCCGGGCAAACGGTCATGCAGCGCGTCTCCATCGGCACGCCCTCGGTCAGCGGGTCGCTGCCCTCGACGCGGGGATAGCAGGCCACGCATTTCTCGCTGGTGCGGGTGGTGCCGCGGTACATCGACTTCTTGTAGGGGCACTGCTCCACACACTTCCGGTAGCCGCGGCAGCGGCCCTGATCGATCAGGACGATGCCGTCTTCGGGCCGCTTGTAAATCGCTTTGCGCGGACAAGCCGCTGCGCAGGCCGGATAGGTGCAGTGGTTGCACAGCCGCTGCAGGTAGAAGAACCAGGTCTGGTGTTCGGGCAGCGAAACGCCCTGGGTGGAGATCCCCAGCTTGTCACCCTTGAAGCCGGTTGAGGTGTCCTCGTAGAAGTTTGGACCCCGCCATTCATCGTCCGACGGGAGATAACCCACCGCCTGATCCTCGGCCCCGGCCGCTTCGGTGATCGTCAGGCCGCCATAGACACCATAGGGTGCCTCGCCGCCGGGCTCGGCAACATCCCATTCAGGCTTGCGGGCCTGTTCACGGTGGGCCTCGTCGAGACGCTCCAGGATCTTGATGTCCCAGTGCTGCGGGTAGCCGCCGTAGGGCTTGCTCTCCACGTTGTTCCACCACATGTACTCCTGACCTTTGGAGAAGGTCCAGGTGGCCTTGCAGGCCATCGTACAGGTCTGGCAGCCGATGCAGCGGTTGATGTTGAACACGGCGGCAAACTGGCGCTGCGGATGGGCTTCTTCGAAGACATAGGCCATGTTGCGGCCCAGTTGCCAGTTGTAGACATCCGGCATGGAGGGCTCCTTTACCTCGGTCCCGAGGCTCCGGCGAAGCTGTGGTCGGAAGGATCGCTAGGACTCATCGGCGCCTGCTGCAGGCAGATCCCAGCGTGCACAGGTGGCTCGGATCAATTCCCGGACGTAGGTTTCGCCCTTGAGGTGGTAGATGCGGTGGGTCGCCAGGAAGGCGGGGTTGACGAAGAGGCTCATCAGCCGGCGCTCTCCCCAACCCAGCCGCACATATTCCTCCACCAGGCACTCGGCCATGTGCTCAAGCTGACCCTCCTCCCCGGGAAGCACAAACCCGGTCAGCTCCATCGGATCTTCGTGTGCGAAGGTCTCGTACGGCATGTGGCTCCTCGCCTATCCCCTCAGCTCGAACCCTTCGCCGAGCAGGTAGCGCTGCATGTAGCTGTTCTCGTTGCCCGGCGTGAAGCCGCGGCGGGCAGGCGCCCAGATACCCTGGCCGCCCAGGCCGCCGGGCTCGGCCTTCACCACCCGCACCAGCGTCTCCTTGGGCACGGTGTTGAGCGCGTGGTTGTCCGCTTCCCCACCAAACATGAACTCCATGGCGGTCTTCTTCTTGTGGAAGAGGGTGTCCGTCTGGTGTATGGGCATCGACCAGTCCCGGGTGAGGGACTGCTGCGAGCCGTAGCGCAGGTTGGCCATGTAGCCCGTGCCCGCGGATCTGGCCAGCCCGTCGGGGCGCGTTTCGTGCGCCAGCACGGATTTCTCCGTGGCCATGAACGGTCCGTGCTTGAGCATCACGATGTGGTAGGGGTAGGCCGGGTTGTAGCGGACGCGGAGCATCAGCCGCGCCACCTTGTAGAAGGGATCATCGTCCGTCCAGCCCATGTAGGGCCGGTCGGCAGGGTTGGCATCCACATACACGTAATCGCCGTCGTTAAGTCCCAGGTCGCGGGCTGCATCGGGGTGCATGTGCAGCTGGTGGTCGCCGACGCCCGGCAGGCGCTTGTCGGCCCGGTATGGGTCGCCGAAGTTGGAGTCCCAGATGATGTGCCAGTCGACTGTGCTCCAAGAGGAGTGCACCCGGTGACGGGTCTTCGGCGTCAGGCAGTAGAAGTGGTAGCCGGCTTGCCAGAGGGGATTGGTGGTCTCCTTGACCCTGGCCCAATCCATCGCCACGTTGCGAATCGTGCGTTCATCCCAGCCCATCTCGTCGAGCGGGATCCCGTAGTCGTCGGGGCGCACGAAGCGGCTGGAGGTGACGATGACATTGGGCAGGTAAGGGGTCGCCTCGGGGCCCTCCCGGTGGGTGATCATGTTCTCCCCGTATTCGATCGCCTCCGGGATATCGCAGTAGGCGTTGAGCCGGCCGGTGTCGGTGTAGAACGGCACCGAATCCTGGATCTGCTCCCAGAACGGGATGCGGGGATAGGTTCGGAAGAGCATCAACGCCGCGCCCGGTTCCCCGTATTTGCCGGCCATGATGTCTTCGAAGCGGTAGCCACTCGTGGTCAATGACGAATCGAGCAGTCGCTGGATGTAGACCTCGGGGCGGTCCTCCAGCGCGAACTTCCAGTAGTCGAGGAAACGGCTGTCGCCCAGCTCATCGCCGATCGCCGCCGCCACGTCCGCCAGGATGCGCACGTCGTCGTGGGTATCGAACACCGGCGGAATGCCGCCCTTCCAGATCTGGAGGAACGGGTTGGAGCACGAAGCGGTGATTTCGTAGCTTTGAAACTCGGCCCAGGAGTTGGCAGCCAGCGCAAAGTCGGCGTATTCGACGGAGGAGGTCATCTCGATTTCCACCGCGATGATCAACTCGACGTACGGGTTGACGTTCTTGATCATGTCATAGTGGTGCTTCGCGTTGTTGAGCAGGTTGACGTTGCTGTGGAAGATGACCTTGGTCGGGCTGGGCATATGGCTCTGCCCGGTGAAGACCCGGCGCCCGTACTTCGGCGTTTCAACGATCAGCGGCCGATCGCCGTGGTTCCAGTAGGCCGGCTCTTCGTCTTTGGCATGGCCATGAGCTGGAATGTCCTTGCCAGGAGCGCCTGGATCCAGGTTCGGGGCGAAGGGGTCCTCAGCCACCCAGCCCTTGAAGCCGGGCCCGGTCTCCCGGGAGCCCTGGAAGAGGGCGGCCTTGTAGTTGCCGGCCCAGGTGTAGCAGCCGGCGCCGGGCCGGCCGAAATTCCCGGTGAGCATCAAGGGCAGGAACTGGGACCGGTTGGCCAGCGTGGCATGGAACCAGTGGTTGATGCCTTCTCCGATGTGGATGGCCACCGGGCTCAGCGTGGCGATGTCCTCGGCCAGGCGGACGATCAGCTCCTTCGGGGCATGGGTGATATCGGCCACGGTGTCCAGGTCGTAATCCCGCAGATGCTCCTGGTACATCGACCACAGCGTCATGACCTCCACCAGCGACCCATCCGTCAGGCGCACGCGGCCGGACCATGCCAGCTGGGGCTCAATGCCTCTGGCCTCCAAAGAGGCCCCCACATCTTCCCGCGTCAGCGGGGCCAGCTGCCCGGAGCGGGCGTCGCGGACGACGTAATCGCCCAGCCGGGTATATTGCTCTTCGGTGAGACCGTGCTGGCGGAAGGAGACGCCGTCGGGATCCAGACCTGGCTGGTAGCCCGCGAAGACGTCGGCGGCGTTCAGCCGCTTGAGCGTATCGAGGCGCACGAGCAGCGGGAAGTCGGTGAAGCGCGCAACGAACTCGGGGTCGTAGCGTTCGTTGTCGATCAGCCAGCGGGTCAGGCCCAGGAAGAGGGCCGTGTCGGTTGCGGGACGGATCGGGATCCAGTAGTCGGATTGGGTTGCCGGTGGCGAGTACTCTGGGGTGATCGTGACGATCTTGGCGCCGCGCTCCATCGATTCGATGAAGAAGTGCGACTCGGGCATCTTGTTCTCGACGAGATTCTTTCCACACTGGATGTGCAGCCGCGAATTGCGCAGGTCGTTGAAATCCTCGTCGGAGGTCTGCAGACCGGTGACGAAGGGGTGGCCGGGCGCTTGATCGCCATGCCAGGTGTAATTCGACCAGTTGCGCCCGCCGCGCGTCTCTTCGGGGGCGACCCCCCGGACGTTCTCATCAAGCAGCGCCAGCGTGTTCGAGAAGCGGTACATGCCGTACTTTCCGATGACGCCGAGCAGGCCCATCCCACCGCGGCACTTGAAGGTGCGCGTGCCGGCGCCCCCCATCTCCGCGATCATCTCCTCCGGATACCCCTGAGAACGCAGCAGGGCGGCTCCCTCCTCGCCCGAGTAGCGCGAGGCGATGGCAATCATCCCCTGCGCGATGTAGCGGTTGGCGGTCTCCCACGATACGGGTAGCAGTTCGTCCAGGCCGCGTGCGTCGAAGAGGTACTTCTTGCGATTGGCGTCGTCCAGCACGGGGAAGCCGTCATCGGCCCAGGCTTTCCAGCCTTTGCGCATGAGCGGTCCCTTGAGACGGTGCGGGCCGTAGACTCGGCGGTGGAAGGTCTGGCCTTTGAGGCAGCCGCGCGGATGCCAGTGGGCGGTGGCCTTGTTGCCGTACAGGTCGCCGTACTGGTCGACGTCATAGTTGGTTTCGGAGCGCAGGATGACGCCGTTGCGGACGAAAGCGCGCATGCGGCAGGCATGTGTGTCGTTGGGAGAGCAGACGTAGGTGAACGAGTCGTCATAGCTGTACTGGTCGCGATAGATCTTCTCCCAATCCCGATCCGGGTAGCCGGCGAGCGGGTTGTCCACATTGATCGGGTCGAAGAGTTCGAGATCGAGATCGGTGATTGCGGCGCCGATCGTGGTGCCAGAGATGCGGAGAAACTCGCGGCGTGAAAGCTTAGGCATCAGGCTCGCTCCCTTGCGACAGGAAGGGGATGGTGGCCAGGAGGTCGGTCACGTTGGCGGCGATGCTGCGACTCGTCACCACCTGGACGGTTTGACTGCCGGGGTCGGCATGCAGGATGATCATCCCCGGCCGGCTGCGGGTCAGCTCACCGATGAAGTCGAAGGCGGCAGGCGCCGGGCCGGCGAAGATCACCGCATCCGGGCAGAGCTGCTGAACACTGGAAATCACATCCTTTTGAGAAGCGACGATTGCAGCCAGTTCCACGTCCCTCGCGGCGGATAGATTCACGACGAGCGACTCGGCGAACAGGGAATCTCCCACGACAAGGATCCGTCTTGAGTCCATAGACCCAGCATAGGGTCACAGGCGATGACGGTCTATCCGTCGCGTCGGGTGCAAAGGATGAATTTGGAGGGATCTGCCCGACGAAGGGCCAAAACGAACTAGTTCTCGCGGGTGGAGTGGGGAGGTTTGCGGGGGTCCTGGATCAGCTGTTGGCGTACGGCACGTTTGGCGGCTTGGCGGCGATTGACGGCGTGCAGCTTGCTCAGGATGCTGCGCACATGGCTCTTGACGGTGTAGATGCTGATCTGGAGGCTGGCGGCGATCTGCTTATCCGGGGCGCCGGTGGCGATCAGGCTCAGCACTTCGGTTTCGCGTGCCGTCAGATCGGGCTCTGTCCCCGAAGATCCCCGCGCCGCGGCAGGCGGGGGCGCTGCGGGCTGAGCGAACTCGTCAAGCAGCCGTGCAGCGAGCTTGGGCGTCAGCGCCGCATCGCCGGCCAGGACATCTCGCAGCCCGCGCAGGAAATCCGCCGATTGCACATTCTTGAGCAGGTAGCCGCTGGCGCCTGCCTTGATGGCCTCAAATAGATTTTCATCTTCATCGTGGACGGTCAGGATGACGATCTTCGTCTTGATCCCTTCCTGCCGGATCAGGCGGGTGGCTTCCAGCCCGTTGCAGATGGGCATGTTGATGTCCATCACCACCAGGTCGGGCCGCAGGCTGCGTGCCAGTTCGAGCGCCTCCAGGCCCTCGGCGGCCATGCCCACGACCTGCAGGTCGCGCTGCGCGTTGATCAGCCCGGCCAACCCTTCACGGAAGAGGGTGTGGTCGTCGGCCAGCAGGATCCGGGCCCGGCTCATATCGCCCTCAAACCTTCCGGGGTGGCCAGGGGGAAGCAGGCTGTCACGCGCGTGCCATCTCCCGGATGGCTTTCCACCGTCAGGTGCCCGCCGCTGCGCGCGGCGCGTTGGTGCATGATTTCCAGCCCCAGATGCGAGGGATCTCTGGGCAGCTCCGGGTCGAATCCGCATCCATTGTCTTGAAAGACCATCCGGGACAGCTGATCGACGCAGTCGACCGTGAGCGTGATGTGACTTGCCTGTGCATGCCGGCGCGCGTTGTTGAGCGCCTCCCGCAGGATGTGCATCGCCTGGTTTTGGACGACAGGGTGGAGGATCAAGGCGGTCTCGTCCTCCACCTCGAAGGTGACCGGGATCTGGAACAGATCGCTGAACTCCTTGAGCTGCGCCTCGATCCGGCCACGGAGGTCGCGCGGATCGGGCGGTGCCTCACGCAGCCCAATGAGTGCGGCGCGCAATTGTTGATAGGCGGCTTCGATCTCGGACCCCATCTCAACCAGCGTTTCGTGGGCCAGGCCCGGCTCCCCGGCCGCAGCAAGATCGCCCACCTGCTCAAGTTTAAGCCGAAGGAAGCTCAACCTCTGTGCAAGGTCGTCATGCAGCGCGGCCGCCAGCTGCTGCCGCTCCTCCAGCCGGGCGGTTGTCTCCGTCTGCCGGTGACCGGCCTCGATCAGGCGGTGGTTGCTGATGGCGACGGCGGCCGCGTTGGCCAGCAGGGCGAGCGCACGATGACCCTCTGCGCTCAGATCTGCCTCGGTCTGAGGGGTGACACACAGCGTGCCCAGCTGCATGACGCCCGTCTGAATGGGAACGGACACACATGTCCCGGCGGCTGGATCCAGCCGAAAGCTGCAGCGGGCACAGGCCGAGTCCAGGTTCTCGCCGTTCGAACCGAAGGGACCGGACGCGATCAGCGTGCCAATGGAGCTTGCCTGCCGCGGGGCACCGCTCGCGCGGTCGAAGCTTGTGGCGGAAAGCTTCAGCTGATCCTGATCGGGTTCCAGCAGGCAAAGGGTTGCCTGCCGGGCTTCCACCAGGAGCCGAGCTCGATCGGTGACCGACTGGAGCAGCTGGTCCAGCTCCTGTTGGGCGACGATCTCCTGGCTGAACTCAAAGGCGGTCTCCAGTTCGCGGGTGCGAAAGGCAACCTGCTCCTCGAGCCTGCGCCGGGCAGCGGCCACCTCCTGGCGCATGCCATCGAACGAGGCCGCCAGTTCGTCCAATTCGTCCAGGCTGAGCCGTGGAACGGGCGCGTCGAGGTCCCCCGAGCCGATCCGCTCAGCGGTCGCCCCCAGCTGCTCCAGCGGCTGGATGATTCGCTGGCGGGTCACCCAGGTACCCCAGGCGAGCAAGATCAAGGCCGCCGCCAGGAAGCTGCCTTGGATGAGCTCAAGGCGAAAGAGTTTGGCCCGCGCAGCGGTTTCGTAGGACGTCACTACGACGTCGAGTTGGGCCAGCAGCCGCGCGGCCTCCTGCTCGAGGTTGATCCGGGAAGCCGGTGAGAGCTGGGCCTGGAAGCGCTGCCAGATTGCGTCGACTTCGTCGAGCTGCGCCCGGATCTGTGCCGAGGGCGCGGGCGGCACCGTCACCGGATCACCCTGCGCGTCCAGCGCCTGGCCCCCAAATCGGAGGGCCTGCAGCGACTGATCGAAACGAGCGACGGCTTCGGAAAGCGCCGGGCTTTCGGGTTGGCTGAGCGCCATCCACAGCATCTGCTGGGAGAGCATTCGTTCCCGCCCGGCGAGGTTGATCACCAGCGCGTCATGCTGCTGGGCGCGAATCGCGGCGTAGGTCGCGGCCCCCGAACCCACCACCAGCAGGAGGAAGGCCAGCAGGATCAGCCCGAGTTGGCCCCGGAGCGAACGGAAACGCGTCATACCGAAGCCTCCGTACGCACACCCGTCCTTCAGAACGCCCGCCGCGCGCCAGATCCCTTGTACATCGCCTCGATGAGAGCGCGATGTGCGCGCAGTTCAGGCGGCATCGCCCACCTTGACGACCAGCGCGGCGGCCGTGTCACCGGCGGCGCAGCCGGTGAAGAGCCCCAGGCCGCCGCCGCGCAGCTCAAGCTCCTCGATCAGTTCGATGACCAGGCGCATCCCGGTGGGCGCCTGGGGATGTCCCCAGATCAGGGAGCTGCCGTAGTTGTTCATGTCTTCAACCCGGACGCCCAGGCCGCGGGCCAGCGAGATGTCGTTCAGCGCGAACGGGTTGTGGGTCTTGATCGCCGCTAGATCCTCGACCCGCACGCCGGCGTCCGCCAAGGCAGCCTGGCTGGCGGGCAGATTCGCCTGCGGCATAAAGCCCCGGCGGGCGCGGGCCTGCGCAAAGGCCAGCAGGCGGACCTCCACGTCCGGCCGCTGGCTCAGCTGCGCCGCGCCGGCGCGGCTGCTGAGCACCATGCCGGCATTACCGTCGGCCGGGAAAGTCTGGCCGCCGTAGGTGACGGTGCCCTCCGGCAGGACGGGCCGCAGCTTCGCCAGGCCCTCAGCGCTGGTGGGGAACACCCCTTCGTCGCCGGTCACTTCGGCGGTGACCCGGCGGCCGTCCGGCTTCACCTGAATGGGCGTCACCATGAAGCGGCGGTGGAAGCTGGCCTTATCCGCCAGGGCGGACTGGTACTGCTCATAGCGCAGCAGGGCGACTTCATGCTGCGCCTCGACGTCGATCCCCTCTTCCCGAGCCACGTTCTCGGCCGTTTCGATCATGGCGTTCATCGCCCACGGATCGCAGTTGAAGTTGTCCCAGACCCAATCTTCGACATCGGGTCGGGCGCCGGGTGCGTGCGGCTGGGGGTAGACCATATGCGGTCCGTTGGAGGTGCGATCGGTGGTGATGCAGAGCACGGCGGCGCCGTTGGCCGCCTGTTTAAGTTCGACTTCCTGGGCGGCGCTGGCGATCACGCGTGCAGAGGTGGCACAGGCCTGGGCGATGGTGGGTCCGGTGGTCCATTCGGCGCCAAGCAGCCCGGCCAGCCACGGCGCCCCGTAGAAGGAGCCTTTGGCGGGAACCGTCATGCCCAGCTGCAGGCTGTCGAACTGGGCCGGATCGAGCCCGCGCGCTTCGAGCGCCGTCGCCGTGACTTCAGCGGCGAAGGTGATCGGGTGGAGCGCGGCGAAACTGCCCTGCCACTTGCAGAACGGAGTCGACCAGTACGCGCCGTAGGGAATGTAGGTGTGTTCAAAGCGCATGCGCGCCTCCTGCAGCTCGGCAAACGGGCCAGCTGGGCTGGCGCCGCGTCTCAGACCCCGACGGTGGCGCCGCCATCCACAAACAGGACCTGGCCGGTGATGTAGCTGGCTTCGTTCGACACCAGAAACAGGTGCACGGCGGCGATCTCTTCGGGCTCCGCCATGCGCCGCAGCGGGATCTTCTCGAGCAGCGCGTCCCGGATCTTGTCTGGAATGCCGGCCGTCATCTGCGTGCGGGTGGCGCCCGGAGCCACACAGTTCACCTTGATCCCAAAGCGGGCCCACTCCAGCGCCAGTGTTCGGGTAAGGCCGATCACGCCCGCTTTGGAGGCCGAATAGTTGGCCTGGCCGATGTTCCCCAGGGCGGCGACCGAGGCCGTGTTGACGATGTGTCCCGAACCCTGGCGGATCATGGGCACGGATGCGGCTTGCGCGCACAGGAAGCTGCCCTTGAGGTTCACGGCAAGCACCGGATCCCACTGGCTGTCGTCCAGGTAGTGGGGCGTCTCGTCTTTGATCTTCACGGCCAGCGCATCGCGGTTGATGCCGGCGTTGTTGATCAGGATGTCGAGCCGGTCAAAGCGCTCGAGCGTCTGGTCGACCAGGCGCAAGGTGTCCTCACGCGAGGTCACATCCATCTGCAGCACGCTGATCTCCTTGGACGTGGTTCCTAGCTCATCGACCAGCTTGGCCAGCCCGTCATCGTCCAGGTCGGCGGCCATCACGTGCGCGCCTTCGGCTGCAAAGCGCATAGCCGTCGCCCGACCAATGCCGCTGGCGGCGCCGGTGATGACGGCAACTTTGCCTTCGAGTCTCATGGGTTTCTCCTGCAATCACCGCCGGCCGGCAGCGGTCAGCCTTCGGCCTGGCGGCGCATCATCAGCGTCCAGCGCCCCTCTTGAACAACCTGCTCTTCCTGGTTGAGGACCTGAACATCGAAGAAGACGATGCCCCGGTCGGGTTTCGAGATGGCCTTCTTCTCGGCCACCGTCAGTTTCAAGCGGACCGTGTCGCCCAGGTGGACCGGACCGGTGTAGCGGATCTGCTGTTCCATCAGGGCTAGCGTTGTGCCTTCAAAGATGCCGGTCCAGTTGGCCATGCCGGTGGCCATCGCCGCCACGAGCATGCCGTGGGCGATGCGCGACCCAAAGGGCGTTTTCGCTGCAAATTCGGCGTCGATGTGGAGGGGGTTGAAGTCCCCCGAGAGGCCGGCAAAGCCGACGACGTCCGTTTCGGTCACGGTGCGCGCCGGCGACAGGAACGCCTGCCCCTCATCAAATTGGTCGAATGTCAGTCCGGTGCTCAGCGCTCACACTCCTTCAGCGACCGGTTCCAGCGCCGCGCCACAGACCCCACAATGCGCGAAACCGGCGGGTAGATCGCGTGCGCCGCAGGTCGTGCACGTGAGGCTGTAGGGTCCCCAGCGGAATTCGCTGGAGCCTCCCTGTGCCGCCTGCTCTCGCAGTTTTCGGTACTCCGGGCGCCGCTTCTCGACAAAGGCGCTCATCCCCTCGAGCGGCTCCCAGGAGGCGTAGTGGATCGAGAGCCAATCGCGAGCGTGGCCGATGGTCTGGTGCCAGGCGAGGTCCTTCCAGAAGTTGGTCTGCTGCTTGGTGTAGCGCAGGCACTCTGGGAATTTGTCGATCAGCTCCTGGCAGAGTCGGTCGACGGCTTCGTCCAGCCGTGACAGGTCGATGGCATAGCCGTCCTCGCCGGCGTGCGCCGCCGAGATCTGCTCCGCGCTCGGACCCTCGATGAAGGCTCCGTCCTTTGTCACTGCCGGCACGACTTCGTTCACCAGGCCCCACTCCAGGGCGACCTGCGGACGGATTTCCTTGTTCGTCATGAGGATGTAGCGAGCGCGGCGATCGCCGACCAGAAGCGGCAGCCACTGGGTGGCCCCACCGGCGGCGACGCTCCCCACGCTGGTGCCCACCTGCTTGATGTAGGTGTGATCCCCCATGACCGAGAGGTCGCAGGCTAGCTGGGACTCGTTGCCGCCGCCGACCGCCATCCCGTTGAGGCGGGCGATGACCGGCTTGCCGGTGTTCAGGATGCTCTCGATGTAGCCGCCAAAAAGCACCATATACTTCCAGTAATCGCGCGGCCGCTGGATGTACTCGGCCGCGTACTCCTTCACGTCGCCGCCGGTGCAGAATGCCCGCTCGCCGGCGCCGGTGAAGACGATCACGGCCACCCGATCGTCGAATGCCGCCTGCCGGAAGGCGCTGGTGAGCTCAACGAGGGCGTTGGTGCTGTAGGCGTTGTAGTGCTGCGGGCGGTTGATGGTGATGCGGGCGATCCAGTCCCGAACTTCGTAGAGGATCTCCTCATACTCGTGGACAGGGCTGGCGAGCTGCGAGATGTCCATAGGGTGTTCCTCCGATGTCTGCGCTGTTTGTGCCTGGCCAACCTCGCCGGGGCCGGTCGGGACCGGTTTGCCGGGCCGACCCGCTGCCGCGAGGAAGCTCAGGCACCCACGGGATCGAATGAGAGCACGTCGCTGATGAAGGCCTCGGTGGGTTCGGCCAGCAGCCGGCGAAATTCGTAAAAGACCTCATTGGCGCGCGTGCCCAACCAATCCTTGGGGAGCAGTTCGGGGGGCAGGTTTGGATCACGGCGCGGGAATTGTGAGTACTCGAGTGCCACCCAGAATCGCAGCTGGAAGCTGGCCTCCGGGGACAAAGGTTTGCCATCGCTGGAGTCGCGTCGGTAGGACTTCAAGAGCGGTTCGTACCGATCCAGGAACTCCCGGTACAGCGCGTTGATCCCCTCCAGATCCCAACAGCGCTCGACGATTTCGGCGTTACTGGCGAAGTTCAGATGCATGTCGGAAAAGTAGACGGCGTAGGGGAAGGCCTCCAGGTCTTCGAGGTCACTGGCCACCGCCTCGCGGCGGTCGTTGGGGGCGATCCATACGCCGGGCGCCAGCTGTCCAAAGCCGAGCCAGCCGAGGCGTTTGCGCAGGTCGGTGCGGATATGCCGCTTCTCCTCGGGCACCGAATAGACGACCATATGCCAATGCCCATCCCACTCCTTGCGCCGCGGTTCGAAGATGCGCGCCCCGCCTTCGTCGACGATGTGTTTGCCGCGCCGCGTGAGGCGGTAGCGGCTGTAGCGGCCGATCCGTTCGGATTCCAGCCAGCCTTTCTGTCCCATCCGGGACAGCGTCGACCGTGCGGCGCGCTCGCTGACTTCGAGCAGTTCCAGCATGCGGAGCAGGCTGGGGGTCCATGCCACGCCGCCCCGGGCTTCAATGTAGTCTCCGAAAAGGGTGAAGATCAGGATCTGGGTCTGGATGGAAGGTGGGTCAATCATGTCACAATTACGCACCTTGCCGTCGAAAAAGTGCGATATGTTCAGTATAGCACCGGTTCGAAGCGAGTCAACACGGACGGACAGACGCGGATCGAGCCGGCTTGCAGCCGGGGTCTTTGACAGCGTGGCGGAACCTGCTATCATGCATATATCGCACATCCATGTCTGTCGGAAAAAGAGTGCGACATAATGTCGTTCTGAAGCCATCTGGCGGGGGCCCCAGCCGGATCGGCAGGGATCCGGGGTGCCGGGAGGTGCGGCATGATCAATTTTCAGCTGAGCGATGAACAGGAGGAGTTGCGGTCGCTGGCGCGGCGCTTCGCCC
>JBFJVD010000037.1:0-15929 GCA_041624375.1 Anaerolineales bacterium
AGTGGGACGACCGCTCCGACTTTGATCGTCTCGGGGGCGGTTGCCGTCGCTCCGCCGCACGCTGCCAGCAGCAGCGCGCCGAGCGAGAGCAGGATAATGAAAGATCTTGTGCGCATGTCTTTTTTCTCTCCTTCTCTAAGACTCCTTGGATTCCGCATCTTGCAGATGATCAGGCCGCCTCATCACCCGCTTTCTGCCTTCGCAAGCGGAGGGCGCCTCTCCATGATTGGAGCTGCTCCCAGCCCTCCATTAATCCTCCTGGAAAGAGGAGGACAACCACAATGAACAGGCCCCCAAAAATCAGCAAATGAACATCGACCAGGCTGGTGGAAAGCACGTCGCGTACGAGCACAAAGAAGAGGGCCCCAATGAGCGGCCCAACCAGCGTGCCGATCCCGCCGATGAACACCACAATCAATGCATCGAAGGTCCACTCGGCGCTAAACGTGAAGCTCGGGTAGTAGCTGACATGGAAGAAGGCAAAGCTGCCGCCCGCCAGGCCGGCGATCGCGGCGCTGATGACAAAGGCGATCAACTTGTGCATGAAGATATCAACCCCGATCGAGCGGGCCGCGTCTTCATCTTCCCGCGTCGTCTGCATGCCCAGCCCGAGCTTGGAGTGCATCAGGTAATAGGTCACCGCAATCGAGAGCAGGAGGACGCCCAGGATAAGGTAATAGCGACCCACCAGATCATAGCTCCGCAGGGCTTCGGCCGGCAGCGCCGACACACGCGGATACAAATTCCCGACCGTGATCCGGATCGCCTCGCCCAGCGCCAGCGTCCCAATGGCGAAATAGATCCCCCGCAGCCGCAGACCAGGATATCCGAGGATCACAGCCGCAACGGCCGACGCCAGACCGCCAGCCAAGAACGCCAGCATGAGCGGGACACCCTCGAGCCACAACAGCCGCGTGACCAGCGAGCCAATCCCGAAGAAGGCGGCATGGCCCAGGCTGATTTGCCCGGCAAGGCCGCCAATGATGTTCCAGCTCGAGGCCAACGTCGCGATCAGAAAGACGAAGATGGCAAGTGTCAGCAGCGGCTGTCGGTCGGAGACCAAAGGGAGCACCAGCGCGCCAACCAGCACCGCGATAGAGAGGCCCCAGCTCCAGCGGCGGCTAAGCATGCCGGCCTCCAAAAAGCCCCTGCGGTCGGAAGCTGAGGAAGATGAGGAAAAGCACCAGGCCAACGATCTCGCGATACTCGCCGCCGAACTGCAGCGAGCTGAGCGCCTCGGCGACCCCCAAGAGCAGCCCACCGAGGAGCGTGCCGGGGATGCTGCCGAGCCCGGCGAGCACCACGACAATGAGCGCTTTCAGCGTCCACTGGAGCCCAATGGATGGGTTGATGCTGAACCCGACGCTGATCAGGACGCCGGTGAGCCCGGCCAGGCCCGCCGAAAGCGCAAACGCCACGAAATAGACCCGGCGGATGTCGATCCCCGCCAGCGAGGCCATAACCCAGTCCTCGCTGGTCGCCCGCAGCGCCTTGCCCCAGTAGGTGCGCGTCAGGAAGAACTCGAGCAGCAGCACAGCGACGATGGCGATCAAAAGACCGGCCACCTTCACCGCCGGGAAACGGACAGGACCCACCGTCCAGGCCAACGTCGAGTAGTCGGTGAAGATGCTACGATCGTCCGCGCTGAACAGCCGCACCGCCAGCGTGTGCAGGATGAGCGTGAGGCCGAAACCGATCAGGAGCGAATTCTTGATCCGGTTTTCCTCGTCCAGGGTGACGATGTGCCGGAAGAGAAAGGTATGCAGGCCCAGCCCAAGCACGACCAGAATGGCAAACACGGCCGCCATGGACAGGAAGGGGTCGACGCCGAGCAGGGTGAACATGAAGAAGGTGGCGTACCCGCCGACCATAATCAGCTCACCATGGGCCACGTTCAGGATCTTCAGCACGCCGAATGCCAACGAGAGCCCAAGCGCGGCCAGCCCATAGATGGCGCCAACCAGGATGCCGGAAAGGATGCTCTGCAGAACGCTGGACACGGCTAGAAGCTCAGGTACGCGTCTTGGACACGGCTGTCCTGCAGCAAGTCTTCGGTCTTGCCCTCATTGACGATCCTCCCCAACTCAATGACGTAGCCGTAATGCGCCGTCTCGAGGGACAACCGGGCATTTTGCTCCACCAGCAAGATGGACACCCCCTGCCGGTTGATTTCTTCGATGACCTCAAAGATGCGTTCGACGACAAGCGGAGCCAGCCCCAGCGAAGGCTCATCCAGGATGAGGAGCTCGGGTTTGGCCATGAGCGCCTTTCCAATCGCCAACATCTGGCGTTCGCCGCCGCTCAAAGTACCCGCAGATTGGGATTGGCGATCTTTCAAGATCGGGAAGATCTCGAAGACCTGGCCGATCGTCTCGTGCCGATGCGGCCGGGCACGCTCGGAGAACGCACCCAGTTCAAGGTTCTCGAGCACGGTCAGCGTTGAAAACGTGGCGCGAGCTTCAGGCACCAGCACGAGCCCGGCGCGCACGATTTCATAGGACGGGGCACCCACGATGGTCTCCGAGCGGAATGAGATCTCTCCCGCTTTGAGCGGCAGCAGGCCCATGATCGACTTCAGAGTCGTGCTCTTGCCAGCCCCGTTAGGTCCGATGATGGCCACAATCGAGCCCTCGGGGACCGAGAAGGAGACGTCCCAGACCACCTGTATCTCGCCATAGGCGACCTGCAGATCAGTGACTGTGAGCATGCCGTGTCCCCAGGTAGGCCTCGATCACGTCCGGATTGGCGATGATTTCGGCCGGGGTGCCTTCCGCCAGTTTCTCGCCGGCGTTCAGGACAATCACCCGCTGGCAGGCACTGGTGATCGTCTTGATGATGTGCTCCACGATGACAATGGTGATCCCGGAGTCGTTCAGGGAGCGGATGAGATCGAGCGCACGAGGGATCTCGCCCATGCTTAACCCCGCCATGAATTCGTCGAGCAGCAGGAGCCTGGGATTTCCAGCCAGCGCCCGGGCGATCTCGAGCCACTTGCGCTCAATCACCGTCAGGCTCACCGCCTTCTGCTCAGCCTTTGCCACCAGTCCGACCGTTTCAAGGATTTCATAGGCGTGCTGCTCGGCCTCGCGCCGCGTTCGACCATCGGCGCTGCCGAACTGGCTGCCGGCGATGACGTTGTCGAGGGCGCTCAGATGCAGGAACGGTCGCACGATCTGAAAGGTGCGCGCCATACCGCGCCGGGCCACCTGATGTGCCGGCAAGCGGGTGATGTCTTCGTTTTCAAAGACGATCGTTCCCGAGCTCACCGGCAGAAAGCCGGTGATCACGTTGAAGGCCGTCGATTTCCCCGAGCCGTTGGGCCCGATCAGGCCGAGCACTTCTCCCTTCTCGACGGAAAAGGAGACATCGGACAGCGCTCGCAGACCTCCAAAGTCCTTCGAAACCCTGATCAGTTCAAGCATGTCCCCATACCCGGTCCGGGGCTTGTTTCAGCGCCAGGACCCACAGATCGCTCAGCTGCATTCAGAACGGGCGAACCCCCCAACGAAGAATCGGCCACAGATATCCGACCGGCTAAGCGAGCGTCAGGGGCAAGCGCGTGAAGCCACGGAAGTTGGGCGTTTGAACCCGCTCGGCATTCTCCAGGTCGATCTCCCAAACCGAGCTTACCGACAGCATCTCTTCAAAAAGGATATACGACATCGAGCGCGCCAGCGGCGCCCCGACGCAGAAGTGAATCCCCATCCCCATGCCCAAATGACGCATCTCTCCACGGCGAAGATCAAAGGCGTCCGGCTGGTGGAACTGACGCTCGTCACGGTTCGCCGATCCGATGTGCAGCAGCACTTGAGCTCCTTCTGGTATCCGTCGCCCATGCAGCTCGACATCTTGCGTCGGGGAACGAACAAATCCCTGTGCGGCCGCGTCCCAGCGCATGCCTTCCTCGACAAACGCCGGCACCAGAGCTGGATCCTGTTGCACCTGCTCATAGATGCCCGGGTTAACTGCCAGCGCGTAGCTCAGGTTGGTAAACAGGTTGTTGGTGGATTCGAAGCCGGCGGTCAGGAAGGTGATCGTGGTCATGACCACCTGGGCTTCATCCAGCCGCTGGCCATCTTCCTCGGCCTGGAACATGGCCGTCATCAAATCGTCCCCCTGCCGGCTGAACCGCTGCCTGGCGAGGTCCTCGGTGTATGCAGACAGATGCCGCATGGCGACCAACTGCCTGGGCTCCTCACCGGTGGATAGCGTCTCGCGCAGGAAGAAATCGTCGAGCCAGTGGCGCAGCCGCACAAAGTCCGCCTCCGGAACTCCAAACATCGTACCCAGAATTGCTGCATTAAAGGGCGCCGAGATGTCGGCGACGAACTCGATCGTCCGCTTTTTTCTCGCGGCCGCGCTGAGCTCCACGGCCAGTGCCCGGATCTGCGATTCAAGGCCCGCGACCGTGCGCGGGGTGAAGGCCTTGTTGACGATGCTGCGCGCCCAACGATGGCGTGGCGGATCGGTGGTGCCCAGCGTCTTGCCGACCCTTTCCGGGATGTCGTTGATCAGGTTGCCTCGCCGCTGCGACGACCAGGTCTTCCAGTCTTTGAAGGCGGCTGAAACATCCGCATAGCGGCTGAGGACCCAGAGCTCCTCGAGTTCGGAATAGTGTACCGGGTCGTTGTCGCGCAGCCATCGGTAGGTGGGATAGGGATCGGCCTCGGCGATGATGCTCAGTTCATACTGAAAACCCATGTTGGCACCCGTTCCTGGCCCACTGCCTCTCATCAAAGACAGCGTGCACCTCCCGGCGCGCGCTCATCCAGCCGCTGCTTCCACCACCCGGTCGATGAACGCCTGCGAGGCGCCCATGTAGGCTGAACTCTCCCGCAGCCGCTCCCAGGCTACGTCCGCGTCGGTCTTCTCGCGCACGACGTCAAACAGATGCCGGCCTTCAGCTTCCACCACCTGGCACGCTTCAGCGACAATGGCCTTGGCTACGGCCGCGCCCAACGACTCGGACAGCGCAAAGCTGACGGCCTCGGCGAAGATCAGCCCGTTGGAGCGTTCAACGTTCTCCTGCATGCGCGCCGCGTCCACGCGCAGGTGACCGCTCAGAACGACCGCCTTTTGCAGGGTTGCAGCGGTGAGCTCGATCATGGGCGGCAGCGTGAGCCACTCCAGCTGCCATCCGTGCGTCCCGCGTTCGTGCTCCTGGATCAGCGCGTGGTACATCGACGAAAGCAGCGAGGCATTTGCGCGCGCGGCGGCGACGATCTGCTCACTCACCACCGGGTTGTTCTTTTGCGGCATGGTGCTGGACCCGCCGCGGTCGGGGTCCGCCGATTCATGAAGTTCAGCCACTTCGGATTGCGCCAGCAGGATGACATCCTGAGCCATCTTCGCCAGGCTCCCACTGACGAGCGAAAGCCAGGCCGCCAGTTCAGCCAGCGAATCGCGCTGCGTGTGCCAAGGCATCAGCGGCGCGCCAAGGCCCAACTTGGCGGCGAGCGCTGCTCCAATCTGAGCACCGTGCTGCTCCAGAGGAGCCAGGCTTCCTGCCGCCCCGCCCAGCTGCACGGTGAGCACCCGCGGTTTGATTTCGGCGATGCGCTGCCGGTGGCGCAGCAGCGGCGTCAGCCAGCCCGCCACCTTCAGCCCGAAGGAAATGGGGACGGCCTGCTGCCCGTGAGTCCTGGCCGGCATCACCGTCAGGCGATGGCGATCCGCCAGCCGGGCCAGGTTGGCGATGACGGTCTGCATCCTGGGTTCAAGGATGGCCAGCGAAGCACGGATCTGGAGCACGAGCGCGCTGTCCAGGATGTCCTGCGTGGTCGCCCCGAAATGGACGAAGCGCGCATGCGGCTCGCCGACCTGCTCCCTGAGCTGGGCGACCAGTTCGCGAACCGGCACACCGTCCCGCTCCATGCCCGCAAGCAACCGTCCCTCATCCACGCCAGCGGCGGATGCCCGCGCGGCGATCGCCTGCCCGGCTTCGGTCGGGATCAAACCGTGCTCCGCCTGAACCTGCGCCAATGCGAGCTCAACGTTCACCATTTGCTCGATGAGATACGCGCTTGAGAATATGCGCGCAATCTCCTCATCCCGAAAAGGAAAGGCCAGCAGGTTGGGGGTGGAAAGGGTGTTCCTCATGCGTGTTCGACTCGCGACCGTCACGGATCGAAGAAGACTGTCTCCTGCTCCCCTTGAAGGTGGATGTCAAAGCGGTACGTTGGCAAATCAGGCGACTCCACGTGCGCGGCGATCAGGGTCGCACGGCGTTCTGACTCCAGTGCGCCAAGGACCGGGTCGGTCTGATTGTCGGATTCGTCTGAAAAGTAGATGCGGGTGGTCGCATGAACCAGCATGCCACGCGCAAACACATGCACATTGAGGTGGGGCGCCTGGCGCGGCTCACCTTCCACAGCTACCGAGCCGGGCTTGATGGTCTTAAACGTGAACTCTGGCTGCTCCATCGTGGTCCCCACCCGGCCGTACCCGCGGAAGTTCGGGTCGGCCTGCTCATGGCGCGGATCGTCAGGGTGGTTGTAGATCCCGCGGGAGTCCGCCTGCCATACCTCAACGACCGCGTCGGTGACGGCATCGCCCTCCCCATCGAGCACCCGACCGCGCACGATGATCCGCTGTCCAAGCGTACGCTCGTTCGTCAGGTCGTTCTGCGCGGAGCGGATCATTCCGATCGAGTAGAACGGCCCGACCGTCTGGCTGGGCGTTTGTTTGTGCATCGACCCCTCAGGCATGGGATTCGAACGGGGTGATTTGACTGCCCGCCAGCACGATGTCAAAACGAAAGCCGAGCGCCCACTCCGGCTGGGTGATGTCGTGCGCGTAGCTCGCGATCAGGCGATTCCGCGCCCGCTCGTCGGGAACCCCGTTGAAGATCGGGTCGAGCGGAAGCAAGGGATCCCCGGGGAAGTACATCTGCGTCACCAGCCTGGAGAGGAAGTTGGTGCCGAATATCGAGAAGTGGATATGCGCCGGCCGCCAGGCGTTGTCATGATTGCGCCAGGGATAGGCCCCTGGCCGGATGCTCACAAAGCGGTATTCACCGTTCGCATTCGTCAGGCAGCGGCCCGCACCGGTGAAGTTGGGATCCAGCGGCGCCGGGTGCTGGTCGACGTGGTGCGCGTAACGGCCGGCCGCGTTGGCCTGCCAGACCTCGACGAGGGCGTTCGGCACCGGGCGCTCCGAGTCATCCAGCACCCGCCCGACAACAATGATCCGCTCGCCAAGCGGCGCAGCGTTCTTGACGGCGTTCTGGGTGAGATCGTCATCGAGTGGCTGCAAATCATCATACCCAAACACCGGACCTGTCAGCTCCGACAGGGACTGAGGGAGCGGGACCAGCCGCCGCCTCGGCGCCCGCAAGACCGTCGAGCGGTAGGCCTCGTGGAGGTAGGGTGGATGGGACTCCCAGTCGAGCGAGGTGACGGTCTTAGGCGGGGTCATGGCTGGACTCCCCGGGCTCGGAGGGTGGCGTCATATCTGAAAAGACGGCTTTGGCTGTGGCGAAGGCGGTGTTGGCGGCCGGCACGCCTGCGTAGACCGCGACCTGAAGGAAGGCTTCGATGAGCTCCTCCTGCGTCACGCCGGAGTTGCGGGTGGCGCGCAGGTGCAGCTCGAGTTCATCCTCCCGGCCCAGTGCTGCCAGCACGGCAAGTGTGATCAGGTGGCGGGTGCGCCGATCGATCCCATCTCGGGCCCACACGTCCCCCCACGCGTTTTCGGTGATGTAGCGTTGAAAATCCGCGTCGAGCCCGGTCTTGTTCGCCTCGGCACGGTCGACGTGCTCATCGCCCAGAACGGCACGGCGAATGCGGCTCCCGCGTTCATATTTCGAGTCAGACATGGGCAAGCTCCCTGAGAAAGCTGAGGATCGCGTGGCTCAGAGCCTCTGGCCGCTCGACACAGAGAAGATGGCCCGCACCTTCAATGGTATCGAAGCGGCCATCCGCCAGGCGCTCCGCCAGCGCCCGCCCCTGGTCGACCGGCGTAACGACATCCTCCGATCCATGGAGCACCAGGGTTGGGCAGCGGATGGCTTCGAGTCGGGCGTTCAAATCCGCGTCCCGCAGCGCGGCGCATGAACCCACGTACCCCGCCACGGGTGTGCGGGCGAGCATCTGGAGGCAGCCGCGGTAGAGCGCGGGCTCCCGTGTTCGGAAATCCTGCGAAACCTGACGCTCCAGCAGTGAGGGCGCCAGGGCCTCCATGCCACGAGTTCGCACGGCTTCGATGCGCTCCTCCCAAACCTCCGCCGTCCCAATCCGGGCGCCCGTATCCAGCAGGATCAGCGCGGCGGCCGCCCCGGGATGTTGGGCGGCAAAATCCATCGCCACCATCCCGCCGATGGAGATGCCGCAGACCACCGCTTTTGGTAAGTCGAGTTCCTGCAGCAGCAACTCAAGGTCCGCTGTGTGATCCCGCATGGTGTACAGGCCAGGCGGGGCTTCGGAGAGGCCATGGCCGCGCAGGTCGTAGCGCAGCACAGCGTAGCGCGCAGCAAGGGTAGGAACGACCCCATCCCAACTGCGCAGATCGTAGCCAAGGGAATGGATCAGCACCAACGGCGGGCCCGTCTCAGCCCCCTCAAGGGCGTAATGCAGCACGCGATCACCCAGATCGGCGAATCTCATCGCCCTTCACAGCCTGCCTGGGCGGGCCCAGCGCCGTCCTGGCCCCGGATCGGCTGAGAAGCCGCCTGCGAATAGATGATCAGCTTCCTCCTTCGATCGATCTGGCAATGGCGCGGATCACATGCTCAAGATGCCGATGGATCTCGGCTTTGGCGCGCGCGCCGTCGCGCTTGCGGCAGGCTTCATAGATCCGGCGGTGATCCTGCCAGGCCCGGTCTTTCGTTCCCAGCAGGTCCAGGTAGAGGCGGTTGTACGGCGCGGCCATGTTGCGCAGCTGCTGAATGAAGCCTGTCAGGAAAGGCTGCGCCACTGCTGAATACGTAAGCATGTGGAACTGGTTGTTGAGGACGAGCAGTTCCTCAAAATCGTCCGTCTTGTCGGCGTCGTCCAGGATGTTCTCGACCATTGCCAGAATACGGTCGGTCATCGACGGCGCGGCGCGTTCGATGGCGGCGCCCTCGACCAGCGCACGGGTGGCGTAGAGTTCTTTCAACTCCGTGAGCGAGCGCTCGGTGACAACGGCGCCCCGATTGGGGATGAGGGTGATCAAGCCTTCCGCGTCGAGGGTACGGAGCGCCTCGCGCACCGGGCTGCGGCTGACCGCCAGGTCGTCAGCGATCCGCTGCTGGTCCAGCTTCTCGCCCGGCGCGAAGGCGCCGCGCAGGATCGAATCGCGCAGTGCTTCTGCGACCAGATCCTTACGGGTCGTGAGCTTTTCATAGGTCGCGCTGGTGAACTGCTGGTTCATTCGAGATGGAGTTCGGGTGTCCAGCTGGGAGATCCATTGGGCGCAGGGTTGACGAAACGCCAGCTCCGCCGTATCTTGTATACATGTATACAATATTCGCGAGCCGTTGTCTACCAGGCCCGCCACCCGATTCAAGCCGAGGAGCCGACCTCACCGCCCCGCATACCGCGACGTCGGCGGGAGCGCCCACAGGCATGGCAGGAAGGTCCGCGTACAATCAATGAAGCCGGTGCCCCAAATCAGCGCCGAGGAAGCGGCTCGCAAAGTTCCGTCCGGGGCCAGTCTGATGGTGGGCGGTTTCGGCATGACCGGCAACCCGGTCCACCTGGTGCACGCCCTGGCGGAGACCGGGGTGGCCGACCTGACCTACATCGGGAACAACCTCGGCGAGCCAAACCTGGGCGGCGGGCGCTTGCTCAACCGGGGCCGGATCCGTCGAGCCATCGGCTCCTTCTTCACCTCCAATCCTGAAGCGGTCCAGGCCGCCCATGAAGGGCGAATCGACGTCACGCTCCTGCCCCAGGGCTCGCTGGCGGAAGCGATCCGCGCTGGCGGCGCCGGCCTAGGGGGCTTCTATACCCCGACCGCCCACGGCACCGTGCTCGCCGATGAAGCGGAAATAAAAGTCATCGACAGGGTGCCGCACGTCTTCGTCCCTGCGCTGCGGGCCGATGTCGCCTTCGTGCGGGCCTGGCAGGCGGACACGGCCGGCAACCTCATCTACCGCATGACCGAGCAGAATTTCAACCGGGCCATGGCGACGGCCGCCGACCTGGTGATCGCCGAAGTGGAGCAGATCGTACCGCTCGGCGACCTGCCGCCCGAGCAAATCCACACGCCTGGTAACTATGTGGACTACCTGGTCCTGGCGCGCATGACCCCTGAAGACCTGGGCACCTCGGGCTCCGTCGCCTCGGGGCTGGCGCAGGCCAGCGAAGCGCGCCTGCGTATCGCCCGCCGGGCCCTTCGTGAGCTGGCGCCCGGCAACATCGTCAACCTCGGGGTAGGCATACCTACCCTGATCGCCGACTTGATCACGCCAGCGCATGGCGTGATCCTGCACAGCGAGAACGGCATGCTCGGGGTCGGGCCGTCCCCGGCCGAGGGCGGTGCGATGGACTACCCGGTCAACGCCGGCAAAATCCCCGTCACCGCGCTGCCGGGATCGAGCTACTTCGACAGCGCCGACTCCTTCGGCCTGATCCGCGGCGGACACGTCGATGTGGCCGTGATGGGCGGGCTTCAGGTGGACGAGAAAGCCAACCTCGCCAATTGGGCCGTGCCCGGCCGGCCGCTGCTCGGCGTCGGCGGGGCGATGGACCTGGCGCAAGGCGCCAAATGCCTGATCATCACCATGACCCATACCCACAAGGACGGCAGCCCGAAGATCGTGCCCGCGTGCGACCTGCCGCTTACCGCTGCCGGCGCCGTCGATGTGATCATCACCGAACTCGCCGTCTTCGAATTCATCCAAGGCGATCTCACGCTGGTGGAAGCCCTCGAAGGCGCCAGTCTCGAGGAGATTGAGGCAAAGACCAGCGCCATCTACCAGACTGCGCTGCGGTCTTGAGCGGCTCTCCCGTCGCCCGGCCTCACAGTTTCCTGAGCCAACGCCGCTGGAGCCGACCGCGTGATGTCCCACGGCCAAGAGAAGGCTGATCCTATTCGATGCTGATCGCCCTGCTGCAAGGGATCTCCTTTGCCACCGCGCCGATCCTGTCGGTCGGACCCTTCAAAATCTTCGTGCTCTCCACCGCCGTGCGACAGGGCTGGCGGCGCGCGCTGCCGCTCGCCCTGGTGCCGCTCATCGCCGACATCCCGGTCATTCTGCTGCTCTGGTTCGTCCTGCAGCAGTTCCCCGACTGGGCGGTTCACACCCTGCGCCTGCTCGGCGGCCTGTACTACTTCTATCTGGCACGCGGACTGGTGCGCCTCGCCCGGCAGCCCCCCGAGCAAGACCTTGAACGGGCCGAATCGAGGCGGTCGTTCGTTCAGGCGATCGGGGCCGTGTGGATCACCCCAAACGTGTACATCAACTGGAGCATCATCGGCATCCCGGCGCTGCTCGCCTACGCCGCTGAGTCAACGCTGCACGCCGCCATGTTCCTGATCGGGTTCTACGCGTTGTGGGTTCCCGGCCTGGCCATCCAGATCTTCATCTTCGGGCAGGCCAAGCGGGTCTCCTATGGCGGATCCAGAGCGCTGATCCTGCTCGGCAGCTTGCTCCTGGCCGCCTTCGGCGCCTACCAGCTTTGGCTCGGCGTATCGGGACTGCTGGGGAGCTGAGCCGTTTCGCCCAGCGGCGCTTACCGCGATTCCGCCCTGGCCGGCTCACCGGAACTGCGCCGAAGACCGCCTTGCGAGACAATCCGCTTTCTCCGAGAATCCATCACACGCCGCTGGAGATCCGAAGGACGGGTTCATGACACAGCACACCGAGAATCCGGCACCAGACCTGTCTGCGCTGCGAGAGCAGCTCTCAGCACGTCCCGCACTCAGGGCACACCCGCAGGCCGGCCCACTGCTCGACATCGTGACCGGCGACACCGACGTCAGTTCGGCCGGCTTCCCCTACATTTCCGACCGCAGCTTCCAGATCTTCAGGGAGCAGGTCCCGCACTTGTATCAGGATGGGTTGTCCATCCTCGATTGGCTGCGAACCCTTGAGACCGAGCTGCAAAAGCTCGACCGAACCGCTGCCGCAGCGCCCGAATCGGCCGGCCGGGCCATCCGGGTTCTCCGTTCCGTCGTGCTGCGGGCGGGGATCACCGCCACGCCAGATCTGTGGCTCCTGCGGCACGTGCTTTCCACACACAAGGCCCTTGGGATCCTCGACCGCCTGCTCAGCGGGCACATGCTGGACCCCGTAACGGTCGCAACCGAGGACGGCCTTGACGTTAATCAGCTGACTCACGATCTTCACTTCTTGCACGCGCGCGGCTACTTGCAGCGAGGCGACGGCGATTTCGCCATCTCCGCCAACCCCGCTATTGCCCGCGTCCTGCAGCGAGCAACCGTGATCCCGGACCCATTCCGAGTGAACATGGTCGCTGAGCTGGTTGGCTTTCTGGAGTCTGCACAGCCCGATCCAGCGAAGAGTGATTTCCTGAACAGCTGGCTTTCGGATCCGGGCCAGGACCCGACGACCGGAAGCTGGGTTGCCAGCTACACCCAGGTAGAGATCGGTTACCGCTTGCTGCCGTGCGTGCTCGCCCTGCGCTCGCTGGACATCACGCCGGAACTCAAACCCGGCGCCGCCTTGGCGGCCCTATTGCCGCACGAGACGCCGGCGCTGGCGGCGCTATTCGAGCGCGCCGGGTTCACCTCGGACGGCAAAGTCACAGAACTCGGTGCCCGGGTGTTCGAGCGCGGGCCAGGTCCCTTCGGCATCATTGGGGCCTACCACCCATACGTCAACCAACTGGAGACCCTATTGAGGGCCGGGGAAGCGGCACCATGGGTCCGTCGAGCGGAGAACGTTGCCGCCAGCCAAGATGCAAATCGGAAGTCCTTTGCGATCGCCCACGACAAGCTCGATCAGTTCTGCCGGCAGTACGGCTACGAGTACACCGTCTTCATCGAGCACGCCCTGGGGCGCGGCGAGGCGATCCGGCAGCGGTTTGAGCGAGACGGCGGCGCGCAGCGAATCTATATCGGCGCCGATCTCGAAGATGCGGCCATCGAGCAGGCCAGGGCGCAGCAGGAAGCAGGGAATCTGCCGCCCGATATGATACTCATCCACTCAGCCGATATCGGCCATCCGGAGCGTGTGATTCAGTTCCTGGAAGATCATGGCCTGCGGAATGAGCCCACCGTCATGATGGTGGGCAACGGGCTGCACGAAGTGCGCAACCAGACCAACGAACGGATGACCGCCATTCTGCGCGAGTACGAGCGCGCTGGTTTCCTGCTCGTCTTCACGGAGGAATCCGCGCTTCACGACGAGGCACTTATCCAAACTGCCTGGAACACCTATCACGCCGGCTTCCGCTATGTCCACGAGATGTCCGGCCAGGGGCTGCGCCCCGCCGTTGAACGGAAACGCTCCGATCGTTGGAGCTGGAAACGGTGTGCCGAGGAGGGCGGCTATGTGGTGATGGACGAGTTCTCCTACCGCAGCCGCACGATCTACCCCTACCGGCGGCCCCAGGAGAAAAACCCCTCGATCAGCGTCACCTACTTCTGCGTACCCCGCAAAACCGCCGAAGCGTTGGGGATCGATACGTCCCGCATTGCATAGGTCCGTCGTTCTTCGATCCACCACGTTGAAGTGGGGAAGCGTCTAGGCTTGAGTTTGTCTGGCCCTGGCCGCCTCACCGACAGCCTTCATTGGTAGAATGCGAGGCAGATCACCTTGGCATCGATGAAGCCGCACTGCAGCAGGGAGCGATCGCCGTGACAAAGCCGGCCCAGAAACAGAACCCCGCCAAGGGAATTTCACGCTACGACAACGACAGGAAGCGAATGCACGGCTGGCAAGCGCGTGTGCAATGGGAGGGCCAGGCAGCCTACAAACGCTTCTCCGATAAGTCGCATGGCGGCCCGGAGGAAGCGCTCGCCGCCGCCATCGAGTGGCGGGATGAAACGGAGCACGCCTTCGGAAAGCCGCGCACAGAGCGCTGGATCCGCTCGTCGCAGAAGGGGGTGCACCTCGAAGTCGACGGGCACGGCAAGGAGAGCTTCGCCGCCACCTGGTCGCCGAAGCCTGGCGTGACCGAGAAGACGCGCTTCTCGGTGAGCAAATACGGTCGCCGCGAGGCGAAGCGACGTGCGCAGGAGCTGCGCCGCAAGATGGCGCGCCGCTACCTGCTCCTCTCCTGACGCCCACCTGTTCTCACACCAACCGATGGTTTCCGAGCAAGGCCGATGCTGAGGCTCAGCGCCAGTCATCCAGGACGAAGACCCCGGGGCGGCTGAAGCCGGGCTGGTTGGGCCTGTGCATCGCCACACCCAAACCCCTGGTGCGAAAACCCTGCTCGCTCAAGACAGCATAGGCCTCCGACCTGGCAGTGTTCACGCCGGCCACGAGCCGCGCCACACCCCTCGAGGCGGCGAAGTTCAAACAGACGGCAAGCAGCTGCTCGAAGATCCGTGCTGCCTCTCGACCGGGACGAACGGCCGCGAATTTCACATAGCAGTGGCCGCCGCCGGCCTCCGTGCCCGGACCCACATGACAGGCAGCGAAGGCGGCAAGCTCGGCTGCCTCCCAGAGCAGAAGCGTATCCCCCAACGCAAGCGAATCGATCGCCTCAATCTCGGAGCGCACGTCCAGGCCTTCGAAGATCGCGCCGGTGACACGCCGGCAGGCCGCAGCGGCGGTCTCCCGATCGCTTGCTGAGAGCTCCGACCAGCGTTCCCAGCGAACCCCGGCGTCGACCGGCTCGACGGGGCGGCTCATCAGGGCGGTCAGGTAGCGCGGCGCGAAACCGAACTTCCGGTACATCCCGAGGTGCCTGGGGCTGTCGGCAAAGGTGAACAGCCCGGCCAGCTGAACCCCCCATTCGTCGAATAGCTGCAAAATCGGCTCCATCAGGGCGCGACCGACCCCGAGGTTCCAGACATCCGGCCGGACGGTGAGCGGCCCGAAGAAGGCAAAGCTTCCCCAGTGAGCCGCAAGATTCGAGCCGACGATCTCGCCGTCCAGCTCGGCGGCGAAGGCGGATCGCGGATCCGCCCGCCAGCGGTTCTCGATGTAATTCGCATCCCCCATGAACGCGGCGGGGTCTTCCATACCCAAGAAGGTGCCGAACGCCACCCGCATCACCTTGTCGGCTGCGGGAAGGTCGGCGCGCTGGAGGGGCCGGATGATCAGTTCGGTCTCACGGGATTCGCTGGCAGTCATGGTCCCTTCACGGCCGAATGTTTGGGCTAAGTCGGGGTCCGGGGTCGTCGGGTTGCGGGTGAGCCCAAGGGATGAAGCTTTGCGTCGTTACCCTGCGGCACCCCTGCATCTGGAGGCCATCTGCGGGTCGCGCGGGTGGAGGATGGCCACATGGAAGCTGGTGAGTATTGAGCACCCCGCCCATGATCACCCAAGTTACAATTCTATCCCGATCCACGAAGGAGCCACTGATGCGACGCTACCTACCCCTTCTGCTGCTGTTCGGGCTCAGCTGCTCGTTCTTCATTCCGGAACCGACTCCCACATCGGCGCCCACCCAGACGCCGGCGCCGCCCACGGAAACCCCGACGCCGGCCCCTACGTCGACGCACACGCCGACTCCCACCGAGCCGGTGACGACTCTGCCGGATCCATCCACGGTCCGCTGGACTCAAGTCGTCGGCGGGCTCAACTCCCCGGTGGCGATGGCGCATGCCGGCGATGGGCGGCTGTTCATCGTCGAACAGCCGGGAGTGATCCGGATCTTTGAGGGCGGCGGCCTGCTGGCCGATCCATTCCTCGACATTCGCGACCGGGTGGTGGACAGCGGCAACGAGCAAGGTTTGCTCGGGCTGGCCTTTCACCCTGATCACGCCGCCAATGGCTGGTTCTATGTGAACTACACCGGCGCCGGCGGGGCAACGTTCATCTCCCGCTTTTCACTCGCCGGCGACCCAAACCGGGCCGACCCGGGCAG
>JBFJVD010000038.1:0-15036 GCA_041624375.1 Anaerolineales bacterium
AATCATGAGTACGATGCCGCCGCACGCTGGGAGGAGGCACCATTCTATGACGCGGCGTTCCCCCTGTTCATGGAATCGCCGCTGTTACGGAGCCGCCCCCAGTACTACGCCTTTGCCTACGGCGATGTCCAATTCATCATGCTGGATTCGCAGGTCTTCTATGGGGTGTCGGGGAGGGAGGAGCAAGAGGCCTGGCTGGAGGAGCGTCTCCGGGATGTGGGCTTCCGTCTCCATGTCCTCGTCTTCCACATCGCCCCCTTCACCAGCAGTTCCGTCCACCCAGGGGACGGCCGGCCCCTACAAGCCGCGTGGCATCCGAAGTTCGCAGCTTCTGGCTCGTTGATTGTCTTCAATGGACACAGTCATCTTTATGAGCGCCTGCTCATCGACGGTGTCATGTATGTCACCAGCGGGGGTGGATCGGGCAGCCTCTATCGAGCAGGCTCACTGGCAGCAGGAAGCCAGGCCCTGGCCTCAGAGACCCATTTTGTTCTGTTGGAACTCGAGAGCGATTCTTATCGCCTCAGGGCCATTGGCCTCGATGGCTCGATCTTGGATGAAGTGTTTGGCGCCGTCCCCTGAAATCCATGCAGCTGGACTGAGTTGAAACCGTGGCGAGTCCTCCCACGCAGAACCCGCTAGGGGATCCTTGGAAGCGAACGCTCTATCTGATGACGGCGGCACAGCTGATCACTGCGATCGGCTTTTCCTCGATCTTTCCCTTCCTTCCTCTCTATGTGAAACAACTTGGGTCCTCCCGTGGCTTTGGCGTCGAATTTCTATCGGGTCTGGTCTTCTCTGTGCAGGCCGTCACGATGATGCTGGCCTCGCCGGTCTGGGGTTCGCTGGCCGATCGCTATGGACGGAAACTTATGGTCCAGCGATCCATGTATGGGGGTGCGGTCCTTTTGCTTTTGATGGCGTTTGTTCGCTCGGCGGAGGAACTCATCGTCCTGCGCGCCGTGCAGGGCTTGGTCACGGGCACGATTGCCGCCACCAATGCTCTGGTTGCCTCGGTTGTCCCCCGCCAGCGAACGGGATTTGCGATGGGCATGCTTCAAGTTGGCTTCGGCAGCGGGGTCGCGCTCGGTCCGGTCATTGGGGGTGTGGTTGCCGATGCGTATGGCTACGCCGCGGCATTCTACGTTACGGCCGGGCTGCTCCTCGTGGCAGGCTTGCTCGTCACCTTCGGGGTCCGAGAAGCGCATGTGCCCCGGCAGGTGCTCCCCCTGGAGAGCCCGCCGTGGCTGGCGGGATGGAAGGAGATCCTCCGTGCGGAAGGCGTTGCCGCCACCTACGGACTGCGGTTCCTCACCCAGCTGGGACGCATGATGCTGGTGCCGATCGCACCGCTCTTCATCGAGATCTTGCTGGCCGATTCCGGTTCCGTCAACACATTCACCGGGCTTGTCATCGGATCTGCCTCTACCACGGCGACGGCAAGCGCGGTTTTCCTTGGCCGCCTGGGGGACCGAGCAGGTCATCGCAAGGTTTTCATCGGCTCTGTCCTGGCGGCCGCGATGCTTTACTTCCCCCAAAGCCTGGTGCAATCGGCTGTCCACCTGCTGTTCTTGCAGGCAGCCGTAGGTGTGGCGATTGGCGGTGTTCTGCCCTCGTTGAGCGCGCTGCTGGCCCGCTACACCGTGGCGGGCGAAGAGGGGGCGGTGTATGGACTGGACAATTCGATTAGCGCCGGCGCGCGGGCAGTTGCTCCCTTAATCGGTGCCGCGGTGGCCACGGCTTTTGGGCTGCGGCTGACGTTCGTGGCCAGCGCGCTGATCCTGCTCATTGCAGCCGCCGGCGCGCTGTGGCGGCTGCCCCGGGCGGTGGCCGCGGACCCGGCCATCTGACTGCGTATAGCCACATCAGAGGAGGCTGCTATTCCCGATGGATCGTCAAGATGGGAGTGGGTGGCCGGGCCGGGATGGGCGAAGCGGAGCGGCTATGCGTCAGTCCGGCGGAAGCACATCCTCAACAGAGACATTGAAGTCGCCAAAGCGTGCGAAATGGGCGGTGAGTTCCAGCTCATGAGAGCCAGGGCGCAGTGGATACTCCAGCAGGCGCACGGTGAGGTCCTCTCCGGCGTGCAGGATGAGGGGGGTTTCCGGCGTGACGTCCTCCAGGGAGCGCCTGATCCCCTCGACCGATAGCTCGATTTGGTGCAGGTCGAGCCGCTCGCCGTTGACCCGGACATCCTCGACGGCCTCAAGCGCAACCGCCATCACGGTGTTGTGCAGGTCGAACGCTACACCGTCTTCCGTCCGTCGCAGGCTGCCACGGCGATAGACACGATCGACCACGAAGCGCGGCACGCGTCGTGGGGCCCTCGTCCCGAGAATTGGGCGCCCGACGTTGAAGTGGAGCTGGTAGCGACTGAGAACTTCATTGCCCCGGCGGACGACGGCCTGGAAGATATAGCGCCCGCGCCAGCGCAAATGGGCCCGGACGGAAGCCACCCGGCGGGCGGGCTCGCTGGCGTCGGGCAGCAGCACCTCAGTACGGCCGCGCGCCCCGCGGCGTCCAATGAGCGCCCGGACGAAGCGCAGGGGGAGGCTAGCGTCGCGGTGCAGGCGCCACGACATGGTTACCTCGCCGCGTTCCCGGTAGTCGTCATTCACGAGATACAGGTCCGCATGGAATTCTGCGCCGCGCTCGAAGTAGATATGATGACCGCGCACGATTTCAAAGCTCGGCTCAAGGTCCACGCAGAGGCCAACGGGGCTGGAGGCCTCTTGCAGCGCCGCGAATCCGCGCTTGCGGCGCCGGGCGTAGTCGGCAACCGACCAGGTGATCCCCGGCCAGCAGTCGGTGAGCATGAACTGGACGTAACCCCCGGTGGGGGCGAATTTCTGGCGCCTCCATTGATCGACGACATGACGGAGATAGAAGGCCTGATAGTCCTGACTATCTTTGATGTAGTCGGCGAGGCTTCCAAATCGAGTCGGCGCGCCCACGCCGGGGCTGACCCAGAAGGGCGATTGGAAGTCGGCGTGCGCCCAGGCTGCATCGACCGGACCGACCGGCCAGCGACGTCCGATGCTGTCCCATACTGGTGAGGTGAGGTTCGGCAGCGCCTGAACCCCAAATTCGGATGGGAAGGCAGGCTCCAGGTCACGGTTATCCGTCCAGCTCCCTGTGTACCAGCCGTGGTAGAGATGGACGTCGAGGTCGCCGGAGGCCGGAATCGCTGGCCGGGAGGGATCCGTGATGGCTGCACGCTGCACCGATCCCTCATCAAGCTCCCGATTCGTCGCCGACTCATGGACGTCGGCACCTAAGAAGGAGGCAGATTCCAGCCAGGGAGGTTCATTGTGCATACACCACAGGCCGATTGCAGGGCTGGATCCGAGCAGCTCGATCATCTGACCGACTTGTCGCCACACCTGGTGGTGAAAACGCTCGTCTTCTGCCTCAGGGAGGTCATAGGCATATGCCCACTGGAGTGGAAAGTCACTGATCAGCAGCTGGCCGGCCTCATCCGCGGCCCGGTAGAACTCCTGCGGTTCAATATGCGCGTGAACTCGAAGCAGATCGAGATTGAGGTCGCGGGCGAGCTTCAGGTCTTCGGAAATGCGGGCCATGTCGGTGCGATCAAGATAGAAATCCGAGATGTAGTTGCTCCCGCGCGGATAGATGCGCCGGCCGTTGAGTTCCCAGGACCATGAACCGGATTCGATGGCTGCGCGGATCACGCGCAGGCCAAATACGCGGGTCAACCGAAGTTCTTCATCGCCGGCCTCGCTGTGCACGCGCAGGCTGACCTCGGCCTGATAGAGATTTGCTGTGCCATGAGTCCAGGGGAACCACAAGCGCGGCTTTGAAATCCTGATCGGGAGGTCGATTTGACCACTCCCTGAGGCTGGGAGCTGCAGCTTAGCCTGGGCGCCCCCGCCAGAGAAGGGGGTGAAATTGAAAGGTGCAATTCTCACCTCGAGCGGAATCGCCACTGGGTGCTGCAGCAGATTGCGCACGCGAAGCCTCACTCGGGCGTAGGCGGACTCGGCTCCTTCGGCGAATGCATTGGTAGGCCACGAGGGACCTTCGACTTCAGGCAGCACGAGCAGCGACTCGACCAGCAGGCCTGGGACGCCCATCAACGAAACCGGACGCCAGAGGCCGACTGGAACCTTCCATTCGAACTGGTCTGAAAGATTGGGATAGAAGGCGGAGGGGTAGGGCTTGCAGTCCCAATCGGCGAAGACGCCAAGAACCGCACGCTTCTTCTTGAACTGAGGCGCCTCAATCGGACTGGTGCAGGCCACCTGCAACAAGTTTCGGCCAGGCAGCAGGTCGTCGGTCACATCGAAGGCGAAGGGTTGGAAATATCCTTCGTGGTTTCCCAGATGCGCGCCGTTCAGCCAGACGTCGGTGAAGTAGAAGCTTCCGTCGAAATGAATGAGCTGTCTGGCATCTCCTCTGTGTCGAACATCAAATTCGAGCTGATACCAGCGTGATTCAAGGCCTTCGGTTGCGTCGCCGAGATGGGGCAGCGAAACATACTCCCACTCCTCCGAGGTCGGGGATGGAGGCGAGGATGCATTCCCGGTCGCTAACTCGACCGGTGCCATGGTCTGCCAGCCTGCATCCAGCGGCTGGATCTGCCCATGCAATGGCGCCAGCGGGGAAAGCGCGTTATTTCTCGAATCAGCGGTCACGGGATCTTTCGTTGGCGCCGCCTTCGCCTTCCGTGTTTCGCTTGAGCCAGTCCAGGTCAATGAAGCGGATGCTTTCGCGCATTTCCACCGGTGAGAGGCGCGAAATCGAGCGCGCAAGCGAGCGTCCTGATCCGCGCAGGAGGTTCAGCCGTTCCGACAGATAGGTCTGGAGAGTTGAAAGGTCGGTTGGCGAAAGCACGTTCGTGATCCGCGTACGGAACGCACTGAAGGATTCTTGATAGAGGATACGCTCGAGGGTTCGTCCCGCTTCCCGGTTGAAGGAAGCGATCGGATTGGCGACGCGTCCGATCTGCTCGCGGAGTCCGGCAACATCGAGGATCCGTCTTCCTCGGTCAGCCGGCGCAAGATCGTGCGTTCCGAATTCATACTTGAAGGGTATCCGGTGGATGGGCTTACCGGCGAGGGCGTGCATCTCGCACCACAAATACTTGAAAGCCAGCCGGACGAGCCCTTCCGTTTCCAGCCGGCGCATGGACACCGGTAGGCGGGCCCCTGTGAGCATGCCAAACCGTCCATAGCGCGCACTCCGCTGGACATAATCGTGGTCTTCGGCCAGGAGCACGGTCTCGTCGAAGCCGCCGATCTGCGAGTGGAGCTCGGCCCGCGTAAGGATGCAGAATCCGGGGGCATGCGGCGAGAAGCGCTGCACCACCAGCAGGTAAAGATTGGTGGCATCGGCGATGATCCGATCTCCCATCTCATCGCTCAGCGCGTCGATCAGCGTGCTGGCGACATCAAGTCCCTCGCGCTCATACTCCTGAAGAACGTTCTCCAGGTAGTCGGGTGGGGGTCTGACGTCGGCGTCGAGGAAGAAGAGCAGTTCCCCGCTGGCGGCGCTCGCGCCCGCGTTCCGACCGGCAGCTGGGCGGCCGCCCGGGACTACGAGGGCGCCGGCCTCCGCAGCGAGCGTGGGGGTGCCATCGCTGGATCCCGCGTCGGCGACGACGACCTCATCCGGGGGTCGGGTCTGTGCGGCGAGAGCCTCAAGCAGCCGGGGCAGGCTGCGCGCCTCATTCAGCGTCGGAACGACGATGGTGAGCGACGCCATAGGTGGCCTACTCGATGGTCGCAAGAAACTGATCGGCCATCGCCGGCACGTCCTCATCCGTCGAGATTCCTTCCCAGGGGTCTCCGGGCTGCACCAGGTTCACGACAACAATGCTCGCCCCGTTGAAGATCGCGCTTCGGGCCTCCCGCAGGTCCACGCCTCCGGCCGCAGAGAGCAGCACATCGAACTTGCTGCGCAGACGGTTGACGTGACGGTACTGAATCACTTTCCCGCGGGTGCTTTCTTCATCCCGCCCGCGGTGCAGCACGACAACGTCGGGCGGGGCCGACATCCGCATCACCGCTCTCAAGGGATCTCGAACCCCGAGCATGTCGATCATCGACACCATGCCCAATTCGCTGCAGGCATGCACGAATAGGTCGAGTGATTCTGTGGGCGAACTCCCGAGGACGGTGGCCGCTGTTGCGCCAGCGTCGTGCACCATCCGGACTTCGCTTTCGGCCCCGTCGGTCGTCTTCAGGTCGGCAACAACGTGACCCCGCCAGAGGCGCCGGATAGCCCGAATCCCATCCACACCCTCTCGTTTGATGTATGGGGTTCCGGCTTCGACCAGGATGCGATCGCTGGAGGCCAAATGCGGGACCACCTCGCGAACGAGATCGACGTCGTAGTTGAAGGCGATCTGAAGATAGCGAACCTTATCTTCCAGCATCGGCACGGTTCAGGCTCCATCATCCCGGATTAACTCGGTGAGCTTCCGCCCAAAGCCGGTTGGCATGAACAGCACGATCTTTTCGGACGGATCTGCAGCAATGTCGCGAATGGTCTGCAGGGTTCTGAGGTGCAGCGCGCCTTCGTGGGCGGCCATATTCTCGGCGGCCTTCCGCAGGTTTTCGGAAGCTGTGAGTTCACCTTGCGAAGCAATGATCATGGCCCGCCTTTCGCGCTCGGCCTCAGCTTGCTTGGCCATTGCGCGTTTCATTTCGGCCGGCAGTTCGACTTCCTGGATCTTGATCGCTTCAACATCTACGCCCCAACCACTCGTTTCCGAGTCGACGATCTTCTTGATGCTCTCCGCGATCTGCTCGCGTTCGGTCAGCACGAAGTCCATTTCACTGTTGCCGATTACATCGCGCAGCGCCGCCTGCGTGTACTGGCGGACTGCGAAGACGTGATCCTCGATCTCGATGATGACCGCCTTGGGATCCATGACTTTGAAGTACACAACGGCGTTGACCAGCATCGGGATGTTGTCCCGGGTCATGACCTCCTGCCGGGGGATGTCGGCGGTCTTGATGCGCATATCGACGCGACGCATGGACTGCATGATGGGGAAAATCAAAGTAAGCCCAGGCTCGCGGGTCCCCGAAAACTTGCCCAGAGTAAAGACGACGCCGCGCTCATACTGGAACAATTGCTTCACTGAAGTGAAAAGCAGGAAGACCAGAGCGACGGCGGCGGCGATCAGACCGCAGCTTGAGAGTGCGACGACTTCATTCATTGGAGCCTCCTCGCGATTCGGAGATGCGGATCAAAGCGGTGGGTGGAAACGCACGATCTGCGGCGCAGATTGTACGCCAACTTGGGGCAAGACAAAAGCAGCCAGCGGTCTGCAGCCTGTCCCGGACACGACCGCTGGTTATAATGTGCGCTGAGTGCTGCTGAACCTGAACGTCACGATGACTGGAGGTGGCAGATGCCGGTTCGACAAGCCAGAGCTGAATGGAATGGATCCCTGCGAGATGGCAGCGGGACGATGAAGATGGAGAACGCAGGTTTCGAGGGTCCGTACTCTTTTTCCTCCCGGTTCGAAGAGGGGGAGGGAACGAACCCCGAGGAGCTCATCGCGGCCGCGCATGCAGGCTGCTTCTCGATGGCGCTCTCGGCCGGCTTGGGGAAGGCGGGATTCACGCCACGCAGCATCCGCACCACGGCATCCGTGCACATGGAGAAGGTCGACGGCGCGAACCGAATCACGCGCATCGAGCTCGACACCGTTGGCGACGTGCCGGAAATCGACGCCGCCGCCTTTCAGGAGCATGCTGAGACGGCCAAGAAGAATTGTCCGGTCTCCCAGGCCCTGGCGGCCATTGACATCACACTTAAGGCCAGGCTGGCCTGAGCGATCGAGGCTCTCAGCAAGCCGCTGGCGCCCGAAGACCCACCTCGATGCCTACCTACGTCGTTCATTACGCTGAAATTGGTCTGAAAGGTCGAAACCGATCGGATTTCGAGCTCTGTCTGGCTGAGAACATCCGCACTCAGCATCCGGCAGTGCAAAAGGTGCGGCGACTGCGCGGTCGAATGGTGGTGGAGGCGGAGGCCGGGATCGACCTGCGGGGTGTGTTTGGGATTGCCTGGTGGGCAGAAGTCGATCAGGTGCCAAGCGACCTGGGCGCCATCCGGGAAGCCGTGTTGCGGGCGGTCCCGCAAGCTACCACCGATGGCGTGCGAACCTTCGCCATACGCGTGGTTCAGGGAGACCGGGTCTTGGCCATGACCTCTCAAGAGGTCGAGACGGAACTCGGCGCAGCGGTCCAGGCGGAGATCCCACTCGAAGTCGACTTAAGCGCCCCCGACCTGACAATCTTTGTGGAGATCCTTCGGCGCAATACGTTTATCTACACCGAGAAGTTTGGCGGGCCGCGCGGGCTGCCTGTGGGCGCCTCAGGAAAGATGATGGGGCTCTTCTCGGCTGGGATCGATTCAGCTGTGGCGACCTACCTGATGGCGAAACGCGGCGCGCGGATCGAATTGGTCCATTTTTATGCCCTGCCGAATGGCAAAATTGCACATGAACGAAAGGTCGGCGGATTGGCGCGCCGGCTGTTGGCTTACCTGCCGCAGCTGACCATCCACTATCTCCCGTACCATGCATTTCAGCTGGCGACAGCCGATTTGCCGGTTCAGTTGCGCCGCCAGGAGCTGGTCGTTTTCCGGCGCTTTATGGCCCGCGCTGCCGCCAGGCTGGCCGTTGAGCATGGCGCCCTGGGCCTCTTCAGCGGCGACAACCTGGGGCAGGTTGCCTCCCAGACCCTGGAGAACCTGGCTGCCGTTGACGCTGCAATCCAGATGCCGCTGTTTCGTCCACTGATTTCTTACGATAAGCAGGAGATCATTGACCTTGGCGAGCAACTCGGCATCTTCGAGATCGCCAAGCGTCCCTACAAGGATTGCTGCTCGATCATCGCTCGCCACCCCGCAACCGTCGCCAAGCCCGATCGAATCGAAGCCATCGAATCCATGATCGGCCTCGAAGAGCTACTGGCTTCTGTCCTCGCTGAGAGGGAGTCGGTGCGCCTCGAATCGGCTGCGCCGTTGGTCGAGCGATGGCTCGACCCCGAAGACCTGCGTGAGACTGCCGTCCACTAGGCCCGTCGCAGTGGAAGCCAGTAGCCTAGCACCAGCGCAACGACAAGCGCAGCCAACCCGGCGAATGTAGCCGCAGTCCAGGGTATCGCGGTCGAACCGCTCGCCAGTGCGCTAAAGCCTATCGAAGCCCCGGCAGCCAGGCCGCTGAGCAGGCTGACTGTGACCGCCTGAAGGAAGCCGAGGCTCTTCGGGTTGAACGCGGCAGGGAGCGTCTCCTGCCGCCAGCGGAAGGTTCGCTCGAATTCAGTACTCGTTCCACCCCAATGCGCCTTCAATTGATTCATCGCCCGAGCGCTCTCCAGCCAAGCCTGCCGTAGCCGAGCGAGCTGCAGGTTGGTGAGCACGCCAAACAGGGTAAGAAGCGCAAATGCAAATGCCAGCGCCGTGTTGAGTGGCTGTGGATCGGGCACCGACCGCTGGACGCTGAACAAGCCGGCGATGAACGTGCCGAAGGTCAACAGGAAGAACTGTGAACTGCGCGCACGGTCTTCATTCGCCTGGAAGGCGGCTTGCGTGAGATAGTGGAATTCTGCGCTCAGCAGCGCCTCGGGCAGGTTGCTGGATGCCGATTCCTCGATGCGTTGTGCGCCCATCAGCTCCTCCAGAATGGGGTAGGTATGGCGGATCTTCGCATGGCCCGCTCCAAGGTGCAACCCCATCCCTTGTGGCTGAAAACTTCGCCGACTTGACATGCCGCGAATCAGCGTGGTATGCTCGGCCGGCTTGAAGAGGGGGATGCAATGGGGGAAAAACTGAAGTTTTGGATTGGTTTTAATCGAACGCAGGGCATCGGGCCTGTTCGCCTGCGCGCCCTTCTGGATAGGTTTGGGGACATTGAGCGAGCCTGGAATGCGACTCCGGCGGAATTGCGTTCCTGCGGACTTGACCGGAAGTCTGTGGCTGCGTTGCTGGAGAATCGACGCAGCCTTGATCTCGACCGGGCGGTGGCCCGAGTCGAACGCGGCGGCATCCAGGTCCTTACCTGGGGAGACAGCGAGTATCCAGACCGGCTGCGCGAGATCCCGGCTCCGCCGCCGGTGCTGTATGTTAAGGGCCGTTATGTGGAAGCGGATCGCTGGGCTGTCGCCCTTGTGGGTACCCGGCAGCCCACACCCTACGGTCGAGCCGTCGCGCAGGAACTGGGCGCCTCGCTGGCGACGGCTGGAGTCACGGTGATCTCCGGATTGGCGCGCGGCGTTGATGGACTGGCACACGGCGCCGCCCTGGATAGTGGTGGGCGCACGATCGCCGTGTTTGGTTCGGGACTCGACAGAGTTTACCCACCCGAGCACCGGCGGCTGGTGGATGCCATCGGCCAGGCAGGGGTTCTCATGAGCGACTACCCGCTCGGGACCGCACCTGAGCCGGGCAATTTTCCGCCACGCAATCGAATTATCTCCGGCCTTTCGCTTGCAGTGGTCGTCATTGAGGCCGGAGAACGGAGCGGAGCGCTGATCACAGCCGGATTTGCAGCCGATCAGGGGCGTGAAACCTTCGCCCTCCCAGGGCCGATCACCTCCCCGGCGAGTGCGGGCACGAATCGGCTCATCCGGGACGGCGCAACGCCGCTGCTCTCGGTCGATGACGTCTTGGAATCGTTGGATTTGGAGGTGGCGGCACGCCGCGAAGCAATGAGGAAGGCCTTGCCGCAGGATCCAGTCGAGCGCAGTGTGCTCGGAGCGCTCTCAGCCCATCCGACGCATGTCGATGAGATTCGCGCCGAACTGTCGCTACCTGCCGCCAAAGTGGCGGCTTCCCTGGCGTTGCTCGAACTCAAGGGGCTGGCGATGTCCGTCGGCGGGATGCGCTATGTCCGGTCAGTGAGTATCCCTGATCCGGCGGAGGACCAGGGTCCATCCTGATGGAAGATTTCTATGCCGTCATTATGGCCGGAGGGGGCGGAACTCGGCTCTGGCCGCTCTCTCGACGCAGTCGCCCAAAGCAGCTGCTTCGGCTACTGGGTGATCGCTCGCTCTTCCAGATGGCAGTTGATCGGCTGCTCCCACTCTTGGGCCCGGAACGCATCTATGTGGTGACGGTCGAACAACAGGCTGTCCTGCTCCAGGAGCAGGCACCGCAGCTGCCTGCTGAAAACTATCTGCTGGAGCCAGCGCCAAAAGGGACGGCTTCTGTCGTCGGCCTCGCCGCGGCGGTTCTTCAAGCACAGGATTCTGAATGTGTGATGGCTTGCCTAACGGCCGACCACCTCATTCGCAATGAGGAGGCTTTCCGCAGTTCGCTTCGTGCTACGTACGAAGTCGCCCGATTGGGCCACCTGGTAACGCTTGGCGTCACGCCGACCTATGCTGCCACCGGCTATGGTTACCTTCAGATGGGCAAATCACTTGACCTGGCAGGCGTCAACGCGTTTGAGGTCGCCTCGTTCCGCGAAAAGCCTGATCTGGCAACGGCGCAGGATTATCTGGCGGCAGGAACCTACTTCTGGAACTCAGGCATGTTCGTTTGGCGAGTCGACGCGGTCCTCCGTGAGATCCGGCGCCAGCTCCCTCAATTGTTCCAGGCCGTCGAAACGCTGGGAACGGCAGTGCAGGACGGGCAGCTGAATGCCGTGCTCCCCGATGTGTGGCAGGCGCTCACGCCGGAAACGATCGACTATGGGATTATGGAGGACGCGCAGAACGTGGCGATGATTCCGGCGGATGATCTGGATTGGTGGGACATCGGCGGCTGGGACCGTCTTTTCGAGGTATTTGAAAAAGATCCGGCGGGCAATCTCGTCCTCGCGCCATCGGCGCTGGCTCTGGAGACGCATGGTAGCCTGCTGTTTCAATCTGCAGGTGAATCGAAGCGGCTGATCGCAGCCTACGGTATCGAAGATTTAATTGTCGTCGATATGGATGATGTGCTCTTTCTCTGTCCGCGTGAGCGTGCCGAGGAGGTGCGCGAGCTGGTAAGGAAGCTCGAATCCTCGGACCACACGCGCTATTTGTGAGGAAAGATTGTGGAAGCCTATTGTGTGAAGTGCAAGCAGAAACGTCCGATCGACCATCCTGAGCCCACCTTCACGTCGGCCGGGACACCGGCGACGAAGGGCGTCTGTCCGGTTTGTGGAACTGGGCTCTACCGCATGGGAAAGACGGATGCTCATGAGGGGCTCGAAGCCCCGGAAGTGAAACGCAAGCCGCGCCGCCGGAAGCGGGAACCCAAGCGTCGCGGTCGTCTGGTCATCGTTGAATCCCCGGCGAAGGCAAGGACCGTGGGCCGATATCTGGGGCCTGACTATCGTGTCCGAGCCTCCATCGGCCACGTGCGCGACCTGCTGCGTTCGAAGCTGAGCGTTGACGTGGAGAGCGACTTCGAACCCCGGTATCGGGTACCGAATGAGAAGCGTCCGATCGTCAAGGAACTCAAGGACGAAGCGGCAAAAGCCGAGGAGGTCTTCCTCGCCACAGACCCGGATCGAGAGGGGGAAGCTATTGCCTGGCATCTCCTCGAGGCGGCGGAAATCGAACCGGAGCGGGCACGCCGGGTTGTGTTCCACGAGATCACCCAGCCGGCCATTGAGGAGGCCTTCGATCACCCACGCGGGATTGATATGGATCTTGTGGACGCCCAGCAGGCAAGGCGGATCCTGGATCGGCTCGTGGGATACAACATCAGCCCGCTGCTCTGGTCCAAGGTTCGAAGCCGACTCTCGGCGGGACGCGTGCAGTCGGCAGCGCTTCGACTGATCGTCGACCGCGAGCGCGAAATTCGAGACTTCACGTCCGAGGAGTACTGGTCACTCGACGGCGAGTTCCTCCAACCCGAAAAACCGCCTTCATTTCGCGCGCTGCTTGTGCGCATCGGCGATGTGAAGCCGGAGCTTGGATCGGAAGAAGAAGTCAATCGCCTGATGGAGGACCTGAGGCGCGCGTCCTATCAAGTGTCGCTCGTCCGTCGCGGGAGCCGGACACGGAAACCCTCGGCGCCATTCACCACCAGCACGCTGCAGCAGGATGCGTCGCGCCGGCTGGGATTCAGCACCCGACGCACCATGGCGGTCGCCCAGCAGCTTTACGAGGGGATTGAAGTCGGCGAAGGTGAGGCCTCCGGCCTGATCACCTATATGCGGACGGACTCCACACAGGTGTCGCGCCAGGCGCAAGAGGAAGCACGGCAGGTGATTCGAACCCGCTATGGGGCGCGCTACGCGCCGGCACAAGCTCCGAGCTACAGGACGAAGGCGAGGAAGGCTCAGGAGGCGCATGAGGCCATCCGGCCCACAAGCTCGGCCCGAACTCCCGAGGAACTCGAGCCGCATTTGAGCAAGGAGCAGCTAAAGCTCTATAGCCTGAGTTGGGCCCGATTTCTCGCCTCGCAGATGAGTCCTGCCGAGTATGACACCTTGACGATCGAAGTCGCCGGCGCTTCGGCTGACTCCGGTTACACCTTTCGTGTCTCAGCCTCGAGTTTGCGCTTCCCCGGCTTTCTTGAAGTCTATGAAGAGATCGGCGCAGAGAATGGGAACCGCAACAGCGAGAAAGAAGCGATCATGGCCTCGCTTCCGGATCTGGCTGAAGGGGATCCAGTTGACCTCGTGGAGCTGTATCCAGAACAACACTTCACACAGCCGCCGCCGCGGTATTCGGAGGCGGGATTGGTTCGCGCACTTGAAGAGCAAGGCATTGGCAGACCTTCGACCTATGCGCCAATCATCACGACCATTCAACAGCGAGGCTATGTTCATCGGCAAAATCGTCGTCTCCATCCGACAGAAATCGGTGAGACGGTGAACGATCTGCTGGTCGAATTCTTCCCCGAGATCGTCAACCTCGGATTCACGGCAGGGATGGAAGAGGAGCTTGACGAGATCGCCGACGGAGATCTCGCCTGGGTTGACGTCATTCGAAGGTTCTATGAGCCTTTTGCCGAGCAGGTCAAGCACGCGGCCGAGGCGATGCCCGAGCTCAAACCCGAACCCGAGACGTTGGATCGGGCTTGCCCGCAGTGCGGAAATCCGTTGCTGATTCGGCATGGGCGCTTCGGCAAGTTCATCGGTTGCTCAAATTTCCCCGAGTGCCGCCACACCGAACCCTGGTTGGAGCTGATCGGCGTCGATTGCCCGCAGTGCGGCGGGGATCTCGTTGAGCGCCGCACACGACGAGGACGGGTTTTCTACGGTTGCTCGAACTACCCGGAATGTGAATTCACGAGCTGGAAACGACCTGTGGCCAAACCTTGCCCGGACTGCGGGGGGCTCCTGGTCTTTGAGGGGCGCAATTCGCTGAGTTGTATCCGCTGCGAATCGCGTTTTGAGTCCGGCGAAGTACTCGAATCTGAGGCCGATCTGGCATAGTTCATGCATCTTCCATAGTTGCTTTGGTCATGGGTTGGGTCTACAATCCACTCGTCGATGGACTGCCCCGCCCGGTTTCTTTGTCCGCTCTCGCGACCAGAGTCGGGAAGTGAGGGAGTATGGAAGCATTGAGGGAACGCTTCGAATCCAAGTGGGTCGTCGGCGCGGTCGCCATCGTCGCCGGAATTGCCCTTGGATTAATCTGGGGCTGGGTGATTCAACCTGTCCAGTGGGTGAACGCCACCCCTTCGGACCTCCGATCGGATCTCCAAGTGGACTACGTGCGGATGGCGATCGATTCCTATTCGGTGAATAAGGATGTCGATCTGGCTATTGACCGCTATGGCGCGCTGGGACCCGATGCAGCGGAGGCGCTATCCGCAGCTGGACAGGATCCCGGTGAAGTGAGTCCAACCGCCATCCAGAACTTCCGGGCGGTGATCGAGATCTTTGAGGAAGAAGCAGCGGTCGGTGGGGAGCCCGGCAGCGCGCCGCCTCCGGAAACCGATACCGGACGCATCGGTGGAGGGGCGCTGAGCTACCTGCTGCCAGTGTGCGGCGCGACCGTTGTGCTTGGTGTCTTGCTATTCCTGGCGATCCTCCTGCGCAATCGACTCTCCGGTGATGCCGAGGTCGAGTATGAGGGGGAGAGTCCCTTCGATGCAGCCGAACCCATGGCG
>JBFJVD010000039.1:0-14705 GCA_041624375.1 Anaerolineales bacterium
GAAGAGACGAACAGATGGGAGGTCTCACTCGATGTGGGGATACCTAGGTAAGCGATTATTGCAGATTGTCATCACATTGTTCTTGTTCCAGGCAGCCACGTACGCCCTGCTCGAAGCGCAACCCGGCGACATCGCCGACCTGCTCGCCAACAACCCGGACATCCCCCCGTCCGAACGCGAGCGGCTGCGCCAGGAACTCGGTCTGGATCGCCCGCCGGTGGAGCGCTTTTTCACTTATGTGATCAATTTCTATCAAGGAGATCTCGGCGCCTCCTTCCAGCACTACCCGCGTCCGGTGGTCGACATCCTCCGCGAGCGCCTGCCGCGCACCCTGGTCCTCTTCCTGACCGCCACCATCGTGTCCTTCTGGTCGGGGTTCGTGCTGGGGAAGATCCTTGCCTGGCGTCGCGGCGGCTGGGTGGAGTACACCTCCACCATCGGCGGCGTGACGCTCTACACCGTTTTCCTTCCCTGGTTCGCCCTCATGATGATCTGGCTGTTTGCCGTCCAGTTAGGCTGGCTGCCAACGGGGAAGTTCCTCGACCCGATCCTGTGGATCGGCGCGCCGGTCCGGGCCAATCCGATGTTCATCTCGATGATCCAGACGGCGCTCATCGGGCTTGCCTTTTCGGCGGTTGGCGTCATTCTGTCAAATTACATCTCGCCGCGCTACCGCGGCTGGGCGCGCATCGCCGCAATTCTGGTCCCCGCAGCGGGGGTGTATCTGTTCTGGCGCGGTCATGAGCTGGCGCCCTACGTCGCCGACATCTCCAAACATCTCATCCTGCCGGTGCTCACGCTGACCCTGGTCTCATTCGCCGGCTATATGCTCCTCATGCGCACCAGCATGCTGGAGACCCTGCGGGAGGACTACATCCTGACGGCGCGGGCGAAGGGTATGCCCGACGGCGCGGTGCGCGACAAGCACGCCGCCCGCAACGCGCTGCTGCCGGTTTGGACCAGCCTGGTGTTCGGCATCGCCACGGCGATCAACGGAGGGATCATCACCGAGACGATCTTCTCCTGGCCAGGCCTGGGCCTGACTTTGCTGAACGGCGCGCTGGTTTCAGATATTCCGCTGGTGATGGGCTCCCTGACCGTGATCGGCATCCTGGTGCTGCTGGCCCACCTGGTGGCGGATGTCGGCTACGCGTTCATCGATCCACGGATCCGCTATCATTAGGAATTTGCACGCCGGAGAGGGTGCTTTCCGGGAACAGGAGTTGAAGCGATGACCAGTCTCACACCCCCGGCAGAGGTTCAGGATCCGCGCTCGGCAGGGATCAGCGTCGCCAATGCGATGGAGCTGCCGCTGTGGCGCGTGCGCCTGAGCCTCTGGACGCGCTCATTGCGTGCCAATTGGGCACTCTTTGCGGAAAATCCGATTGGCCTGGTTGGGTTGGGCGTCATCGTCTTCTTCGGCCTCTTTGCCGCTGCGCACCCAATTCTGATCAACACGGTCTGGGACCCGGTGGTCTACAACCCGACGGCCGGGTTCGATCCCGAGATCGCCCTGCACCCCTCGACCCCCTCCGCCCGCCATCTGCTTGGCACCGACCCGCTAGGACGCGACGTGCTCAGCCAGTTGATGTACAGCACCCGCTGGGAGTTCGTGTTGGGCATCCTCTCGGCGATCGTCACCGTGGTGATCGCGACGACGGTCGGCGCCATCGCGGCCTACTTCGGCGGCTGGTCGGATATCGTCCTGATGCGTTTCGCCGACCTGATCATCATGATTCCCGGGCTTTCGATTCTCATTGTGCTCAGTGCGCTGACCGAAGTCGGAATCATTGAGCTGGCGATCGTGCTTGGCATCCTTTCGGGATTCGGCGGGACCACCATCATCATCAAGTCCCAGGCGCTGGCGGTGAAGGTCAAGCCCTACATTGAAGCCGCCCGAATCGCCGGGGGCGGCGACTGGCACATCATCTTCAAACATCTGGTGCCCAACCTGCTGCCCATTTCGCTGCTCTACATGATGTTCACTGTCACCAGCGCCATCTTCACCGAGGCCGTGCTTTCCTTCTTCGGCCTGCTCACCATCGAGATGAGCTGGGGACTGATGATCAACACCACCCAGGTGTTCGGCTACCTGCTGCGGTTTGACATGTGGCACTTGCTGTTCCCGGCAAGCATCGCCATCACCGCCCTCTGTTCGGCCTTCTACCTGGTGGGTCGGGCGCTGGATGATGTGGTCAACCCGCGCTTGCGCGCCCGCTAGCGGCCCTGGCGGCGTCGTCTCCAATTGATAAGCACAGCAGCATGCTGACAGGAAAGGCCACATGACGGAAAACCCTACCGCAGTTAAAGAGAGCCAGACCAACGGCGACAGGGCCGGCGTGGACCGTGTCCTCGACGTCAGCGATCTGTCGATGCACTACCGCACGCGCAAAGGCCCTGTGTACGCGGTGGACAATGTCACCTTCCACCTGAACCGGGGTGAGTCGCTCGGCCTGGTCGGCGAATCGGGCTGCGGCAAGACGTCGATCGCCATCACCTTGCTCAAGCTCCTGCCCGATAACGCCGAGATCCTCGGCGGAAAGGTGATGCTCAACGACACCGACATCGTCCCGCTCAACGAACGCGAGATGCGCAAGATGCGCTGGAAGAACGTGGCCATGGTCTTCCAGGCGGCAATGAACTCGCTCAACCCGGTCTACACCGTGGAAGACCAGATCCTTGAAGCGATGCGCGAGCACCTACCCGAACTGAGTGACGCGCAGATGTCGCAGAAGGTCGATGAGCTCTTTGAGCTCGTCGGACTCGATCCGCGATTCAAGGACCAATACCCGCACCAATACAGCGGCGGCATGCGCCAGCGAGCGGTGATCGCCATGGCACTCTCCTGCGACCCCGACTTGATCATCGCCGACGAGCCAACGACGGCGTTGGACGTGATCGTCCAGGACCAGCTGCTGCGCGAGATGCGCGAGATCCAGCGCCAGCTCAACATGGCGATGATCTACATCTCGCACGACATCGCCGTCATCGCCGAGGTGAGCGAGCGGGTGGGCGTGATGTACGCCGGCAAGCTCGTCGAACTGGCTTCGACCGAGGCGATCTTCCACCGTCCGCTCCACCCCTACACGATGGGCCTGATGTCAGCCTTCCCGAGCATCATCGGCGACAAGACCGAGCTGTTCACGCTCCCCGGTGAGCCGCCCGACCTGCTCAACCCGCCGCCTGCCTGCCGCTTCCACCCACGCTGCCCCTATGCGACCGAAATCTGCCGCACAGAAGACCCGGAATTCAAGGAACACGAGCCCGGCCACTGGACTGCCTGCTGGCACCCCAGGGGAGAGCAATAATGGCGAGCGACAACAACGTGCTGGTCGATATCCAGGGGCTCTCGAAGCTCTTCCCGGTTGGGCGCGGCGTCTTCGCCCGGCGCGATACCTTCATCCATGCGGTCGATGACATCAGCCTGCAGATCCGGCGCGGCGAGTCGGTTGGGCTCGTAGGTGAGTCCGGCTGTGGCAAGACCACCACCGGTAAGCTGCTGACTCGCCTGCATGATCCGACTGCCGGGCACATCATCCTGCACACCGACAGGGGTCCGGTCGACATCGCCACGCTGCGCGGCAGGCAGTTGAAGCGCTTCCGCCGTCAGGTCCAGATGATCTTCCAGGACCCGTATGAATCGATGAACCCACGGCTCACGATCTACGACACGGTCGCCGAGCCGCTGGATGTTCAGGGGATCGGCACCGTCCCCGAGCGCGAGCAGCGGGTGGCTGATTTGCTGGAGACGGTGGGCCTGACGCCGGCCACCAGCTTCATGTTCCGCTATCCGCACGAGCTTTCCGGCGGCCAGCGCCAGCGGGTGGCGATCGCCCGCGCACTGGTCGTCGATCCGGTGTTCGTCGTCGCCGACGAACCGACCTCGATGCTCGACGTTTCCGTCCGCACCGGCGTGATGAACCTGATGCAGGACCTGGCCGACCGGCTGGACGTCACCTATCTCTACATCACCCACGACCTGGCAGTGGCGCGCTACATGTGTGACCGCATCGCCGTGATGTACAACGGCAAGATCGTCGAGATCGGCGCCACCGAAGAGGTGCTGCACAACCCCCAGCACCCCTACACGCGGGCCCTGCTCTCCGCGGTGCCGGTTCCGGACCCGACCATCAAGCGCGGCATGGTCGACATTAAGGGCGGGATCCGCAAGTCGATCAATCCAGAGCCGCGCTGCCGTTTCTACGAGCGCTGCCCGGTCTCACGGCAGGTGTGCGCCGACAACGACCACCCACCGTTGGTCGACAAGCAGGGCGAAGGCCACTATAGCGCATGCTATGTGGTCAACGAGTATGAGGGCAACTACTGGAAGGAGGTTGCCCGCGATCCGCATCCAATCGAGGATATGGCCGGGTAGCCACGACGCAATGTGGAATCCGGAGGGATGGGCAACGTGCCCGTCCCTTTTTGATTCCAGGGCATAGGACATCTTGCCTATCATGGTGGCGCCATCGGCCGATTGTCTGCACAGGGGCGTGTGCTAGAATCTGGCCATGAGCGCCCCCCGTATCCTGCTCGTGGACGATCAGCGCTCGGACAGCCGCTCCTACCGCTCGAGGCTGGAGCTTTCGGGGCGCGCCTATACGGTGATCGATGTTCCTTCCGGCGAGGAGGCCCTGCTCGAGCTGAACCGCAGCTCGATCGACCTTGTGATCACCGGCCTTCGGCTGCCCGGGATCTCGGGACTCGAGCTGCTCGAAAAGGTTCGCCAGCTGAGCCCGAAGGCGCGTGCCCTGGTCATCACCGCCCATCCATCCAAAGAGGCGCGAGCCCGGGCGGAAGAACTGGGCGTGGTCGCTTTCCTGGAGAAACCCCTCGAAACCAGCCCCTTCCTGGAAGCCGTCGAGCGCGCCCTCGAACTGAGCGGCGAGGCCGGCGCGCCGGTTCAGGTCCTTGAGGAGGAGAAGCCGCGCATGGCCGAGCGGCTCATCCAGCTCCGCCGCGAGCTGGGAGCGGACGCGACCTACTTGCTGGACGATCAGGGACGGATCGTGGTCCGCGCCGGCGACCTGACCGATCTGGACTTGGAGGCGGCGGTTCATTCCTTGATGTCTGCTTTCAGCGCCGGCCTCAAGGTGAGCAGCCTGCTCGGGTCGCTGCTGCCGGCCAACTTCCAGTACTTCGATGGCGACAGCCACGATATCTACCTCACCAATATCGGCGCCTTCTACGCGCTGTTGATCGCCTATCGCGGCCGGCAGGCAGCCGGGCAGATGGGCTCCGTCGTCCACTACGGCAGCCGGGCGGCGAATGATCTTCTGGCTGCCCTCTCCAGCATGGGCGTCGTTGAACAAGAAGTCCTCGAAGAGTCGAACGAACCCGGCGAGGAGAACTCGGCGGTTGTCGTAGACGAACAAACCCAGATCGCGTTCGAAGTCGACGCTGCCGATCTCGAGGCGGCTGCCGAACAACTCGAACACGAAGAGGTCGACAGCTACTGGGAAGACGCAGCCCAGTCCACGCCGCGCGGCGGCGAGGGTGATGCGCTCACATTCGAGCAGGCCCGGAAGCTCGGCCTGCTTGGGGACGAATTCGACAGCTGAAGCCCCCGGGGGTCCGCGGCGGCATATGTTACAATGCGGGGCGCCCTCCGACCGGGATGGGCCCCGTTGGGGCGTGGTGCAACGGTAGCACAACGGACTTTGGATCCGTTGATCCAGGTTCGAATCCTGGCGCCCCAGCCTCGCCTCTATATTTGCGATTAGGGTTCTGTGTCCGACGACGATCCTCCCAGTAAAACGAATCCTCCCTCTCCCCCCTGGCGATCCAATTTGCGGACGCTGGCCGTCTACGGGCCGCGCCTGACGAATCCCACCGGAGGCCCTGATGACCTGTGAGGCTGTCATTCTGGCGGCAGGCCTGGGAACGCGTATGAAGTCGGCGCGGCCCAAGGTCTTGCACACCCTTGGCGGCAAGCCGCTGCTCGGCTGGGTGATCGAGGCGGTCACAGAGTCGCTCGGCCGAGCTCCCTGGATCGTCGTCGGGCCGGAGGCAGACGAAGTGCGCGCAGCGGTGGGTGAGGGGGGTCGTTTTGTCGTTCAGGAGGAGCGCCTCGGCACCGGGCATGCCGTCCTTCAGGCCGCCGGTGAATTTGGCGAAGGCGTGGAGAGGATCCTGGTCGCCAGCGCCGACATGCCTCTCATCAGCGCCGATACGATGCGCCGGCTGCGAGAGACCCAGGAGAACCACGACGGTCCCTTTACGCTCCTGACGGTCGAGAGCGAAACGGCGCGTGGCTTCGGGCGGGTGGTGCGCGACACGGAAGGGAACATCCTCGAGATCGTCGAAGCAGCTCATGCCAGCCCGGATCAGCTTGCGATCCGCGAGCTCAACGTGGGGGCCTACTGCTTTGATGCCGAATGGCTCTGGGCCCATCTACCCGAGCTCCCGCTTTCGCCGAAGGGGGAGTACTATCTCACCGACCTGGTGGCGGCTGCCGCGGCCGAGGGCCGGTCGGCTGCGGCCGTCTCCGTTGAAGACCCGATCGAGGCGATCGGGATCAACACCAGGGCGCACCTGGCGCAGGCCGAGACCGCCCTGCGCGCGCGGGTCAATCGGCGCTGGATGGAAGCCGGCGTCACGATGCTCGATCCCGAAACGACCTACATCGGCCTGGAGGTCGAGATCGGCCCCGACACCGAGATCCTGCCCAACACGATCCTCGAGGGCCGGACGCAAATTGGGGAAGGCTGCGTCATCGGTCCGAATACGGTCGTGCACGATTCAGAGATTGGCGACCGCTGCCAGATCCAGGCCTCCGTGCTCGAAGGCGCGACGCTCGAAGCCGAGGTCCTGATTGGACCCTTCGCTCATCTGCGCCCCGGCGCCCACCTCGAGCGCGGCGTGCATATGGGCAACTTCGGCGAAGTGAAGAACAGCCGGCTGAAGCGCGGCGTCCGGATGGGCCATTTCTCATACATCGGCGATGCAACCATTGGCGAGGCGGTCAACATCGGCGCCGGAACCATCACCTGCAATTATGACGGCGAGCAGAAGCACCACACCGACATTGAGGCCGGAGCCTTTATTGGCAGTGATACGATGCTGGTAGCGCCGGTGCGCATCGGTCGCCGCGCCCGCACCGGCGCAGGCGCTGTGGTCACCAAGGATGTCCCCGATCACGCGGTGGCGGTCGGCGTGCCGGCGCGTGTCATTCGAAAGCTGAAACCCGAAGATGAGTAACGGCCTGGCCATTGGGCTACTCGGCCTGATCCTTCTGCTGAATATTCTGCTGGCAGCTGCCGGCAGCGCCCTGAGGAATATCCATCCGACACACATTCGCCAGATGGATGAGGAAGGCGCCTCCGATACGAGCCTCGCGCGTCGCGTTGCGACGCCGACCAGCCGACTCATCCTCACGCTGCGGCTCGGAAAGAGTCTGCTACGCTTGCTCGGGATCAGCGTCGCGCTGGCTTTCATCACCGCCACCCAAGGAGCCGACGGCAGTCTCCGCCTGCTGCTGGCCGTGCTGACCGTGGTTGTCACGTGGGTTGCCTTCGGCGTGCTGGATTTCCTGGCAGAGAACTTCGTGCTGCGGGACCCCATGCGTTGGGCAGTGCGTCTGGCGCCGGTCGTCGGCGCAATCGAACGTCTGATGGCGCCTATCGTCTGGGGTATGGTCAGGCTGGCTCGGCGCGCCGGTCGCTCATCTACTGGCCGGCAGTATCCGATGGTTTCGGAAGAGGAGATCATGACATTGGTGCGCGCCGGTGAAGAGGGCGGCGTCATCGAAGAAGAGCAGAAGGCGATGATCTACTCGATCTTCCAACTCGACGAGACGCTGGCTCGTGAAGTGATGGTGCCGCGCATCGATGTGCTGGCCTTTGAGGAGAACACCTCATTGAAGGAGGCCACCGAAGTCCTGCTGCAGACCGGTTTCTCCCGCGCACCGGTCTACTCCGAATCCATCGACAACATCATCGGGCTTTTATATGTGAAGGACCTGCTGGCGGCATGGCGCAAAGGCATCGACGGCAAGGTCGTCGCCGATCTGGCGCGTGACGCGTACTTCGTGCCGGAAGCGAAGAAGGTCGATGAGCTCCTCGCTGAAATGCAGGCCAAACGGATCCAGATGGCGGTCGTCGTGGACGAATATGGCGGCACGGCCGGGCTGGTCACGTTCGAGGACATTGTCGAGGAGATCGTCGGGGAAGTGCGAGACGAATACGACGTCGGGGAAGAGCTCCCCTACCAGCAGCTGAAAGAGGGCGAATTCATCTTCAGCGGCGGCATCGACCTGGATGATGTCAATCAGCTGGTGGATGCCCGGCTGCCCAAGGAGACCACCGAGACCCTCGGCGGATTCATCTACAGCCAGCTGGGGCGGGTCCCTGCTCCGGGCGAGGTGATCGAGGCCGGACGCCTGCAGTTGATCGTTGAGCAAGTCGTCGGTCGTCGCATTCGAAAAGTCAGGGCCCACCGCATCGAACGTGGTGAAGACAGCGCCGAGGTCGCCGAGGATGAGCATCAGCGATCCGCAGCGGAATGAGCTGGCCCAGCGAGCGCTGGCAGCCCGTGAACATGCATACGCTCCATACTCGCGCTACGCCGTCGGCGCGGCGATCCTGGGCGCAAGTGGCGAGATCTATGAGGGTGTCAACGTAGAGAACGCCGTCTACCCGGTGAGCATGTGCGCAGAGCGGACGGCGGTCTTCAAAGCGGTCTCTCACGGTGAGCGCGATTTCCGGGCGATCGCCGTCGCCACGATCAATGGCGGCTCACCCTGCGGCTCCTGCCGCCAGGTTCTATCCGAGTTCGGCGAGGATATCGTCGTGATCCAGGTAAATAGCGACGGGGAAATCGTGCGCCAGATGACGGTGAAGCAGCTCCTGCCGGATGCTTTCGGTCCCGCCGACCTTGAGGTGGATTGAGCCCCCAACGTCTGCCTCACCCCCCGCTGGTATAATCCCCACATGCCCTCACGCCAACGGGTTGTGCGCACCGAAGCGGTGGTGTTGCGGCGTTTCGACCTGGGTGAAGCCGATCGAATCCTCACCCTCTTCACCCCGGATCGGGGTAAGTTGCGCGTCATCGCCAAAGGCGTTCGCCGCCCTCAATCGCGCAAAGCAGGACACCTTGAGCCCTTCGCCCGCGTGCGGCTGATGCTGGCCCGCGGCCGCGAGCTGGATGTGATTACCCAGGCCGAGGCGGTCGACCTGTTCCCAGGTCTGCGTCGCGAACTGGTCGCCCTCGGTCACGCGGCCTATGTGATCGAGCTGGTCGACCGTTTCACGCTTGAGGAAGGGGAGAACCGCAGTCTCTATCACCTGATCGTGCGCACGCTTGAGCGGCTGGCCGCAGGCGACACACCCGCCGCGGTTCTGCGCTACTATGAGCTCCGCTTGCTGGACGAGGTCGGCTACCGTCCCGAGCTTTTCCGCTGTGTGAGCTGCGGCACGGAGATCCGTCCACTGGATCAGTTCTTCTCGCCCAGAGAAGGTGGGGTGCTCTGTCCGGACTGCGGCGCCGGCCGTAAGGGCGCTCGCTCGCTTTCGCTCGCCGGGCTTAAGGTGCTCCGGCACTACCAGCGCAGCACCTACGCCGCCGCAGCCGCCCCGGCCGTTCGCCCGGAGGTCCACGGCGAAGTGGAGGACGTAATGCAGGAATACCTGACGTTCCTGCTCGAGCGCGGCCTCAATGTGCCCCGGTATCTGCGCCGCGTGCGGGAACTGGCCGGCAGTGAGCAGCCACCATCGACCGACGCCCTCGCCTGAGCGCGCGGAGGGTACGCGTTTGTCCACACCCCATTCGTCGACATTTCAATCGATTGTCCTGCGGCTGCAGCAGTTCTGGGCTGAGCAGGGCTGCGTAATCTGGCAGCCGTACCACACGGAAGTCGGCGCCGGAACGATGAACCCGGCGACCGCGCTGCGCGTGCTGGGCCCCGAGCCGTGGAATGTGGCTTATGTCGAACCCAGCATCCGGCCGGCCGACGGTCGCTATGGCGAGAACCCCAACCGCTGGCAGCATTTCTATCAGCTCCAGGTGATCCTTAAGCCCGACCCCGGCAATCCGCAGGAAGTCTACCTGCAATCGCTGATCGCCCTCGGATTGGACCCCAAGCGGCACGATATTCGCTTTGTAGAGGACAACTGGGAAGCGCCAGCGATCGGCGCCTGGGGGCTCGGCTGGGAAGTCTGGCTCGATGGCCAGGAAATCACCCAGTACACCTACTTCCAGCAGGCGGGTGGAAAGGTGCTGGATCCGGTTTCGGTTGAGATCACCTATGGCCTTGAGCGCATCGCCATCGCGCTGCAGGACGTGGAGAACTTCCTCGACATCCACTGGGTAGGTGAGCGGACCTATGGCGACCTTTATCAGCAGTCGGAGATCGAATTCTCGCGCTACAACTTCGATGTGGCCGACACCGAGCGCATGCGCCAGCTGTTCGACCGCTACGAAGCCGAGGCGCAGCTGTCGCTCGACGCCGGCTTGATCTTCCCCGCGCACGATTATGTCCTGAAGTGCTCGCATGCGTTCAACGTGCTCGACTCGCGCGGGGTGATCGGTGTCACCGAGCGAGCTGCCCTCTTCGGCCGCATGCGCGAGCTCTTTACACAGGTTGCGGATGGCTACCTGGCCCAGCGAGAGGCCGAAGGCTACCCTTGGGGGGATGCCCCGGCCGTGAGCCCGGCTGTCGAAGCACCCGGTCCGGTCAAGGCCCCAGCCCGAGCGGTCCCGTTCCTGCTCGAAATCGGCACCGAGGAACTTCCGCACGGCGACCTGCAGGCGGCGATGGACCAGCTGCACGCCCTATTTGTCGAGCTGCTGGAGGACGAGCGGCTCGAGCATGATGGCTTCCAGGTCCTCGGAACGCCGCGCCGTCTGGTTGTCTGGGTCGATGACCTGGCGCCGGCCCAGAAGGAACAGGTCACCATTCAGCGGGGTCCTCCGGCCGACCGAGCTTTCGATCCCGAGGGTACGCCCACCGCAGCTGCAGAAGGGTTCGCCCGCAGCCAGGGGCTCTCTGTCGAGGCGCTGAAAGTGGAGGCGCGGGATGGGGGACGCTATGTGGTCGCGGAAGTGCGCGCGCCGGGAAGGCCGGCGGCGGAGGTGCTGCAGGAACAGCTGCCGAAGCTCCTGGGGGCGCTGACCTTCAATCGCTCGATGCGCTGGAACGCGAGCAACGTCCCGTTCTCTCGCCCGGTGCGCTGGCTGTTGGCACTGCATGGCGAGACTGTCATCCCCTTTTCGTTCGCGGGAGTCGCAAGCGGGCGTACCACGCGCGGGCTGCGTTTCGAAGAGCCGGATAGCTGGGCGGTTCAAGCGCCAATTGAATACAAACGCAGTCTTGAGGCGCAGGGCATCTTGCTCGACGTCGCTGCGCGGCGAACGACGATCCGCGAACAGGTCGGGGCGTTGGCCGCGGAGGTGGATGGCGAGGTCATTGAAGACGAGGCGCTGCTCGATGAAGTAGCCGGGCTGGTTGAGGCGCCGGTCGCGCTGCGCGGCGAGTTTGATGAGAGCTTCCTATCGCTGCCTCGCCCCGTTCTGATCGCCGTGATGAAGAAGCACCAGCGGTACTTTCCCGTTGAGCGGGAGGGCGCCCTCCTGCCTGCGTTCATTGCCCTGGCCAACGGCGCCGGGAAAGACATGCAGGTGGTGCGCGCCGGAAATGAACAGGTGCTGCGAGCGCGCTTCTCGGATGCCACCTACTTCGTGCAGCGAGACATGGAACAGCCGCTTGAAGCGTACGTCGCCGACCTGGCGAAGATCACCTTCCAGTCTGAGCTGGGCTCCATGCTCGACAAGTCGGTGCGTTTGGAGCAGCTGGTGCTCGAGCTGGCCGAGTCGCTGGGCCTTCAGCCGGGGCAGCATGAAGCGGCCCGGCGGGCCGCGCAGTTGAGCAAAGCTGATCTGGCCACCCGCATGGTGGTCGAGATGACCGCGCTCCAGGGTGAAATGGGCCGCCTCTATGCGACCCATTCTGGCGAGGCCAAGGAGGTTGCCGAGGCGATTTTCGAGCATTATCTGCCACGCTGGGCGGGTGGCCGGCTCCCGGAGGGCGCCCTTGGATTCGCCCTGGGAGTCGCCGACCGTCTCGATACGCTGGCTGGTCTGTTCGCGGTTGGGCTTCAGCCCACCGGCAGCAGCGACCCGTTCGGACTGCGGCGCGCCGCGATCGGGCTGATCCAGCTGCTGCGGGATCGCCAGCTGCGCTTCGACCTGCGTGAAGGCCTGGCGCAGGCGGCCGCCGGCCTGCCGGTTGTCGCCGAGCCCGAATCGCTGGCGGCCTGTCTGGAGTTTATTGTCAGCCGACAGCAGTCACTGCTGGCCCCTCAGCACCGCCATGATGTGATCGAAGCCGTACTGAGCGAACAGGGCCACGACCCGGCCGGCGCGTTTCAAGCGGTTGAAGCCCTTGAACGTCAGGTGCTTCGTGAAGACTGGCCCAAGGTCCTTCAAGCGTACGCCCGCTGTGCTCGCATCACCCGTGGCTTGGCGGAACGCCATCCACTGCCCGAACAACTCAATGAGCCGGCCGAGAAGACGCTCCTGGCGGCGGTCACGCGAGCTGCAGCGCTCGAACGTCAGCGCGGATCGATCGAGGAATTCCTGGCGGCCTTTGCGCCGCTCGTTGATCCAATCACGGTGTTCTTCGATGATGTGCTTGTGATGGCCGAGGATCCGGAGGTGCGCACGGCGCGGCTCGGGCTGCTCCAGCACATTGTGGCGCTTGCGGACGGTGTCGCCGACTTCTCGAAACTCGAGGGCTTCTAGCGCCAACGGTTGGCCGATGTTTGGCATTCTGACCGGCCCGCGGCTATAATCTTCGATCCAATATGTGTGGCTCGGGGCGCGCCAGTCGAGCGATTGGCCTGCTGCTGCGCTTGGCCGCCACGCTGCCATGAGGTTGAGTGAAGCGCTTCTGCGATGACAGTGGTTGATGATGTAAAAGACCGAATCGACCTGGTCGAAGTCGTGGCCGAATCGGTCAAGCTGCGAAAGTCGGGAAAGAACTACTCAGGTTTCTGCCCGTTCCATCCCAATACGCGCACGCCTGCCTTCGTCGTCTTTCCAGATACCGGGACCTGGCGCTGCTTCGGTGCCTGCAATGAGGGCGGCGATGTTTTCAGCTTCGTCATGAAGAAAGAGGGCTGGGACTTCCCGGAGGCGCTCGAGGTGCTGGCCGAACGCGCGGGTGTGGAGCTTGCGCCGCGCACCCCGGCCATGGAGGCCGCCGACGAGGAGCTGGCGCATCTGCGCGAGCTGCTCGAAACCACCGTGACCTTCTTTCGCCATCAGCTGCTCCAATCTGACACAGGTCGCGAGGTTCAGGCCTACCTGCGGGATCGCGGGTTGAGCGACGAAACGCTTGAGCTGTTCGAGATTGGATATGCGCCGCGATCCTGGGATGCGACCATCGGGTACTTGAACGAGAAAGGGTACAGCGAGCAAGATCTGATTGACGCCGGAGTCGCCAGCGAGCGCGAAACCGGTGGGATCTATGATCGCTTTCGCCATCGAATCATGATCCCCATTCGCGACCTGCGAGGGCGGATGGTGGGCTTTGGCGCCCGCAGCGTGGACCCGGAGGATGTCCCGAAATTCTTGAATTCGCCGCAGACGCGCCTGTTCGACAAAGGCCGCTTGCTGTACGGCCTTGATAAGGCGCGCCGATCGATTCGCGCGGCCGGGGAAACGGTGATCGTCGAAGGTTATTTCGATGTCGTCGCCCTTCATCAGGCCGGATTCCAGAACGTCGTCTCTCCGATGGGAACGGCGCTCTCGGAAGATCAGTTGCGGTTGCTGAAACGCTTCAGCCGGCGGATCATCCTGGCGCTCGATGCCGATGTCGCCGGCGATCAGGCAACCCTGCGCGGCCTGGACGTCGCCCGCCAGACGATGGATCGTGAGCCGGATCCGGTCTTTAACGCGCAGGGTATGATTCGCTATGAAGGGCGCCTCGACGCCGAAATCCGCGTGGTGACCTTGCCCGCGGAGAAGGATCCGGACGAGGTTGTGGCCGAAGACCCCGAGGCCTGGCCGGCGCTGCTCGAGCGCTCGAAACCGGTTGTCGACTATGTTCTTGATGTGCTCGTCGAAGGTCAGGACATCGATGATGCCAAGGTGAAAGCCCAGATTGCCAGGCAGATGCTTCCGCTGATCGAGGACGTGGCTGATTCGGTCGAGCGAGAGGCCTACCGGCAGCGGCTGGCGCGCACACTGAAGGTGGACGAACGCTCGCTGCTGAGTTGGCGGCCGGCGCCTGCGAAACGTCGGACGACCCGCCGCAAACCGGACCCACCAACGGGACCGCCCGCTCCGGCTTCGCAGACATCCGAAGCGCGGGTCGAGCGCTTCTGCCTCGGCTTGCTCCTCCAGGATCCGGAGCTTCTTTACCGGATCGACCGGGAACTGCAGGCCCTGGGGTTGGATCGGCTGGCAGCCGGCGATTTCAACGGGACCGAGCGCAGGGTGATCTTTCGGGCTGTGAAGGATGCGCTCGACCAGCAAGACGAGGAGCCGGCGGTGTGGTGGCGCGGCCACCTGGAGCCGTCGGTGGAAAACGCTCTGGAGCGCGCGGGAAAGCACGGCATCACGGATCCAGGCGAGCGCGTCATTCACATGGTCACGATGCTCGAGAAGGAAATCCGTCGCACGCGTGGAGTTCGGGACGTGGTCTTCAATCTGCGCAACGTCAAGAAGACGGGTCGAACCTGGAGAGCGAACGAAAGCACAGACGC
>JBFJVD010000040.1:0-14499 GCA_041624375.1 Anaerolineales bacterium
GCGACGCCGGCTGTCAGGCCCGCGAGCAGCGTTCCGCGCGTGTCGAGCACGGTCTGCACCGGTCCCTCGACCTTCCGCGCAAGTAGCACAAAGGCCCCGCTGTTTTCGATCTGGACAACATCGCCTGCGGCGAATCCCACCCTCGATCGCTCGAGGTGGATCTGGCCCGACCGCACTGCGCCGATCCCGCTTGTTTCTGCCGAGACATACTCCCCCTGGATGACCCCCACACCTGCCATCCGAACGCCAACAGTCTCTGCCTGAATTCCGCCGATGCCCGATTGCTGGATCTCGACGTCCTCCGCGATCACCTGGCCGGCGCTCGCCTGGTGGAGATGTACCACCTCCGCCTCCACGACGCCAACCTCGCTGCTGCGTAGATCAACGATCTCGTCAGGCAGCTCTTCGACCGGCGGTTCCTTCGGTTCCTCGCTCATCCTAATGTCTATTCTGCTCCTGCGACATGCCGGCGCAGCAGCCTGCGCCGATCCTGGCGCATTCTAACGGGTGGTCTCATCGCCGTCAACCGTACATTGACCCGCTTTCGAGCCGCATGTTAAACTACTCTGTTGTCCTTATCCTGTTGGAGGTGACCACGACGCCCAACTTCAGGGGGCTCCACTTGATTCTCGTCGGCTGCTTCCTGCCCCTCGCGACGGCGTGGGAGCAATTGCCGCGCCTTCAGTCGCCCGGTTTCGCAGAAGTGACCGCTCCTGTTCCTGGCGCTGTCCTGCAGGGCGTCGTCACCATCGAGGGGACGGCCAGCCATCCAGGCTTCGTGGCCTATGAGCTCTCGTTCGCTTATGACCCGGACCCAACAGACACATGGTTTCCTCTTGGTGAACTGATCCAGACCCCGGTTCAGCGTGGACGATTAGGGCTCTGGGACACCATGCAGATCACAGACGGCGATTACCGGCTCCGGCTGCGTGTGTGGCTGGATGATGGGCGCATATTGACCGACACCGTGACTGGACTCCGAATACGCAACGAGCGGCCTGTTGAAACTCCCACGCCCGGAGGCGTGGCACCCACGCGGGTCCCTGCAACGAGTACTCCGGTTCCGCTCACACCAACGCCCACGGCTCGCCCAGCTCCAAGCCCTTCCAACCAGGTGAGGCGCGCCTTTGTGGTCGGGGCGCTGGCTGCGGCATCCGGCCTGGGGCTGCTTGGCGCATATGCAGGACTGCGAGCCGATCTCCGCGACCGGGCTGCAAAGCTGCGCGCTCGCTATGTCAGGTGGCAGGAGAGGCGCTCACGACGAGGCAGGCGCCGGGGATGACTTCTCAGACGGCGAGCGAGCGGCGCACCTTCTTGATCGTGGGGCTTGGCAATCCCGGTCGGTCATACCGAGCCAATCGGCACAACGCCGGCTACCACGTCCTGGATCAACTTGCATCTGCCTGGGGCATTTCGTTCCGCCGCCGGCAATCGGAGTCCCTTTTGACGGATGTTCATCGAGGCGCGGACCGAGTCGTACTGGCCAAGCCACAGACTTTCATGAACCGGTCGGGCCGCGCCGTGGCCGGGTTAGTTCGCTACTACAAGCTGCCGCTCGAGAACCTTCTCGTCGTCTACGACGATCTTGATTTGCCGCTGGCGGAGCTGCGCATGCGGCCTGAAGGCGGTGCCGGGGGCCACAATGGGATGCGTTCCTTGATCGACCAGCTGGGCTCGGGCGGATTTCCCCGGCTCCGAATCGGCATCGATCGACCTCCGGGGCGGATGGACCCGGCGGATTATGTCCTGCAGGATTTTAGCGAAGCGGAACGGGAGGCCGTCGAGCTGGCGATTCGACGCGCCATTGGCTGCATTGAGCACTTCATCAGGGAGGGGATACAGGCGGCCATGACCTGGTGCAATACTGAAGCAGAACAAACATGAACCTGCAAGCTTTGCTGGCGACGATCCGTCAGGCAGCCGGCTATCAGGCCTTGCTCGAGACGCTGCAGCGCAGGGAATCTCCCGCCGGCGCGTTGAATCTCTTACGGGCCGCGCGGCCTGCAATTGCCGCTGCGCTTGCCGAAGACATGCATCGCCCCGTCCTCTATGTGGCCTCGCGCAGTGATCGCCTGCTCACACTGAGTGAGGAACTCCCCCTGTGGTCGCCGAGCCTGCCGATCCTCGCCTTCCCAGACCCGAACCCGCTTTTCTACGAGATCGGCCCGTGGGGGCCGAGGACCCTGCGCCAGCGGGTGCATGTGCTGGCACATCTCACCGCAGCTGACGCGGGCGCTCAATCGCGTGCCTGGGATCAAAACCCCGCGCCGATTCTTCTCAGCGCACCAAGAGCCCTGATGACGCGTACGATTCCCCCGCCAGCATTTCGTCATTACACCCAATCTATCCAGGTGGCCGGCAATACGCCGCTGGACCTCCTGCTGGAGCAGCTCGTGCGTGGAGGCTATCAGCCAGCATCGGTGGTAACCGAACCGGGACAGTTCGGCCGACGCGGTGGGATCCTTGATCTCTGGCCGCCAGCCGAGAATTTGCCCGTGCGCATCGAGTTCTTCGGCGATGAAGTTGAGAGCATGCGGCGTTTCGACCCCGCCACGCAGCGTTCAAGCGAGCGGCTGGATCAACTCAGGGTGACACCGGCCCGCGAAGGCCTGCCAGACGGCTACGACTCAAGCTGGGATCGCTGGCTTCCGGAAGAAGCTCCCGAGCAGCCCAACAAGTTGGAAGCGTTCCTTGAATACTTCCTGCCATGGATGCACGCCGAGTCGGCGGGGCTGGTCGACTTCCTTCCTGAGGATGCACTCATCGTGCTCGATGACCGCGCTGGCTTCGAAGCGGCGGTTGAAGAGCTTGAGACGCAGGCCCTTCATTCTCGCCAGGCCAGGATCAAGACCGGCGAACTGCCGCCTGACGCGCCGCTTCCTTACCTTACGCTGGCGGCACTGCAGGACGCCTTTGCCGACCGTCAACTGATCGACTTCGGATTGCTCGGATCCCCGGCAGAAATCGCCCCGGCGCTCGCGGGCTTATTCCAGCCTGGGGCTCGTTTTGGCGGTCGACTTGAGCCCGTGCTCCTTCACCTTGCAGAAAGCCGCCAGGCCCACGATCAGACCATCGTGGTCAGCCGGCAGGCACCGCGACTGGCTGAATTATGGTCCGACGAAGATGGCCTTTGGCCCGTCATCGATGAGCTTCCAGCCGATCTCCAGCCTGGCGATCTCCACTTCATCCATGGCGGGCTGAGCGAGGGTTGGGTGATGGGCGCGCCGGCGGGAGGCCGGCTGCAGCTCTTGACCGATGCCGAGATCTTCGGCTGGAGCCAGACCCGTCCCCGCCCGCGGCGGCGCAGCCGAGCCGAAACCCCAGAAGCCCAGTTCTCCGATCTACACGCCGGCGACTGGGTGGTCCATATTGACTACGGCATTGGACGCTTTCGTGAATTGGTCGAGCGAACGCTCGATGAGGTGCGCCGGGAATTCCTCCTGATCGAATACGCCGGCGGCGACGAGGTCTATGTGCCGATCCATCAGGCCGACCGTGTCACGCGCTATGTTGGTGCCAACGCGGCCCCGCCTTCGCTCTCGCGGCTCGGCACGCAGGAGTGGGAGCGGGCCAAAGGCAGGGCGCGTGAGGCCGTGCATGAAGTGGCCCGGGATCTCCTCGACCTGTACGCCACACGGATGACGATAAGCGGCCACGCATTCTCACCCGACAGCGACTGGCAGCGCGAGCTCGAGGCCTCCTTCCCCTACGAGGAAACCGAGGACCAACTCCGCGCGCTGGCCGAAGTGAAGAGAGACCTGGAGAGACCTCGTCCGATGGACCGGCTCATCTGCGGCGACGCCGGCTACGGGAAGACCGAAGTTGCCCTGCGGGCGGCCTTCAAAACCGTCATGGATGGAACTCAGGTGGCCATGCTTGTGCCGACGACCGTTCTCGCCCAGCAGCACTTCCATACCTTTCAACAGCGACTCTCGGCATTTCCCGTCCAGGTGGAAATGCTCTCCCGATTCCGGACTCCTGCTGAGGCGGCGACCATCCTGACCCGGCTTCAGCAGGGTGAAATCGACATCCTGATTGGCACGCATCGAATGCTCCAGCCGGACGTCGATTTCAAGAACCTCGGGCTGCTGATCATCGATGAGGAGCAGCGGTTCGGCGTAACCCACAAGGAGCACTTCAAGCGGCTTCGCACCGAAATCGATGTGCTCACCCTTACAGCGACGCCGATCCCCCGGACACTCTACATGGCGCTCACAGGTGCGCGCGACATCTCGACCATCAATACCCCTCCCGAGGAGCGGCTCCCGGTGGTCACGCATGTCGGGCGCTATGATCCCCAGCTTGCTCGCCAGGCGATTCTGCGGGAGCTTGATCGCGGCGGCCAGGTCTTCTTCGTCCACAACCGTGTGCAGACGATCGGTGCCGCCCGGGCTAGAGTAGAGAAGATCGTTCCACAGGCGCGCCTCGCGATCGCCCATGGACAGATGCCGGAGAAAGAACTCGCCGAGGTGATGGAGCGCTTCGCCGCGGGTGAAATCGATGTGCTGGTCTCGACCTCGATCATCGAATCGGGCCTCGATATTCCCAATGCAAACACCCTGATCGTCGATCGTGCCGAAATGTTCGGCCTGGCGCAGCTCTATCAGTTGCGTGGACGGGTCGGGCGATCGGCGGCTCGCGGGTATGCCTATTTCTTCCGCCATGCGCATTTCCGACCTACTCAAGAAGCGCTGTCGCGGCTGGAAACCATCGCCGAGTACGCAAACCTGGGCGCTGGCTATTCGATCGCCATGAAAGATCTTGAGATTCGCGGCGCCGGCGAAGTCCTCGGAACCCGCCAGCACGGGCACATCGCCTCGATCGGATTTCACCTCTATACACGCCTGCTCAGCCAGGCGGTGCATGATCTACGTGAAGCCTACGACGCGAAGCTTCCCCTGGATTCGCAGCTCCCTGTGAGCCGGGAACCGCTCCCCATCGCCATTGATCTGCCCCTGCCCTCGGCCATCCCGGATAGCTACATCCAGGACCGAGAGCTACGGCTGCAGATATACCGGCGGATCGCCGACCTGCGCGAGTCGAATGAGATTGAGGGGCTGACGACGGAGCTGATCGACCGATTCGGACCGCTGCCACACGAAGTTCTGTCGCTGCTTTACCAGCTGCGCATCAAACTGCTGGCTTCGAGGGCGCGCGTCCGCGCGGTTTCGCATCTCGGTGGCCAGATTCTCGTTGAACTCCCGGAGCCGGAAGAGACTCGCCCGCTCCCCGAGCTCGGACCGGATGTCCGTCGGAGCAAGCGCGGGCTCTGGCTTCGTATCGAGGGGGAAGGCTGGCAGGAGCGATTGGAAGACGTGCTGATGACCGTGGCCCGTGTGGACGCGGCAAGGCATGCACGTCCCGCCTAGCAACCCCGTCGAATCCCTGTACGGGTAAGGGGTGCGCGGGCCGCAGGCCGAAGCCTTCTACTCTGCGGCTGGCGGACGCAGCGATTCGTGGAGTTCGAGCTTCCGCTCCGGGAAAACGAACCAGCGTGCCATCGCCCAATCCACCATCGCGGGGGAAAGCGCAGCAAGCCAGACGATGACTCGGCTCCAGGCCGGCATGTAGACCGATCGACGGGGGCGTCGGACAACGCCGACGATCCTGGCCGCAACGTCTTCTGGAGAGAGAACCAGTCGGCTTGGTGTCGTCATGCCGGTTCGGCGGCCGGCCGCCGTGCCGAACGCAAAGCGAGTGGCCACGGTGGCTGGATAGATCCCGCTGACCGCGATCCCCCATGGAAGAAGCTCTCGCCGAAGTGAGTCGGTGAAGCCTCGCAGTCCAAACTTCGTAGCCGCATAGACCGAATACATTGGCGGGGCGATGAATCCCGCCAGCGAATTGACCTGGATCACATGCCCCCGCCGCACTCGCTGCATGCCAGGCGTAACCGCCCTCGTCATGTAGATGGCGCCCAGCAAATTGGTTTCTAGCTGCTTTTGAACGCCGCTTGCCAGGCTCAGGTTCTCAAACCAGTCGAGATGCCCGATTCCGGCGCTGTTGACCAGGACGTCGATCGAGCCAAAATGCTCCAGCGTGGCCTGGACACAAGCGTCCACGGCCGCCGGGTCCGTGACGTCAGTCTCCACGGGGAGGGCACGCACGCCCCGCTCATTCTTGAGCTCAGCGGCGATCTGCTGCAGCCGGTCGTAGCGGCGCGCGGCAAGTACGACAGTGTAACCCGCTCGCCCGAAGGCGCGGACGGCGGCCTCGCCGATGCCGGAGGAAGCGCCAGTAATGAGCACACAGGGTTTGGAGGCGCGAGCAGGTTCGGCCGGAGGTGGAGACAGCTGCTGCTCATCAGCATTGTGCATGACGCTCGCCCGCTGAACTCAGAAGCCGGCCCAATAATGTAATAGCACCGCGAGGAATGGCCGACCATCGACGTATTCAATCGCTACCGCCCAAGTGCGCCAATCAAAAGGATTCCCACTGGATGGGGGTGGGCGGTGGAGCGAATAGTAATTCAGGTTATCGTATTCGCTCGGCCAGAAGGAGGCACGGTCGCTCTCACCTACGACAAGCTCATTGCAGGAGCGGATGGGCGACTCCGCATCGAACAGCCGGTCGAGCAGCGGCGTGACCGCCGTTCGGAACGGGGCGATCACATGCTCCTCGCTGCCGACCTGGAGACCCCAATCGTAAGGCTCCGGATCATCGAACACCGTCGGAAGAAGCTCCGGCGCAAAGCGCACGGGCTGATTCCACCAATTGCGATGGATGATCAGACCCCGCCGGGGACTCGCCAATCGGACAAGCTGGTCCCCATCTTTGGCCCGCAGAGCCTGTTCAAAACCGTCGAGCAGATCCAGCACCCTCGAATCGGAGCAGAAGGCTCCTGGACTCACATTCTCGGTCAGATTCCAAGCATTCACCCACCCTACCCCTCCCTGCGGCAGGAGAATTTCGACCCAGACGGAGGTGCCCAGAGCGGTCTGCCGGCCGGTCAATTCAATCCCGCGTTTGTCAGAGGCGAGGCTGCCAGCGTCTGAGGCGGTGACACCGGCCGTCTGATAGATCGGAAGCTCGCCACCGGTTGGGATGCCGATGACTGCGAAGGTGGCCTCTTCACCGCCCGGCGTCGGGAACGTCTCGCGGACTTCCGTGGGCCGTTCCGGATTGGGTGGGATGGCAGTCGGCGGAGGAACCTCGGTGCGCTCAAGGAGCGGGAGGGGCACATTGGATCGGGAACAGGCGCCGGCAATCAATGTTAACCCTGCCAAGATCGCCAGTGCTAACGACCGGCTCAAGACGGGCGGGCCTTCCCAGGCCCGCGATCGATCAGGTGTTCGACTCATGTACGACCGCGTCTCCTAACTGGGAAGACGCTCGGGGGCAGCTACGGGCTCGCTGAGGGGCGCTCTGCGGAACGTGGATCGGCTGGGCGCCGGCTGCTCGCCGCCGGGATGGATTTCTTTGCCGGCGCGGGCATCAATGCCAGGCGCAAGACCTGATCCATATGCTTCACAAAGCGCAGATCCAGCTCGTCCCGTATCTTCTTGGGGACTTCTGCAAGATCCTTCTTGTTCTGTGCAGGCAGCACGATGGTTCCCAAGCGAATGCGATGGCCGGCCAAGATTTTTTCGCGCACGCCTCCGATCGAAAGGACGCGACCACGCAGGGTGATTTCCCCGCTCATGCCGACATCCCGGCGCACCGGACGTCCGGTGAGCGCCGAAGCTAGCGCAGTGGCCATCGTGATCCCTGCGCTGGGTCCGTCCTTAGGAATTGATCCTTCAGGAATATGGATATGGATGTCATGCGTTTCAAAGAGCTCGGGATCGATCTTGAGTTGACGCGCTCTTGACTTGATGAACGAGAGCGCAGCATGCGCCGATTCCTGCATCACCTCGCCGAGTTGGCCGGTGATTTGAAGCGCACCCTTGCCTTCTGTGATCAGCACCTCCACGGAGAGCGTATCGCCGCCGGCTTCCGTCCAGGCAAGTACCGTGGCGGCTCCGACCTGATCCTCGGCTTCCGCCTCGCGTGGCGGGATTTGTGGCGGGCCGAGGAATCTCGGCAGCATGGAAGGCGTGATGCGCTGGGGGAGTGATTTGCCCTCAGCGCGACGTCGCGCGAGTTTACGGCAGATTTTCGCGAGTTCGCGTTCGAGGTTGCGAACGCCAGCTTCCCAGGTGTACTGCCGGATGACGGACCGAATCGTTCCCTCCGGGATCGAGGGCGGGTCCTCGAGCACGCCGTTCTGCTCGAGCTGTCGGGGGACAAGGAACCGCTTGGCAATCTCAAGCTTTTCTTCCTCGATATACCCCGGAAAATCGATCACCTCGAGCCGATCGAGCAGGGCGGCCGGAACGGTGTCGACGGCATTTGCCGTCGTGATAAACAGAACCTTCGACAGATCGTAGTCGGCCTCCAGATAGTGATCAGAGAATGCATGGTTCTGCTCGGGATCAAGAACTTCAAGCAGCGCGGCAGCGGGATCGCCGCGGAAGTCCAACCCCAGCTTGTCAATTTCATCGAGCATGAAGAGCGGATTGACCGTTCCGCCCCGACGCATCCCCTGCAGGATCCTTCCCGGAAGGGCGCCGATGTAGGTCCGGCGGTGACCACGAATCTCAGCTTCGTCGCGCACCCCACCGAGCGAGATACGGACAAACTTTCGCCCGAGCGCTTCTGAGATGGAGCGCCCCAGCGAGGTCTTGCCGGTGCCCGGCGGGCCGACAAAGCAGAGAATGGGCTGGCGGTGTTTCTCGGGGGCCAGACTGCGGACCGCGATGTATTCCAGAATACGGTCCTTGGCATCCTTAAGCGCATAGTGGTTGCGATTCAGTACGCGCCGAACGTGACGTACATCCAGGTTATCTTCTGTCGCTTCGGACCAGGGCAGTTCGAGCAACCAATCGAGGTAGGTTCGTATGATGCCAACCTCGGGTGACATGGCCGGCATCTGAGTCAGGCGCTGGAGCTCGCGCTGGGCGCGCAGCCGGATGTCATCAGGCAAGCCGAGCCCGTCGACCCGCTTGCGGAGCTCGTCAACTTCCTGGCTCCAGACGTCGACCTCGCCCAATTCGGATTGAATGGCCTTGATCTGCTCGCGCAAGTAGATCTCACGTTGCGAGCGGTCCATTTCATCCTGGACCCTGGAATGAATGTTCTCTTCGATTTCCAGCAGCTCAAGCTCGCGTCCCAGCAGGATACTCACCCGCTGGAGCCGATCAACAGGATCGATAGTCTCCAGAATCTCTTGCCGCTCGGCCATGGAGAGATTCAACGCAGAGGTGATTAGATCGGCGAGCCAGCCTGGCTCCTCAATGTTCACCGAGTATACATAAGCTTCTTCCGGGAGCGTTCGGTTCAGGCGAACACACTTTTCAAACAGGGTGAGCACGGCGCGCATCAACGCCATGGTCTCTTTGGTGCGGGGGGTGCTGTCGTCCAGCGGGCGCGCCCGGACTCTCAGATACGGCCCGGCATCGATGAACTCAACAACTTCGACGCGCCGCCGGCCTTGGGTAAGCACAGATGAAGTGCCGTCTGGGATATTGAGCAGCCGGCTGACGGCCACTTCGGTGCCAAAGGTGTGGAGGTCCTCGGGGGAGGGGTTTTCCACATGGGCGTCGTGCTGGGCGATGGCTACCATCGTCTCACCCGCGCGGGTCGAATCCTCGATTGCCATGAGCGTCGAATCGTCGCTGATAAAGAGCGGGGTGACCATATTTGGGTAGAGGACGACATCCCGCAGGGGCAGCACGGCGCACTCGATCAGCCCTTCGTCGTCCAGCAGGGCATCCCCGACATCATACAGCTCGTCGGCGCGGCGGCTCATCGTGTCGCCGAGTTCGGCGGGGAGCTGGGGCCAGCGTAGCTGGAATCCGCTCATGGGCCTGGGTCCCCCAGCGCGGACCGGGCCTCGCCCACCCGGGCCGCCTCCCAGGCAGCGAGCACCTCACCGACGACGAACAGGCTGCCCGCAGCGATGATCGTCTCATCCGGACCTGCACTCATGAGCGCAGCGTCCAGCGCGGCCGCGACCGGCACCTGGATTTCGGGCTTGACACCACGCGCTTGGACCATAGCTGCAAGCGCTTCAGGGTCGGCAGCCCTGGGATGGACCGCTTGAGTCAGGATGACACGCTGCATACGCGGCAGGAGTTCGTCCAGCATGCCGCTGATATCCTTGTCGTCGGAAGCTCCGAAGATCAGGCTCGAGGGAGCCCCTGGGAAGTAGTCGTCCACGGCTGTTCGCAGTCGCGCCGCCGACTCCGCGTTATGCGCCGCGTCCGCCACAAGCGCTGGCTTCAGCTGGAGCACTTGAAACCGGCCCGGCCACCGAGTTCGGGCAAATCCATCCTGAATGGCCTGCCGATCAAGCGGGATTCCAGCGGCAGCGGCGGCTTCCAGCGCAGCAAATGCCACGCTTGCGTTGACCACCTGATGTCTTCCATGAAGCGGTATGAAGAGGTGAACCGGTTCGGATTGTTCTGCGCTGCTCGCTGCCGGCCAAATCCTGATGTGCTGCCCTTCCAGGTCGTACTGCTCCCGCAGGCTCCGCCAATCATGCCCGACTCGGATCAGCGGGGCGCCTTGCTCCGCCGCGATCCACTCAATCGCCTGCGCCGCCTCAATGGGCTGCGGCGCGCTGATCAGCGGTATGCCCGGCTTGACGATTCCAGCCTTCTCGCGTGCGATTTCTGCAAGGCTGTTGCCCAGCAGGTGCATGTGATCGAAGGAGATTGAGGTGATGACGGTCACTGCAGGCGCGATCACATTGGTCGCATCCAGCCGGCCGCCTAGCCCGACCTCGACCACGGCCACATCGATCTCGGCCTCCGCGAAGTAGAGAAAGCCCAGTGCAGTGATGAGTTCATAGGTCGTCAGCCCGGGAATCTGCTCGACCGGACCGCGCAACTGATCGACCAGTCGGGCAACGTCCAGCTCAGGGATTTCACGCCCATCTACCTGAATTCGTTCAGTAAAACGGAGCAAGTGTGGCGAGGTGTAGAGGCCGGTTCGGTAGCCGCCGGCTTGAAGTGCTGCAGCCACCAACGCGGCGACGGAGCCCTTCCCTTTGGTTCCGGCGATGTGAATGGAGGGGTAGCGCTGATGCGGCTTTCCGAGCTGTTCAAGCAGCCGGTGCATGCGCCCAAGCTCAAAAGCCTCCGGCGAATAGCGGTCGCTCCGCTCCCGGCTGTAATCAATGAAGCTATAAAGGTAGTCCAGCGCGTCCTGGTATCGCGGATCGAGTGACATCGAGGCGCATTGTAACCTTCGCGACCAGTGGGCACAAGATAAGCTTGTCCTTGCCATTCGTTCCATTTGGCATTATCATGCTTTCCGAACTTCATCTTGGCCTGCAGCGATGAGGAGGTGAGCCCCGACCGACCATTCTTCGAAACCCCCCGATCAAGTCACCGAACTACCCCTTGCGAAATGAAACTCAGGAGGAGATTCTAGTGATTAGCAAGAACAGGTTGTTCTTTGTGCTCAGCCTGCTCGCAGCGATTGCCCTTGTCTTGGCGGCCTGCGGCGGCGCAGCACCGGAGGAGCCAACGCCGGCGCCCCCAACCGAGCCGCCCACCCAGCCACCACCCACCGATCCGCCGCCAACCGAGCCAATGGAGCCTGAACTGGGAACTGCCGATAATCCGGTGGTCTGGATCCTGACGCCCTCGCAGGACACTGAAGTGGTTCTTGCGGGCGCAGAAGCGATCGCCCAGCACATTGAGGATCAGACCGGGATCGTGATCAATTCGGTCGTCGCTACCGACTTCACCGCACAGGTGGAGGCGATCTGCAGCGGCGAAGCCCAGATGGCCGCGATCAACACGTTCGGTTATGTTCGCGCCGCCGAGCGCGGATGCGTCGATGCCGCACTCGCATCGGAGCGTTTTGGCGCCACCACCTATGCCGGCCAGATCATCACCCAGGCTGGCTCCGATATCAGCAGCATCGCCGATGTGGCCGGCAAGACCTTCTGCCGCCCCGACCCTGGCTCAACGTCGGGCTGGGTGATCCCCAGTTTGCTGATGTATGAGGCCGGGATCGACCCCGAGGCTGACCTGGCGGAGATCGTCGATGCCGGTGGCCACGATGGCGTGGTCGTTGCCGTCTATAACGGCGACTGCGACGCGGGTTCGACGTTCGAGGATGCCCGAGGCCTGGTCGAAGACGACTTCCCCGATGTGCTCGAGAAGGTCGTGGTCGTTCAGACGACCGCACCGATCCCCAACGACTCGGTGGCCTTCCGACCGGACTTCCCAGCCGAAATGCGGGATCAGATTGTCGCTGCCCTGCTCATGCTGAACGAGACCGATGAAGGGGTTGAGCTGCTCAACGGTCTGTTCTCCTGGGCCGGACTGGTCGAAATCGACGACACTTTCTATGATGGGTTCCGGCAGCAGCTTGAAGCCGCCGGGCAAACCATCGACGATCTCAGCAACTAACAAGTCGATGCGTTGAGCGACGAGGGAAGGGTGCCAAGCCCTTCCCTCGTCTTTTTCTAAGGCGGGTGACCATGCTCGTCATCGAAAATCTGACAAAGGTCTATGAAGACGGAACCGTCGCCCTTCGCGATGTGAGTTTCACGGTTGCACCGGATGAGTTCCTGGTGATCATCGGCTTGAGCGGATCCGGCAAGTCCACCTTGCTCCGCTGCATCAACCGGCTGATTGATCCTACCGAAGGCCGCATATTCTGGGACGGCCAGGATATCACCAAAGCGACGGAAGCTGAGCTGCGCCGTGTCCGGCGCAACATTGGCATGATCTTCCAACATTTCAATCTCGTCGAACGCTCGAGTGTGACGACGAATGTGCTCAGTGGACGCTCCGGTTACGTGAATCCATGGTGGAGCCTTATCAATTACTTCCCGGCCAGTGACCGAGAGCTGGCGCGCCAGGCGCTGGATCGGGTGGGGATCGCTGAAAAGGCCAACAACCGGGCCGACGCGCTGAGCGGCGGTCAGAAGCAACGGGTGGGGATCGCCCGCGCGCTGATGCAGAATCCCAAAATGCTGCTCGCCGATGAGCCGGTCGCCAGCCTCGACCCGGTGCTGGCGCACTCCATCCTCGACTACCTCGAGAAGCTCAACAGGGAAGATGGCATCACCTTGATCTGCAGCCTGCACTACCTCGATCTCGTGCAGCGGTATGCGACCCGCGTGATCGGCTTGCGGGCCGGCGAGATCGTCTATGAAGGGACGAAGGAAGAAGTCAGAGCCCTGACCGATGCAGAGTTCAAACAGATCTACGGCGAGGAAGCGCAGCGGCTGACCGTCTCCGGCGAGACGACATAGCAGGCGGAGTCAAGATCATGGCGGATTCGACCAACGCTTCGAGTGAACGCTCCTACGTACAGGCCGTCCTGTCGCTGATAATTCCCGGTCTTGGCCAGGCTCTTGGGGGCGCGCGCAACCGCGGGATCACGATCTTCGTAACCCAGGCGACGCTGATCGGCCTGACCATCTGGACGGCGGCACAGCGAGCCCGCTTCCCGGATTATGGGTTGAGCACGAGAGCCTTTGGCTTACTCCTCGGCGAAACCCTGGCCCTGCTCTTCTTCCTGATCGCCCTGTACTATCTTGCCAACCGAACCATCGCGCGTCGCGCGACCACACGTGCCCTCGCCCGCACGATCCTGATCCTTGTCGCCATCGGCGCCGTCGGCCTGGTCAGCGATGTGCTGATTGGATCGGCCCTCTCCCCGGAGGAAGAAGGTCAGCTCTATGGATTGACATCCCTGGCCGGCGCTGCCCTTGTGGCGGCCATTTGGCTCTGGAATGTGCAGGACGCCTCGGTCGTCTTGCAGGGTAAGGCGCCCTCGGCCTCAAACCTGATCCTTCTCGGCTCGATGGCGCTGCTTGTGTTGGGGACCCGTGTCACCCAGGTTGATCTGCCAAAGGCGATCCGCGAGTACAAGGACACGCAAATCATCCTCCGCAGAATCGTCTGGCCATGGCGTTCCGCCTTTGTTTACGAAGCCGACGATGTTTCGGCGCAAGCCAAGATCCAGGCGCCTTGCCCTGATGGCGCGACCGGACCTGCGCCCAACGAACCGCAGGATGATGTCGCGTGGATTGTGGTGACCCCAACTTGCGGAGAGCTGAGTGAACGCGATCAGCAGGGGCAAGTGGAATTCGGAACGTTGATGATCATCGAGGGGGGCAACTTTGTTCCTGGCGAAGTCGCCAACATCCAGTGGCAAAACCCAATAGGGAATCCATTTACGCCTAGGGGGGTGGGCGAGGTCGAATTCGCGGTCGGCAACGATGGAAGCTTCCGCACCGAGCTGTACATGCCAGATGTGGTCATCGCCTCGACCGCCCAGGGCGACCAGATCCACACGCTGAGGGTCATTCAGCTCGGCCAGCAGACCTTCACCCTCGAGTTCAGTCGGGAGATGAAACTAGCGCTGCAGGAGATGCTGGTCACGATCATGATGGGCATGATGGCGACATTCGTGGGCATTGTGCTCTCTCTGCCTTTCTCCTTCATGGCCGCCCGCAACTTGATGAGCGGCATCCGTTCGACATTGGAA
>JBFJVD010000041.1:0-14390 GCA_041624375.1 Anaerolineales bacterium
CCGGCGCGCCGTCTGCATGACGGCTTCCGGGGTGACCGCCTCCAGGCGGTCAAGGTATTCGAGGAACCAGCTGTAGTCCGCAAACATCTCGCTGAAGCCCATCCAGAAGGCCTGATTGGTGATGCTCTCGCTGCCGTAAGCAAAGAGCGCCTGCGCTTGCTTGATCGCCTTCCGGATCTCGTCTGGGCTGATCGGGTCCTCCTGCACACGCGCCAGTTCATCATCCAACGCCTGCAAGGTCTCTTCCGGGGCGCGATCAGGACGGACCGTCACACGCAGCGAGTAAAGGAATGGATCGATCGTTGGCGAGAGACTCCCGCCGATTGAAGCGGCCATGCCGCCCTCAACAAGGGCGCGGTAGAGGCGTGAAGTCTTGTTGGAGAGCCCGCCTCCGAACGGGTTGAAGCTCGAGGCGCCGGCGAGCACGCTGTCGAGGACTGCCAGGGGGAAAAAGGCCGGATCGGAGGCGGCCGGCGCGCGGTAGCCGATTTCGATATAGGCGGTCTCTTCCCGCCCCTCGACAACCACCCGCCGCTCCCCTGTCTGCGGCGGTTCGAGCCGCATGCGGATCTCCGGGGCCGGCGTGGCTTCGATCGGGCCGAAATGCTGCCGGAGCCGCCGCAGCATGCTGCTGACCTTGAAATCGCCGGCGATGGCCAGCACCGCATTGCGCGGGGTGTAGTACCGGCGGTAGTGCTGGTACAGATCGTCGCGCGAGATCGTCTCGAGATCGGCCATGTCGCCGATGACTTCATGGTGGTAGGCATGGACTCGAAACGCGGCCGCCTGCACCTCCTCTGCCAGGCGAAAGGAAGGCTCATTCTCATGGCCCTGGCGCTCGGAGATGATCACCGTGCGTTCAGCTTCGGTCTCCTTGGGCTTGAATTCGCTGTTGACCATGCGGTCGGCTTCGAGCTGAAGCGCCAGGTCGATGCGGTCCGCCGGCATGGTCTCGAAGTAGGCCGTCCAGTCGATCCAGGTGAACGCGTTCCAATAGCCGCCATCCCGGGAGATGGCGCGGTCCAGCACGCCGGCGGGGAAGGTCGGCGTGCCTTTGAACTGCATGTGCTCAACCCAGTGGGAGATCCCGGTGATGCCCGGGGTTTCGTTGCGGGAGCCGACACGGTACCAGACCCAGCTGCTGATGAGCGGGGCCGTGTGGACCTCTTTCAGCCGGATCTGCAGGCCGTTGCGCAGGCGAGTCTGCACGATGGCAGAGTCTGCGCCTGCCATCAGGCTCCGTTCCCCTGCGGGCCGCTGCCGTCGCCGATTCCGCGACCCATTCCCATATAGCGGAAGCCGAGGCGGCGCATCACCTGCGGGTCGTAGATGTTCCGGCCGTCGACGACGACGGGCTGGCGCATGAGACCATGGACGCGTTCGAGGTCGAGCTGTTTGAACTCGTTCCACTCGGTGCAGACCACCAGGGCGTCACTGCCTTCAGCCAGGCTGTAGGCATCCGGCTCCATAGAGACGGCCGGCAGGAGACGCGCCGCCCGCGGCATCCCGGCCGGGTCATAGGCCCGCACCTGCGCGCCTTCGTCGAGCAGGCACCCGGCCACCTCGAGCGCCGGCGCCTCGCGCAGGTCGTCCGTGTTCGGCTTGAAGGTCAGCCCCAGCAAGCCGATCACCTTGCCCTCCAGGCCGCTGAGAAGCTGACGGGTCTTTTCGACGAGCTGGCGGCGACGGTCATCGTTGATGTCGATCACGGCGTGCAGCAGCTGCGGGTGCCTGCCCTTGTCCGCCGCCATGTAGGCCAGTGCCTTGACGTCTTTGGGGAAGCAGGAGCCGCCGAAGCCCAGTCCGGCGTCCAGGAACTGCGAGCCGATCCGTGGGTCGTAGCCCATGCCGGTGGCGACCTCTTTCACGTCTGCCCCGAGCGCTTCGCAGACGTTGGCAATCTCATTGATAAAGGAAATCTTGGTGGCCAGGAAGGCGTTCGAGGCGTACTTGATCATCTCGGCCGTGCGCAGGTCGGTCATCATGATCGGCGCCCGCAGTGGAAGGTGCAGATGAGCGACCTTCTGCGCGGCTTCCATGTCGAGTGAACCGAGCACCGTGCGCGCCGGGCTCATGAAATCCAGGATCGCGGACCCCTCCCGCAGGAACTCCGGACAGGAGACAACGGCGAACGGAATTGGCGATGGCTGGTTGGCGCGGACGATGTCGGCCACCCAGTCGCCGGTCCCGACAGGTACGGTCGACTTGTTGACAATGATGATTGGTCTTGTCATCGTTCGTGCAATTGATTCTGCCGAAGATCGAATGTATTTTAGATCCGCTTCGCCGTCGGCGCCTTCCGGCGTGCCGACGGCGATGAAGACAAATTCGGCCTCCTGGAGGCCTTCCTCGTAGGAGGTGGTGAAGCTGAGCCGGCCGGCGGCCACGTTGCGCTCAACCATTTCCTTCAATCCTGGTTCGAAAATCGGCATGACGCCCTGTTTCAGGCCCTGGATTCGTTCCTCGTCGATATCGATCCCAACGATCCGGTTGCCGAGATCCGCAAAACCGGCGCCTGTGACCAGCCCCACATAACCCATGCCAACGACCGTAATGTCTCTCACCGATCCTCCTGAAAGGAAGAAGTCGCGCCGCGGACGGGTATGATACCATGCCTGTGACATGCAGCAACCGGAGCGCCGATCGACCCCACATGGCACTTCGGCGGGGTTGTCAATTCGCGGCTTTTCTGCGAGATTAAGGACGCGAGGTACTGGCATGACACTCAGTGGAACACCCGTCCCGCGGGATCTGCTCTTCGTGCTTAAGTCGGGAGAGACTGTGATCGACTGGGGTGACGGCATGGTGCAGGACATCCTGACCGGCGAATTCATGCCGATGGATGAGAGCGATTACGGCTCTCCGGTGGGTGACGGCGACCTCGAGATGCTCAAGAAGAACGGACAGGTTGAATCCTACGACGGCAACGTCGTCTACGTTCAGTCCCTACCCCAACGCCCCTGGCGAACTTTGGATTAGCCTCCCGACCTCCGTCTCCGGACCGCAGGTGACGGCGAATCCACCACCAACAACGAGCCGCCGCAAATCCGCGAGGAGGCGATTCATGCAGGTTGCGGACGCGATTCGAACCAAACGTGCCGTACGGCAATTCGATGGACAGCCGCTCGATGCGGCCAGCGTTCACACCATCTTGGACGCCGGCCGCAGGGCGCAATCCTCCAAGAACACACAGCCCTGGCTCTTCCTGGCCATTCAGGATCGCGACACGCTCGAAGCCATGTCCAGGCTCGGCAGGTACGCGGGACACATGGCCGGCGCAGCCTTGGCTGTCGCGATCCTGACGCCCGATCCTGCACAACGCTGGTCCATTCTGTTTGATGCCGGCCAGGCCGCCGCCTACATGCAGCTGGCTGGCTGGGAACTGGGAATCGGCTCCTGTCTGGCGACGATCTACGAACCCGACACCGCCCGGCAGCTGCTCGGGCATCCAGACGATCTGCACCTTCACGTCGCCATCTCTTTCGGCTATCCACGAGACCCGTCTGAGCTGAGCGCGCCGCCCCATCGCGGCGGCCGGCACTCGTTCGAGGATGTGGTCCGCTACGAGGTCTGGAAAGACGGCGCCTGAATCAGACGGCGGCCCTACGCCAGCCGCCGGTGCCTCCCCCGCCCTGGAGGGTCCGATGAATCAAGCGCGCACCGTCCGCGCCCCGCGCGGCACGGCACTCAGCTGCAAGTCGTGGCTCACGGAAGCGCCCTTCCGCATGCTGCAGAACAACCTCGACCCCGAGGTCGCCGAGGCTCCCGAGCGCCTCATCGTCTATGGCGGGCGCGGCCAGGCGGCACGCGATTGGGCGAGTTTCGACGCCTTGCTGGCCACCCTCCAGGAGATGGACGACAACCAGACGCTGCTGGTGCAGTCGGGCAAGCCCGTCGCCGTGTTCGAGACCCACCCTGACGCCCCTCGCGTCCTGATCGCCAATTCGAACCTTGTCCCGCATTGGGCGACCCAGGAGCACTTTGAGGAGCTGGCGGCGAAGGGCCTCATGATGTACGGGCAGATGACCGCCGGCTCGTGGATTTACATCGGAACGCAGGGGATTCTGCAAGGGACCTACGAAACACTTGGTTCGCTGGCTCGGGAGCGCGGTTGGCCGTCGCTGCGCGGGAAGTTCGCGTTGACCGCCGGCCTCGGCGGAATGGGTGGCGCCCAGCCGCTGGCGATCACGATGAACGAAGGGGTCGGCCTGATCGTGGAAGTCGACCCCGCCCGGGCCGAGCGACGCCTGCGGCAGGGCTACATCGATCACGTGGTCGGCGAACTCGAGGAGGCGATGACGCTGGTTGAAGAGGCGCTGGCGGAAGGGTCGCCGCGCTCCGTCGGGCTGATCGGAAACGCCGCCGATATCTTCCCTGAACTCGTCGTGCGTCAGGTGGTGCCCGATATCGTCACCGACCAGACACCGGCACACGACCCCCAATCGTATGTCCCAAGCGGCTACAGCGTCCATGCGGCGGACGAACTGCGCCAGCGAGACCCATCGGCATACAGCCGTGCAGCGATCACTTCGATGGCCCGCCAGGTGGAGGCCATGCTGGCGTTCGGCCGAGCGGGGGCGGAGGTGTTCGACTATGGGAACAACATCCGCCAACAAGCGTTCAACGCCGGCGTGGGTGAGGCCTTCGATTTCCCCGGATTCGTGCCCGCCTACATCCGCCCGCTGTTCTGCCAGGGAAAGGGACCGTTCCGCTGGGTCGCGCTCTCGGGAGACCCCGAAGATATCTATCGGACCGACCAGGCGATCATGGACCTCTTCCCGCACGACGATCATCTCCACCGCTGGCTGAAGATGGCGCGTGAACAAGTACCCTTTCAGGGGCTTCCGGCGCGAATCTGCTGGCTCGGCTACGGCGAGCGCGCCGCCGCCGGACTTCGCTTCAATGAAATGGTCGCCCGAGGAGAGGTCCAGGCTCCGATCGTCATCGGTCGAGACCACCTGGACGCCGGCTCGGTGGCCTCGCCGAACCGCGAGACGGAAGGCATGCGCGACGGCACGGACGCTGTGAGCGACTGGGCACTGCTCAACGCACTGATCAATGCCGTCTCGGGCGCAACCTGGGTGTCCTTTCATCACGGCGGCGGCGTCGGCATTGGCTACAGCCAGCACGCAGGGCAGGTGATCGTTGCCGACGGCACGGAGGCCGCCGCCCGCCGGCTGGCGCGGGTGCTGACCGTCGATCCGGGGCTGGGCGTCGTGCGGCACGCCGACGCCGGCTATCCGGAGGCGATCGAAGCGGCCCGCCGGCACCAGCTGTGGATGCCGATGCTCGACCGCTGAGCTCGTACGACGATCCCCTGCCCCATCCGATGGCCGCGCCCCGCACCCTTCGCCTGCGCTACCAGCTGCTGGTATTCTCGGTCATCCGCACCATCATCAACACGGGCTTCCGCATGCTGTACCCCTTCCTGCCGACATTCGCCCGCGGGTTGGGTGTAGACCTTTCGGCGGTTGCGCTGGCTGTCACGGCGCGCTCAAGCGTCGGTCTCGCTGCGCCGATTTTCGGCTCCATTTTCGATGTGCGCAGTCGTCGAAGCGGGATGCTGATCGGTTTGACTCTCTTTGCCGCCGGGCTGGCAGTTGTCTGGATTTGGCCCAGCTACCCGGCGTTCTTCGCCGCGCTAATGCTCTCCGGGCTCGGGAAGGCAATCTTCGACCCCGCCATGCAGGCCTATCTCGGCGACCGGGTGGCCTACAGCCGTCGGGGCCTCGCCCTGGCCGTCGTCGAATTTGGCTGGTCGGCCGCCTTCCTGGTCGGGGTGCCGTTGATGGGCTGGCTGATCGCCGTCCGGGGCTGGCAAGCGCCGTTCCCTGTGCTTGCCGGATTGAGCCTGCTGGCGGGGGCTGCGATCTGGTACGGGATGGGTTCAGCGCCGGCCGCACCCGTGCGCCGCAGCTCGGCGCTTGGCGCGTTGGGCAATGTGTTACGGCGAGGCCCGGCGATCGCCGGGCTCTCGTTAGGATTCCTCATCAGCACCGCAAATGAGGCGGTCAACATCGTCTATGGCGCCTGGATGGAGTCGGCCTTCGGCCTGCAGGTGGCGGCGCTTGGGGCAGCCTCCATCGTGATTGGCGCGGCGGAGCTGGGCGGCGAAGGGTTCGTAGCCGGCCTATCCGATCGCCTGGGCAAGCGCCGGGCCGTTGGCGCCGGCCTTGTCTGCACTGCGGCGGCGTGTCTCGCCCTTCCGTTACTGGGCCGGGAGCTGGGCGGGGCCCTGCTGGGGTTGTTCTTCTTTTACCTGACGTTCGAATTCACGGTGGTGAGCACCCTGCCGCTGATGACGGAGCTGGTGCCGGCCGCACGCGCCACACTGATGGCGAGCAATGTGGCCGGCTTCTCTGCCGGGCGGGCGATTGGTGCCATCATCGGGCCGCCGCTCTTTGGCTACGGGCTGCTGGCGAACGGGATCCTGGCGGCGGCGCTCAATCTGGCCGCGCTGGTGATCCTGTTCGCCTTCGTTCGGATAGACTGAAGCGGGAGCATCCAGCGGAGGGCCCGACATGGACGCCGACCTGCTCATCCACAGCGCCAGCCAGCTGCTCACTCTCCAAGGGGGGCCGCAGCGCGGCAATCGCCTGGGCTCGCTTGCGATCATCGAGGATGGCGCGCTCGCCGTGCGCGGCGGCCTGGTCCTGGCAACGGGAGAGACGGCGGAGCTGCGGCGTACGGTGAACGCCAGGAAGACGCTGGACGCCGGCGGGCGGGTTGTCATGCCCGGTTTCGTCGACCCCCACACCCATCTCATCTGGGCCGGTGACCGTGCGCAGGATTTTGAGCTGCGCATCGCCGGCGCCAGCTACCTGGAGATCATGGCGGCCGGCGGCGGGATCGTCTCCACCGTCGCCGCTACGCGTGCGGCCAGCGTGGATGAGCTTGTCGCCGTGGCGCGCCCGCGCTTGCAGACCATGCTGGCCCATGGGACCACCACGGTCGAGGCGAAGACAGGCTATGGGCTGGAAGAAGCGGCTGAGCTGCGGATGCTTGAAGCCATCCTGCGGCTGGATGCAGAGGGGCCGATCGAGCTGGCGCCCACCTTCCTCGGCGCACATGCAGTCCCGCCGGACTATGCCGATCGCACGGACGACTACACCGATTTGGTCTGCGATCGGATGCTCCCGGCGGTGCTGCGCTGGTGGGAGGCGCACGCCGATGCTCGCCCGCTGCCGTTCGTGGATGTGTTTTGTGAGACGGGAGCGTTCGATCTGGAGCAAAGCCGCCGAATTCTCACAGCCGCACAGCGGCTCGGATTCCCGCTGAAGATCCACGCCGACGAGTTCGACGCGTTGGGCGGCACCCGGCTGGCCGTAGAGCTTGGGGCGGCCTCGGCCGATCACCTGGTTGCGACGCCGGAAGAGGATCAGCGCGCGCTCGGCGCCTCCGAGACGGTCGCCGTCTCGCTTCCGGCGACGCCGTTCGGCCTGGCCGAACCGGAGTACACGCCGGCTCACGCGCTGATCGAGGCCGGGGCGACCCTCGCCGTGGCGACGGACCTCAATCCGGGGACCGCCTGGTGTGAGAGCATGCAGCTCATTCTGGCGCTCGCCTGCCGCTATCTGCGTCTAACGCCGGCACAGGCGATCTCGGCAGCCACGATCAACGCCGCCGCCGCCATCGGACGCCAGGCGCGGGTCGGCAGTCTCGAGCCCGGCAAGCAAGCAGATCTGCTGATCCTGCAGGTTTCGGACTACCGCCACCTCGGCTATCGGTTTGGCACCAATCTTGTACGCACGGTACTCAAGCGAGGACGTGTGGTCGTCGACCACGGAGGAGAGACCTAGCGGATGGAAGCGTTCGAGTCCGCCATACTGATCAAGCCCGCGCTGGTGCTTGCGGGACTGGTCGTCGGCTGGATCCTGCTTCGCCGGCTGCTGCGAATCACTGCCAGGCTGTTCGCCCTCGGCTGTTTCGGGCTGACGGCACTGGTTGTGCTCGGCCTTGTGGTACGGACGCTGGTCTAGCCGGTAACGGACTGCTGCGCAGCTAGGCCTTCGGGATCACGATCCAGAGCAGGATGTAGAGCCCGATCCCGGGAATCCCACCAGGGATGGTGGCGATAAGAAAGCCGATCCGGAACCACCAGGGGTTGATGCCAAAGAACGCCCCCAGGCCCCCAGAGACACCGGCGATCATGCGCCGCCGGCGAGATCGCCGCAGCGACTTTGCTCCGCCTTCCGCAGTTGACTTCGTCATGTGCTCAACCCTCCTCTTGCGTGGTTGATGTTCATTTTGTCACACATGCCTCGAAAGGGATGACAGCGGGCTGACAGCTGGCGGAAAATCAACGACAGCCCCTCATGGCGAGGGGCTGTCGCATGGCTAACTGTGCATGTTCCCGGCGCTGGCTTAATAATCCGGCATCGGGGGCGCAGCGGGCGCCCGCTCGTCTTGCGGAACTTCCGTGATCAGGGCCTCGGTTGTGAGAATCATTGCCGCGATCGAAGCCGCGTTCTCAAGCGCGCCCTTGGTCACTTTGGCCGGATCGATGATCCCGGCTTTGATCATATCCACATACTCGCCGGCGATCACGTCGTAGCCCAGGTTCGAGCTCTTGCGCTCAGCCTGCAGGCGGACGACGGATTCCTGGATCACGGCGCCGTCCTGACCGGAGTTCTGCGCGATCTTGCGCATGGGGACTTCAAGCGCCTTGCGGACGATCTTGACGCCGATGTTCTCATCCTCCGATTCAAGGGTGAGATCGGCGATCGCCTTGCGGGCGTTGATCAACGCGACGCCGCCGCCAGGAACGATCCCCTCTTCGACTGCAGCCCGCGTGGCCGACAACGCGTCCTCGACCCGGTGCTTCTTCTCCTTCAGCTCGGTCTCAGTGGCCGCGCCGACTCGGATCACGGCGACGCCGCCGGAGAGCTTCGCCAGCCGCTCCTGCAGCTTCTCACGGTCGTAGTCGCTTGTGGAGCGCTCAATCTCGACCTTGATCTCCTCGATGCGGCCGGTGATTTGGTCGGCATCGCCCTTGCCACCCACCACCGTGGTGTCTTCCTTCGAGGCTACGACCTTGGCCGCCTGGCCGAGGTCGTTGATTGTGACCGACTCCAGCTTGCGGCCGATTTCCTCGCTGATGACCGTGCCGCCGGTGAGCGTGGCGATGTCCTGCAGCATGGCCTTGCGGCGGTCGCCAAAGCCCGGAGCCTTGACGGCCAGCACGTTAAGCATGCCACGCAGCTTGTTGAGGACCAACGTCGCCAGCGCTTCGCCGTCCACGTCCTCCGCGATGACCACCAGGTCGCGCTTGCCGACCTGGACCAGTTTCTCGAGCAAGGGCACGATGTCGGCCGCCGCCGAGATCTTCTTGTCGTAGATCAGCAGGTAGGGCTCTTCGATCACCGCCTCCATCGCTTCGGAATCGGTTACGAAATAGGGCGAGATGTAGCCGCGATCGAACTGCATGCCCTCGAGGTATTCGGTTTCAAACTCGAGGCCGCGCGACTCCTCCACGGTGATCAGGCCGTCCTTGCCGACCTTGTCCATCACCTCAGCGATCAGCTCGCCGATCTCTTTATCCTGAGCCGAGATGGCGGCCACCGAGGCGATCTCCTCGCGGGTGGTGACGTCAATCGCCTGATTGCCGATCTCTTCGGCAACCGCCCGCGCCGCGGCTTCAATGCCGCGCTTGAGCATCATCGGGTTGGCGCCCGCCGAGAGGCTCTTGAGACCATCGGTCACGATGGCATGCGCCAACACGGTGGACGTGGTGGTGCCGTCGCCGGCGATGTCGTTTGTCTTGGTGGCCGCTTCCTTCAGAAGCTGGGCTCCCATGTTCTCGAAGGGGTCCTCAAGCTCGATTTCCTTGGCCACGGTCACGCCGTCGTGGGTGATCGTTGGCTGGCCGAACTTGCGATCCAGCGCAACATTGCGCCCCTTCGGCCCAAGCGTCGTCGCCACGGCCTTGGCGAGAATATCGACGCCGTCTTTCAGGCGCATACGGGCGTCTTCCGCAAAAGCAAGTTGCTTTGCACTCATCTTCGATTCACTCCTCGTCGTATCAGGATAAGTGAGACGTCATGTTCAAATCGTTACTTCTCGACGATGGCCAGCACGTCGCTCTCACGCAGGATGAGGAGCTTGTCGCCATCCATCTTGATCTCGGTCCCGCCGTATTTGGCGAACAGGACTGTGTCGCCAACCGAGATATCCATCGGCTGGCGGTTGCCGTCGTCGCCGCGGGCGCCAGGGCCCACTGCCAGGACCTCACCGCGCTGCGGTTTCTCTTTGGCCGTCTCAGGAAGCACGATTCCGCTCGGAGTCGTTTCCTCTTCCTCCATCGGCTTGACAATCAGCCGGTCGGCCAGCGGCTTGAGCTTGAGTGCCATTCGGACCCTCCTTCAAAGGACATCGCATTGCATTTGGTTTGCTTGCTGTTTGACGCACATTGCAAGTTAGCACTCGGTGGGGGAGAGTGCTAACTTGCGGCCCTAGTTTACCGAAATCGCCGACGCGAGTCAAGGTCGGAGGGCGATCCCGCGGCGGGGAAAGGATTGGTTCAGGAATTGGTTTCCGGCATCGAGTCGGCCGGGGTGGCTGGTGCCGGCGGGAGCAGGTCTCCGGCGCAGATCGAGCGGTTCTCTTCGACGATTCCGACCACGATCGGATCATCGCCATAGGCGGCCAGCAACTGCTGGAAATATGGCTCGGCATCGGCACACCGTTTCTGGAAAGCCAGCGCCGAGGCATAGGTGTAGTAATACTCAACGGTCCCGGCCCCGAGCGATACGCCGATGACATCCGTGCCGTAATCGGCGATGGAGGCCTGCTCTGGATCGTTACAGAACAGGATCTCGAGCCGCTCGCAGAACAGCTCACCGGTCTGGAGCGAGGAGCAGCCCTCCACGGCGCAGGCGAGCACATCCATCGCACTCTCGTAATTGCGCGCTTTGTAGTAGACGATCCCCAGGAAGCCCCACAATTCCGCGTTGCCCGGATCGACGATGACCGCACGCTCAACATTGCGGGCGGCGACGAAGAACTCGCCTTCCTGCAGGTACGTCCTTCCAATGGCAAGATAGGGGATCGGATCCTGGACGTTGTTCTGCTCGTTGATCCGAACCGCCGTGTCGAACGCCTCCAGCGCGTTGTCCACATCGCGCAGCCGCCGGTAATTGGCTCCGATCTTCAGGTACAGAAACGTCAGGTTCGGGTTGATGGCGACAGCTTTGCGGTATTCCTGGATAGCGGCGTTGTAGGCGCCGCCTGTTTCAAGAACCTGGGCGTAGACGCGGTGCACATCAACCTTGTAGGCAGATGGAAAGGTGGGGTCACTCTCCGCCTGAGCTACCGCTCTCTCGGCCAGGTCGACGGCCTGCGCCCAATTCTGCTGATCCAGCAAGACCTCCGCCTTATAGGCCTGCGCCAGCACGTTGTTTGGCTCTAGGCGCTCTGCCGTCACGGCAGCGTCCGCCGCCGTTCGGAGATACTCATCAAAGAGGACCCGGTCATCCCCGGCATAAGCTGAGGCGGACCAGTCGTAGACGAGGGCGCGCACCGCCTGTGCGAAGGGGTCGTCCGGATTGATCTCCACCGCTCGCTCGATCGATTGGCGCGCCTCCGCCAGGCGTGCCAGACGGCGCTCCTGGTTCGGCTGCAGCGAACTGAAGTAGGTCTGCACCCGGGCCAGCTCGGCCCACAGCCGGGGGTCGTCCGGTCGCAGGGCGGCGGCGGCTTGATAAGCTTCGATCGCCTTCCCCAGGTCGCCGGCACTGAAGTGAACCTGGGCCTCATCGTAGAAGGAGGCGGCCGGGCGAGTCGAAGTGGGGGTTGGCAGGAAGAGCGGCTCGACCTGACCGGCCTCAACCAGCCGAGTCAGCCAGATTCCACCGCCAATCAAGGCCAAAAGCACCAATACCCGCCAGAGATTGGTGCGTCGGCCGCGAGCGCTGAGCGTGAGACCTTCACCGGTCAGGCGCATAGAAATTGGCTCCAGCTAGGGCGTCGGTGAAGGCGAGGCCGCGGGGGTCGGCGTCGCTTCGGCTTCCTGGCCACAGAGTTTGAGCCCTTCCGTGGCATTCGTCACGGCGAGCTCATTATCGGGTGCGCCACGCAGCAGCACCTCGAAGATGTCGATGGCGAGCGCACACTGCTGGGTTCGGGCTAGCGCGAATCCGTAGAAGTAGTAGAACTCGACCACGATCGGATCCCCGGGATCGAGCGGCAGTCCCTGAACAGCCGTACCCTCGTCGGTCTGGCCGCCGTGAATGGCCAGCGCCAGCGAGTCGATGGCCAGATCGTACTCCGCGTTCTTGTAGTACATCCGGCCCAGATCGCCGTGCAAGCGCGGGTCGGAGGGTCGCTGCTTCACGGCGTCGGCGGCGTACTGGCTGGCCTTGCCGAACTCCCCGACGCGGGCATAAGCCTGCGCGATGCGGGTGTAGGGCTTGGTATCGGTAGGCGCCAGCGAGCTGGCACGCAGGTAGCTGTCAATGGCCTGTTCATAATCACCCTGCGTCAAGTACATGTTGCCGACCGCCAGGTGCAGAACCGCCAGATTCGGGTTGATGCTCAGTGCGCGCTGGTATTCCTCGAAGGCACGATCGTAATTGTTGGTCGCCTCCCAAACGTAGCCCAAGGCGCGATGGGCTTCCACAGAATTTGCGTCGAGGCTCAGCGCCCGCTCGGCCTCCTCAAGCGCTCGCTGATAATTGCCCACGTTGCTGTTCATCAGGACTTCGGCATAGAAGGCGCGGGCCATGGCCAGGTTGGGATCGATGGTGATGGCCTCATCAAGGAGCCGTTCGGCTTCATCGAATTCACCCATAAAGTGCAGCGTCCAGCCAAGAACCGCTTTGGCCCCGGCCGAATTCGGCGCGATCAGCAGCGCATTCCGTGCGCTCGTTTCGGCCGCTTCGTATTCTCCCCTGAAGACTTGCAGCCGGGCGAGTTCGATGTAGTAAGCAGGCTCATCCGGGTCCACAGAGATGGCCTGCTGGTAGGAGAAAGAAGCCTGCTCGAGCTTGCCAGCCTGGAAGAGGCTCTGCGCTTCGAGCAGGTAGGAGGCGGGGCTGCGGGTGGGAGTCGGGGTGACGACAAACAGCGGCGGTACGGTCGGGACGACAACCCGCTCAACATAAATGGCAGCGCCGACCAGCAGCAACAGGAGCAGGACGCGCCATGGATTTGAGCGCCTGCGCTTCTTGCGCATATTCCATTTACTGCCACTCAGGTACATCTTGCTGCAATTCGCCTTGTCTAGGGATCAGAGGAGGAATAAAGGCCAGGTTCGCCTACGGGGCAGGTCATGCATCTTACCACCCGGTAGATTGGAGCGTCAAGAATCGTTCAATCTACCCCTTGCGGTATAATGCGCCCCATGAGTCCGGAAGGCCCTGCCGCCGATGGACCCGAAGCCACCCGCCCTCAGAGAGCGATTGGAGAGCGGGCCGCTTTTTCGGGGTCTGAGACAAGCCCGCAGGAAACCCCCCGCCCCGGTCGGCGCTGGCTCCGCTGGGGCGTTGTGGTGCTGCTTGCCGCGCTGCTGATCGGTGCAGGAGGCGGCTACTTCGCCGGGGCGGAGGCGAGGCGGGCCGCGCAAGCTGACCGGGTTGCGGCTGTCACCGGGGAGCAGTTTGAGCTCGGCGTACAGGATCTGGAAGCCGGTCGCTACGAAATCGCCCGGCAGCGCTTCGAGTATGTCATCCAGCTCGACCCCGGCTATCCCGGCGCCGCCGAGCGCCTGGCGGAGGCGCTGGTCCAGCTCAACCGGCCCACAGCCACCACAGCCCCTCTGGCCACCGCCACACCCAACCTTGCGCCAGTCGAAGAACTCTTCACCCAGGCGCAGGAACACTTCCGGAACCAGGATTGGAGCCTGGTGATTGAAACCTTGCTCACGCTGCGCGCCAAGGATGCCGGCTATATGGCGGTGGAGGCAGACGGCATGATGTACGTTGCGCTGCGCAATCGCGGCATCCAGCGCATCGCAAACGAGGGGCAGCTCGAGGAAGGGATCTACGACCTGAATCGAGCGGAACGTTTCGGCCCGCTCGACTCAGATGCGGCAAACTGGCGCAGCTGGGCGCAGCTCTATCAGACAGCGAACAGCTATATGGGCGTCAACTGGGCTCAGGCCGCGTTCCATTTCGCCCAGGTCTACCTGGTCGCCCCCTATTTGAAGAACGACACGTACTTGAAGTACGCAATTTCGGCACGGAGCTATGCCGACTTGCTGGTGGACACCGGCGACCCGTGCGCCGCCCTGCCCCTCTATGAAGAATCTCTGCTGGCCTGGGAGAACCTGACCCTGGTGCCAACGGCCACCGAGGCCGCCAACATGTGTGCCACGGCAACCGCGCCCGCCCCGCGCCCCAGGCCAACCGATGAAGAAACTCCGACGCCCGAGGGGACGGCGCCTACCCCGACCG
>JBFJVD010000042.1:0-14116 GCA_041624375.1 Anaerolineales bacterium
GTGGACCTTACCGAATTTGCGGGCATCCGTAAAGCGGAGGTCCCAACCGTTGTTCAGCTCAAACACCGTATGCGCATAGCGGTCCCGAGGTGCCGAACGGGGTTCCATCAGCAGGTCTCCGCTCATGCGCAGGTGGATCAGCAGGGTCCCTTCATCGAGCGGGAACACAAGGTATTTGCCGCGCCGGGAGATATCCAGGATCGTTCGACCCCGGATCTTCTTGCGGAACGTCGAAGGGGCAGGCTGCGCGATATGGCGTGGCCAGCGAAGGCGCACCCGGCGGATTACGGCCCCCGGAAGCGCTGGGACGTCCCTCGTGCCCTCACGCAAGCGCCGCGCAATCGTCTCAACTTCGGGTAGTTCAGGCATGCAGCCGCGATTATACGGATCGACGCCCCGGACGCAAGCGGAACCCGGGCAACCCCCTGAATCGCTGCGATTCAGGGTGCCGTCACGAGCGCACGGATCTGCTCCAATTTAGCCGGCCCGATGCCGGAGACGTCGAGCAGGTCTTCGATCGCGCTGAACGGGCCATGCGCTTCACGGTGCGCGACGATTGCCTCGGCCAGGGCGGGCCCGATGCCCGGCAGCCGTTCGAGCTCCGGCGCTGTGGCTGCGTTGAGGTTCAACCGGCCATCTGCCTGGGTGCTTCCTGCTGAGGATTCCGCCGCATCATCGGACCCTGGAGGTCGCGGGGTGGGGCGGAACGGCACGAAGACCTGCTCGCCATCCTCCAGCGCGGCGGCCAGGTTCAACCCTTCTGCTGCGGCGGCTGCACTGATCCCGCCGGCGGCTTCGATCGCATGCTGCACCACGGCTCTGGGCGGCAGCTCGTACACGCCGGGGTTCTCGACCGCGCCGTCGACATGGATCAGCAGCGGGCGGGGCGTAGGCGGTGGATGAAGCTCTATGGGGATCCCGCGCGGCTCCTGTGTGAGCAGGAGGGTGAGCCCGGCGGCGGCGAGGCCGGTGAGCAGTCCGGCGAGGAATTGAAACGCGCGCTTCATGGCTGTCCCCCTTCCGTGGCGCGGCGTACATCGATTATACGCCGCCCTGGCTACGCTCCGAAGGTGGATATAATTCTCACACCATGACGTCCTACTTCACCGGCAAAGGCGACGACGGCTCGACCGGCCTGCTGGGTGGGGAACGCATTTCCAAGGCCGACCCACGACCGCGGGCCTATGGCGCGGTCGATGAGGCCTCCGCCGCGCTCGGATTGGCGCGCGCCCTCTCCAGCTCGAACGAGGTGACCGAAATCACCATTGGCGTTCAGCGCGATCTGTATGGGTTGATGGCCGAACTGGCGGCCGAGCCGGAGCATGCCGAGCGATTCCGGTCGATCGATACGAGCCGTGTGGAATGGTTGGAGGCTGAGATCGAGCGCATCGGCGCGCAGGTCGAGATGCCGAAAGAATTCGTGATTGGCGGCGACAGTGTTGCCGGGGCGGCCTTCGATCTCGCCCGCGCGATTGTTCGCCGTGCCGAGCGTCGGGTGGTCGGGCTGGATGCCGCCGGCGCCATCTCCAACCCGGCGCTGCTCGCCTACCTGAACCGCCTCTCATCGCTTTGTTTCCTTCTCGCACTGTTTGAAAACCAGCAAGCCGGAGTCGATCGACCTAGCCTGGCGAAGCGCGGCGGCGGATGACCGGCACCTTTATCAATATAGCTGCCGTTCTCTTCGGGGGCGGCCTGGGCTTGTTCTTTGGCGCGCGGCTGCCCGAGCGGGTCCGCCAGACGGTGATGGCGGCGCTGGGTTTGTTCACCCTGGCCTTCGGCGCCCGGCTCTTCTTTGACGGCGAACAGCCGCTGATCGCGGCCGGCAGCCTGCTCCTCGGCGGCGCGCTGGGTGAGGCGCTGCGAATCGAGGACGGCCTGACCGCCGTCGGCTCGAGGCTCGAAGGTCGATTTGGGGGGGCTTCGCAAGCGGCAAGTGAAGGAAGCCGCTTCGTGCGCGGTTTCGTGACCGCCAGTGTGCTCTTTTGTGTCGGGCCGATGACCATTCTGGGTTCGATCCAGGACGGCCTCACAGGCGATTACGAGCTGCTGGCGATCAAATCGATGCTGGACGGCTTTGCGGCGCTCGCACTGGCCTCTACGTTGGGGGTGGGTGTTCTCTTCTCGATCCTTGTCGTGTTCGTCTATCAGGGGGGACTGAGCCTGCTTGCGGCCCAGGCGCAGATGCTCCTGACGGACTCGATGATCCTGGAGATGACGGCGGTGGGGGGACTGATCATTATGGCGCTCGGGGTGAGCAGCCTGCTCCAGATCAAGCCAATCCGCACGGGCAATCTTCTCCCTGCGCTCGTCATTGCACCGGCGGTCGTCTGGCTGCTTGCTCGGTTCGCTTAGCGGAGCTGACTCTCACTGCCAGAACCTCAGGGGGCCCGGGCCGAAGAACGCAGCATTCGCTTCAGGCCGGGTCGGCAGGCGTTTATAATTAGGCTGCACCGTGTGGTGCCTAGCGAAAGGGCAGTGGAAACCATGCTCCAAGTTGGCTTGCCGGTAATCGCACTCATCATCCTGGCGATTGCCTTTCTATCTTCGGCCATTCGGATTGTGCAGGAATATGAGCGCGGCGTGATCTTCCGCCTGGGGCGGCTGGTCGGCGCCAAAGGTCCTGGTCTGTTTTTCATCGTGCCGATCATCGACCGCATGGTCCGGGTGGATCTGCGCGTGGTCACGCTGGACGTCCCCTCGCAGGAAGTCATCACGCGCGACAACGTGACCGTCAGTGTGAACGCGGTCGTCTTCTTCCGCGTGCTTGATCCCCGGGCGGCGATCGTGCAGGTGGAGGATTTCGCCCGGGCCACCTGGAACATCTCGCAGACGACACTGCGGAATGTGGTCGGCCAGTCGGAGCTCGACGACCTGCTGGCCAACCGGGTGGAAATCAACGTTCGCCTGCAGGAGATCATCGACGAGGGCACCGAACCCTGGGGCGTGAAGGTCACGATCGTCGAGATCAAAGACGTCGAGCTGCCGCAGAGCATGCAGCGGGCGATGGCGAAGCAGGCGGAGGCCGAGCGCGAGAAGCGAGCGAAGATCGTCCATGCCGAGGGCGAGTTCGAGGCGGCGCAGCAGCTGATCGAGGCAGCGCGGATGATGGCGCTGCATCCGGTCTCGGTGCAGCTGCGCTACCTACAGACGCTCACCGACATCGCCGTCGAGAAGAACAGCACGATCCTGTTCCCGGTCCCGATCGATCTGCTCGAGGGAATCAACCAGCTCGCGCGCGGGAACGCAGCTTCGGACGGTTCCTGAGCTTGAAGTCCTGATCAACACGAATAGACACCCGGCCGGATCCAGCGATCCGGCCGGTGCATTTCCCTGACCCAGCACTTCACCGAGGAGCCAGCTCGGAACTTACCTCTAGAGGAATCAAATTCAAGGCTCGAATTGCCACGGAATCTGACAAGGCTGCTTTGGAGGATCGATTCGGATGCCCTGGTTAGGGATCCGGCCCCGATCCCAGCTCCTGCAGGTAGTCTCTCGCCTGTCGTACGATCCGCGTGCGCTCCTCGTCGTCAATGTGCCGCAGGGAGAGCACGTTTGGTCCCATGCGCGGGCTGGCGCGCAGCACCGATTCATGCTCGATCAGGAAATTCCAGTAGAGCAAGTTGAACGGGCAGGCGCCCGGCCCGGTCCGCTTGCGGCGGTCGTACTCGCAGTCCTGGCAGTAGTCGCTCATCTTGTTGATGTAATTGGCGGAGGCGATGTAGGGCTTGGTCCCGGTCTGGCCCCCGTCGGCATAGAGGCCCATGCCGAGTACGTTGGGCAGCATGACCCATTCGTAGGCGTCCACATAGCAGCTCAGGAACCAGTCGTTGACCTGCTGCGGCTCGATGCCTGCCAGCAGGCAGAAGTTGCTCAACACCATCAATCGCTCGATGTGGTGGGTGTAGCCGTCATCCAGGGCGCGCTGGATGACCGCCTGCATGCAGTTCATCGGGGTTCGGGCGTCCCAGAAGAATTCTGGAAGAGACCGCCGGGCATCCCAGAAGTTGACGTCTTGCATCGCGGGCATCTGCCGCCAGTACTGCCAGTAGATGTACTCGCGCCAGCCGATCACCTGACGGATGAACCCTTCCACCGAGTTGATCGGCGCCGCGCCGCTCAGGTAGGCGGATGCGGCAGCTGTGGCCAGTTCGGCGGGTTCCAGCAGCCCCAGATTCAGGTACGGCGAGAGCCCGGAATGGTAAAGCAGTGAATCTGAACGGCTCATCGCGTCTTCATAGGGACCGAAGTCCACGAGGCGGTGGGCGATGAAATCCTCGAGGGCCTGGCGCGCCTGCTCATGGGTGACCGCCAGCTGGAAGCCGGCGGCGTTGCCTACGCCCCAGCCTGAGGATTCCACCTCGTCGATCAGCTGCCGGGTGATCTCGTCTGGCGGAAATTGAATCGGGCGAGGAATCTCCAATCCCTTCGGCAGCGGCTTGCGGTTCATGTCGTCGTAGTTCCAGCGCCCGCCAAGCGGCTCGCCTGCTTCGTCCATCAGAAGGTTGAAATGCCGCCGCATGGCGCGGTAGAAGTGCTCCATCACATAACGCTTGTCTGGATCTGGGTCCGGGTATGGATCGTACGAGCCGACGAGGAACTGAGTGTTCGATAGCACGCTTGTGGGAACACCGAGCCGGGATTCAAGAGTCCGCTGGTAGCGCCTGCCGCGGTACTCGCTGGCTTCCATGCAGAGCAGACGCTGGGGCTGATGCTCGCGGAGGTGCGCCTCCATTCCCTGGCTGAATCGGTCGACCATGCGGTAATCGACCGTATATCCACGGTCTCGCAGGCGTGCGGCGTAATGGCGCATGGCGCTGAAGAGCAGGACCAGCTTCTTGCGCTGGTAAGGGAGGCGCCGGAGGCGTTGCTTGCTTTCGACCAGCAGAACGCGAATTTCGCCGCCCTGCGCTACTTCTTCCGCCTTCAGCAGCGCCGGGTGGGAGTCCAGAAGCTGGTCGCCGAGAATCCAGACCGTTGTGCTCACAACCCTGCCTCGGCCCGCCGAACCCATGGCCCCCACCGCGGCATCGGCGGGCCACTCGATGCCCTCACAGACGGGCTCTTCAATTTTTCATGATCTCAGCCAAAGGAGAGCTCGTAGACGGGGACGCGGTGGTCGGTGGCGACGAAGCCGAGCTTGTCGTAGAGCCGCTGGCTGGCGAGGTTGTCCTCCTGGGTGTTGACGGTCACGCGGTCGAAGCCGCGTGCTTGGATCTCCTGCAGCAAGTCGACGACCAGGCGGCTGCCGATGCCTCGTCCCTGAAAGCGCGGTTCCACCGCCAATCGCGCAAGATGGGCGCCGAACCCCGAGGCGGTGCTGATCTGGTAGCCCACCAACACGCCGTCAAGGAGCGCCACCGTCGCCAGCGCGGACTGCCGCAGCGCTTCCTGCAGCGTCGCCTGAGAGTGGCGCCAGATCGGCCCAAAGGCGCGGGCATCGAGCGCTTCCACCCGATCCAGCTCTTCTGGATCGAGCCGGCGCAGCTCGATATCAGCACTTCGGGAAGAATGCGGCAGGCGCCCGCCGCGCCATTCGAGGAAGATGACCGCATTGGTGCGCGCAAAGCCGCTCCCCTGAAGCAGCGGTTCGAGCCACTTCTCCATGAGCAGGACGGCGGCCTGTCGCAGGCGAAGCTCTCGGGCCTGGCGCAGCACATGAGGCCACAGGGCGTCCCAGAGCGACTGCGGGTCGAAGCCTGACGCCACACTGAAGAGGCGGAGCCAGGCGACCCCTGGAGGTTCGGGCGGGCAGGCCAGGCAGCCTGCCGGCATGCCGCGCGCAAAGCTGACCAGAAACGGGGACCTGCCGAGCAAATCGAGCGCCGACAGCCAGTCCAGATGCTGGTGGCGGTGACCAGCGGTAAGCAGCGCGGCGACGATCGGCCGATCTTCGCGTGTCGCCTCCCGCACAAGCCAGTGACCTGCGGTGGGGGTAGCCATGGATGCGGGAGGCATTCTGGGGTTGGCTTAGAAACGGTTCTGCAGTTTGAGCGGTAGGCGCATCAGCCAGCGAAGGAGTCTGCCCCGGAGCCCCAGCTTGGGGCTTCGTTCAAGCCCACCTTGCATTGCGAAGACGGCCTCGGCCGTTTTGCCCTGGCGGAGCAGCAGCTGGGAAAGGGCTTGCGCGGTGTGCCGGATGAGTTCTGCATCACCGGCCGCCGTTAGAAACTCCAGCGACTGGCGGTAGGTCTGCTCTGCGGCCTGGAGCCGGCCCGCTGCCTCCAGCGCAGCTGCCTGATTTCCAAGCGCCTGCCCTGCTCGCCCCTGATCGCCCGCTTCGAGGAACACGACCTCCGTCCCACTGGCCGCCCGCAAGGCCTGCTCTGCATCACCCAGCTTGAGTTGGACGACACTGAAGCTGTTGGCCATTTCGGCCGCCTTGGTCGCATTGCCGGCGGCATCGTAGGCACCCCGGGCGGCGGCAAAGGACTCGGCCGCTTCTTCCAGTTCGCCGTCCTGATACGCCTTCAGGGCACGGCTTTCGAGGTGGGTTGGGTCGGATTCGCTCACGGGGTGAGTTCGAGCAGCGCCTGAGCCACGCTGCGCAGCCGCTCGCTGCCCAGCTTGCCCAGATCCCGCGCCAGGCGGAGGTAGGTTTCGCTCTCGGGCTGCATCAGGAAATCGACCAGATCGTCCGGGAGCTGGCTCAGCTTCTCCGAGACCTTCTGTTCGGCCTGCCATTCGCCGACCGGGCCTTCCTCGTCCAGGTAGTCTTCCAGTGGGCGACCGAGGGCTTCGGCCAACTCCTGGAGCTCGGGCAAGGGAAGGGGGCGCTCGCCGCGCTCATACGCGGAGATCCTGCTCGGCGAGATGTCAGTCGCTTTGCCGATGTCGACCAGCGTCCGGTTGTCTGCCTGGCGGTGGGCGCGCAGCTGCGCCCCGATCATCTTCTGCCGGAGCAGGATCATGGTCTTTGGGTCGAAGTCGGCCTTCGGCTGCAGGTCCTCAGGCTGCGCCGACCAGAAGCGCTCGAGCGGCACCCCGAAATCCAGTGCAAGGACCTCAAGCTCCGGAAGGGAAATCGCCTTCCGACCGTGCTCGTAGGAGGAATAGGTGCTCGTGCTGACCCCGATCCGTTCGGCCGCCTCGCGCATACTTTTCCCGGCCAGTTCGCGGGCCTCGCGCACCATGGCGCCGAGCATCTTGGCTCGCAGCGCGAGAGAGTGTGGATCGCTCATCTTGGGCTCGCTTCCGACTCCGTTGTGGCTTCGCGATTATAGCAAACCGGAGTCATGGAGGCGATCAGCGGCGTGGATTCCGCATCGAGATCAGGTCGGCGCCGAAGACCTCCGGGCCGAGCTTGAACCCGGCCGCCTCCAGGCGGTGGCCGAACATCGGCCGCAGTCCGGTTGGCTTCAGTTCTCCACGGACGTTGCCATCGTCATCAAGTCCGGCCTCTTCGAACTTGAAGATATCGCTCATCACCACCGTGTCCCCCTCCATCCCGACGATTTCGGAGATGGCGACGACCTTGCGGCTTCCATCGCGCAGGCGCGCCTGCTGGACGACCAAGTCAACGGCCGCGGCGATCTGCTCGCGCACGACGCGCAGCGGCAGGTCGAGGCCGGATTGAAGCGACATTGTCTCGAGACGTGAGATGGCGTCGCGCGGCGAGTTGGCGTGCAGGGTGGTCATCGATCCGTCGTGGCCGGTGTTCATCGCCTGCAGCATATCGATCGCCTCGCCGCCGCGCACCTCACCGACGATGATCCGGTCCGGGCGCATGCGCAGTGAGTTTCGGACCAGGTGGCGAATGGGCACCGCGCCCGTGCCCTCGAGATTTGGCGGTTTGGTCTCCAGGCGGACGACATGTTCCTGATGCAATTGGAGTTCGGCTGCATCCTCGATCGTGACGATGCGTTCCTCTTCCGGAATGTACTCCGAGAGAATATTCAGCAGGGTCGTCTTGCCCGAGCCGGTGCCGCCAGACACGATGATGTTCAGGTGAGAGACAACGCACGCCTCGAGGAACTGCGCCATATTCTGTGTGATGGAGTTGAAGCGGATCAGGTCGTCGATCACGAGCCGCTCCTTGGCGAACTTGCGGATTGTGATGCTCGGCCCGTCGATTGCGACCGGTGGAATGACGGCGTTCACGCGGGAGCCGTCCGGGAGACGGGCGTCGACCGTGGGGCTCTCAGCGTCGATCCGCCGTCCGAGTGGGAGGATGATGCGGTCGATCAGCCGGAGGACGTCGGCATCACTCTGAAAGACGATGCCGGACCGGACCAGCTTGCCGCTGCGTTCGATGTAGACCTGCTTAGGACCATTGATCATGATTTCTGTGACATCTGGGTCGTCGAGCAGCGGCTGGATTTCGCCGAATCCCATCACCCCGTTCAGCACGTTCTCAAAGAGCTGCTTGCGCAGACCGGCGGACAGGCTGACTTTGGATTTGACGTAGGCCGCTTGCAAAACCTCGCGGGCATTCTGTCCGTTGGGTCCTGCTTCGCCGGTTTCGAGGGCACGGATCACCTGCTCCGTGAGCCAGCTCTGAAGTTTCTGAATATTCTCCGTTGATAGCGAGTTATCGTTCATTGACATGGTCTACCGCATCCTGTTCACCCTGAAATTCTTCCACCGGTACCACCCAAATGATGTGTGATTTGTTCAGCGCCATGAAGCCCGTTTTGGTCTCGCCCTTGCCGTCCACAACCCGCGCCTCCGTGACCGCAAGGAAGGGCGGGCCTTCGTTCAATTCGTCGATCAAGCGGCGGTCGGCCCCCAGATGCAGGATCCCGTAGACCCTGTTTTCGGTCGTCTGGATCACCGAGGGAATCGGGTCCTTGGAGACCACCTCTGTAAAGTACTTGCCGTGCGGACCATAATGAGTCGCCATCCTTACCTCCACAAACGATGGAAACGCTACATCGAATCAGCCGCTGTGGCTGGTTCCGTGAGCGAACGGGCGAACTGGGCCAGTGCCTCCGTCCCAAGCTCTTCGGGGAATCGCCGGGTGAGCGGAAAATGGTGTAGATTTGAGAGCGCCATGTTCTCACCCATATGCGGAATCGCCGTCTCGATCGGGTGTCCTGTGAGCTCGCTGACCGCCTCGATGCTCAGATCTTCCACGCCGTAGGGGCGATTCGAGATCAGCTGGATTTGCTCGGCGGGAATCTCCTGGCGCTCCAGGTATTCCAGCACCGCCTGCGCCCGATGGATCACATCGGGGCTGGGTGCGACCACGAGCAGCACGCGCTCCGCCTGACTCAGCGCCAGCAGGGAGAAGCGGGAGAGATTCACCCCGATGTCCACGAAGACCAATTTAAAGGCCGCGCGCAGCGCCTGCAGGAAGGGGGCCAGGCGGTTGCCCTCCAGGCCGGCGGCGTCTTCTGGCCGGTTCACGCCGGGAACAAATCGAAATCCCCAGCCCTCGACCTCCGGGAGCATCTCACGCAGCTGCTCCGCGCGGGGCGGCAGATTCTGGGGCCCCAGATAGGTAGCGAGATTTGGGGTGGCGTCCTGCCCGAGGAGCGTGGCCAGCCCGCCCAGCGGCAGGACGAGGTCGACGACCACCACAGAATTTTCCGGCAGATCGCTCGCGGCGATAGAGGCGAGGTTCAGGCAGAGCGATGAGGTGCCGACTCCTCCCTTTGCGCCCAGGACGGCGAACATGCGCCCTGGCGTGCTCCGCGGGGGCGGTGGAGCGGTCGGGGACAACGGTTGGCGCCGATCGGCCAGAAAGCGCAGCAGCAGGTCGATGGCGTCCGTCTGTTTGATGATGTATTCGTCGGCGCCGGCTTCGCGAGCGCGATGGACCGTCTCGGGCTGGCTCATGTCGGTGAGGACCACGATCGGCGTCCGCCGGGTGCGTGCATCGGCGCGGATTTTGCGGATTAATTCCAGGCCATCCAGGTCGGGCAGGTCGAGCTCGAGGACGATGACGTCGGGACGATCGCGCCAGGCCGCAATCAGGCCCTCCTTCCCGGAGGGCGCTCGCAGGACGCGATAGCCGGCGCGGTCGAGCATGTACCGCACGAACTTGACCGTTTCTTCTTCCGGGTCGACGATCAGCGTGGTCAGGTCGCTCGGCTCAACCATTCTTCTCAGAAGCTGCCTCGGCCATCGGCGGCATCAGGTAGCCCAGGCCTTGACGCGTCTCGATGTGAACTGGATTCTTGGGATCGGGTTCGATCTTCTGCCGCAGCCGGCTGAGACACACCCAAAGGATTTCTTTGTCTTCGCTGTACTCCGGCCCCCAGACCTTGGTGAGCAGTTCTTCGGGGGTAAGCACATGACCCACGTGGGCGGCAAAGGTCTGCAGCAGCCGATACTCTGTGGCTGTAAGCGCCACTTCCTCCTTGCCCGAGCGCACTTGAGCCTTGGCCAAATCGATCTCCAGCTCATGGTGGGCGAAGATGGGCTGGTGGAAGCCCTCGATCGCCTGCCGGTCGGCGCGGCGCAAGACCGCGCGCACTCGGGCGAGGAGCTCCTGTGCTGAAAACGGCTTGACGATGTAGTCGTCCGCACCGGCATCGAGACCGCGCACCCTGTCCCTTTCCTCTCCCTTGGCGGTGAGGATGATGATGGGGACAGTTGAGAACTCACGAATCCGCTCCGTTGCGGTAAAGCCATCCATGATGGGCATCATTACGTCGAGCAGGATGAGGTTGGGCTGGTCTTCGGCGACGATGTCAACAGCCTGCTGGCCATTCTCGGCCGTTGTCACGGTATAGTCTTCGGTCTTCAGGTTGACCTCGACGAGCCGGACATAGCGCGGCTCATCGTCCACGACAAGAATGGTGGTGTCATTGCTCATGTGATCTTCTCCGATTCGCCCCCGACGACTTCGAGCTCCAACGGAAGCGTGAAATAGAAGGTGGTTCCCTGACCTGGTTCGCTGTCGACGCCGATCTCGCCGCCGTGTGCCTCGATGATCTTGCGGCAGATGTAGAGCCCGAGCCCCGTGCCGCGCGCCGAGCTGTTGCTGTTCGGCACCCGGTAGAAACGTTCGAACAAATGTGGAATGTGCTCGGAGGGAATGCCCGATCCCTGATCCTGAACATCAACCCGGACTTCGCCTCCGTCGAGGGAGGAGCGAATGGTAACCGGCGCGTCCGGCGCATACTTGTGGGCGTTTGAGAGCAAGTTGTCGAGGACCTGGGCCACGCGGGTGGCATCCATCGGGATGGTGGGTAGTGGATCTTCAAGGACAAGCTCGAGCTCCATCTTAGGGTAGAGGGATTGCGCCCGAGAGACCGTATCCCGCACCAGGGTTGACAGCCGGGTGGGTTCGATGGTCATGGCGAGGATCCCCGTCTCCAGGCGGGATGAATCCAGCAGGTTGTCGATCAGCTCCCGCAATCGGTCGGCTTCCTCATCAATAATCTTCAAGAACTCTGCGATGGTGGCGTCGTCCCAGTCGGTGTCTTCCCGGAGCAGGGTGGTGGCGTATCCCTTGATGAAGCCGAGCGGCGTGCGCAATTCATGCGAAATGGTGGAGACGAATTCGTCCTGCATGCGAGCCAGCTCTCGCTGGGCCTCCAAGCTGGCGATGCGTCGCGCCATCCGGCGGTTCTCGAGCAGCTGACCGACATGCCAGGCAACGAACTCCGCCAGACGGATGTGCTCCGGAGGGTAAGCGGGGCCGCCGAAGCGGCCGAAAACCAGGCCTCCCACGCAGCGCCCGCCGACGAGCATCGGCAGCGCCAGGAAGTCGCGCCGGCGCTCACGGCCGTGGACCGAGGGTCCGGCGTCTTCCTGACGAAGCACCGTCTGGCCGGAGCGATAGGCTTCGTGCGCCGCCGGCTCTCCCCAACCCAGCTCGGCTTCGCTGGAGCGGCCACGGCCCAGTGCGCGCGCATAGACCGGCTCGAGCTCGCCGATCTCCTCGTCTTGGAGATAGAGTGCGACAACGTCGAAAATGAAGATCGTTCGGGCCAGGCGGAAGACGGCGTCAAGTCCGGCGTCGGTGTCGAACGTCTCCGCGACGATCCGGGCGATGGCATAGACCGCGTTGAGCTCAGAGCCATGCGTCAGCGACGTGGAGGGGACCAGTGGACCCGTCATGCACGCTCTTTCAAGACGGGAAGGGAGAAGGAGACCGTGGTTCCTTGCCCTTCCTCGCTTGCCACCTGGATCTCGGCGCCGTGGGTACTCAGGATCATCCGGACCAAGGCCAGGCCGAGCCCCGTACCGCCATAGCGGCGGGTTGCAGAGCCATCCAGTTGATGAAATGGCTCAAAGATTTCCTCGAATCGGTCATCTGGAATTCCGATGCCCGTGTCCTTGACAGAGGTGGTGATCATGTTGTTCTGCAACTCGGCGGACAACGTCACCCGACCGCCGGCAGGCGTGAATTTGATGCCGTTATCCAGCAACTGATAGAGCACCCAGCCCAGCCGTTCACGATCCGCCCGGATCGGCGGCAGCTGCGGATCCGCTTCGGTTAGAAGCGAAACGTCGGCCTTTTCCGCCTTTTCAACGGATCGCTCGACGACCGACCGCATCAGGGGAGAGAGGGCGACCGGCTCCATCTTGAGAGAGAGGCCTTCGCGCGAGGCGGTTGAGAACTCGATAAGGTCTTCAATCAGGCGTTCGAGGCGCTCGGAAGCTCGCTGGACCACACTGAGCGCGTCGGTCTGCTCCGCCGTGATCGGTCCAAGCTGCTTATCCGCAACCAGCTCAACGTATCCTTTGATATGCGCCAGCGGTGTGCGCAGCTCATGGGAGACATTCGAAATCAGGTTGGCTTTGATCTGGTTGACTTCAGTCAGACGTTCCAGCGCCCGCCGTAGCTCGGCGGTTCGCTCGCCGACTCGCCGCTCCAGGTGACGGTTTGAATCCTGTAAGGCGGCGTGCAGCTCAATGATCTGGCGGTTGATGGCACGGTCGAGGGTCTCCCGGTCGAGGTAGCCGAGCTCGATCATCGTTTGACCGAGCAGACGTCGTTCGCCACGATCGGCGAGCTGCTTCTGGCGGGCAAGCGCCTGTTCGAGCTGATCCTCCGTGATGAGGCTCTGGCTGATCAGATGCTCGCCGATGCGTGGGACGATCGCCTCAGGTGTCGTGGGAATCGGCGCCGCGTCGGGGATTCCGTCGAGGTAGGCGCGCTCAGCCAGCAGCGCGACCAGCGCCAGGTCCACCCCGCAGCTTGGGCATGTACGTGCATCTCCCGGCAGCGGGTTGGCGCATTGTGGGCACGCCAAGAGATGAGAACGGGTCTCAGACTCGCGCGTCGACATCCTGTGCACTTGTCCCTTCGGCCTCTGCGGAATCATAGTCTTTCTGGAGGTCGAGGGCAAGCAAAGATAGGGCGATGATAGTTAGCTGTAAGGTTTCAGGCTCAAGAAGTGCCAGATAATAGCGGCGGAGGCTGAGACTGACGATGCCCATTCAGGTGCTATTAATCGATGATGATCCGGACGTAGCGGCAACGCTGCAGACCCTGCTGCGTGGATTGGATTTCACGATTACGCCTGTGTTCACAGGCGACGATGGAATCCAGGCGTGCCAGGATACGCCCCCCGACGTCGTCGTGCTGGATCTGCTCATGCCTGAAATGGATGGATGGGATGTTTGCGAGCGGATTCGCTCCTTTTCAGATGTCCCGATCTTGATTCTCTCCGCGCTTGGTGCGCCTGGAAGCGTCGCCAAAGCGCTGGATGCCGGCGCTGACGATTACCTGATCAAGCCGGTGCATGCCAGTTTGCTGGCCTCGCGGCTGCGAACGCTCGTGCGGAGGCATAGCTCGGTCAATGCCCGCGTAGCCTGAGCACAGCAATAAAGGGACTCCTGCGCGTGACCCGAAAACGTTGCACCCGCAACGTTTTTCTTTTGTCCATCGAGATCGAATCAGATACGCAGACTGGCGTTAGAGCGGGGTGATCTGGTGATCGACGACCACCAGATCGGGACGCCTGGATTCAATCCAGGCAGGGATCTTCATCAGGCTGCGCTGCAGATGGCGGTTGTCGTTGCTGACGAGCACGCAGGCCACGGTTGCAGCGGCGTGAAAATCGTTGCCGTCGATCTCAGCCGCGGAGACGTTGAACTGCTTGTGGAGCTGGGCAAGAAGCGGTTTCAACCGGCTGCGCTTCTGCTTCAAGGAAGCACAACCTGGAAGCTGGAGATGGATGGTGAGCGCGGCGACATGCATAGGCTGAGTGTAGTCAGA
>JBFJVD010000043.1:0-14099 GCA_041624375.1 Anaerolineales bacterium
CCCGGAACTGGTCGCCGACCTTGAGCGTCACATTCCCTTTTATCGGGCGCGGTTGCTGGTGAAGCCGGGGATCACCGGCTGGGCTCAGGTGAACTATCACAAAGGCGCATCGATCGAGGGATCGGCTGAAAAGCTGGAATACGATCTCTACTACATCAAGCACCGCAACATCATGCTGGATCTGTGGGTGTTGATCCGAACCTTCGGCCAGGTGCTTGGGTTCCGGGGGGTGTGAGGCCTTGCAGGTTCTGGTCACAGGCGGAGCTGGCTTTATCGGTTCGCATCTCGTTCACGAACTGCTGGCGCAAGGCCATCAGGTCAGCGTCCTCGACGACTTCTCTTCCGGCAACCGGACGAACCTGGACGTGCGGTCGATCCGGCTCATCGAGGGCGATGTCCGGAACGCTGATCTTGTCAGAAAGGCAGCGGAGGGAGCGGAGGTCGTCTTCCACCTGGCAGCGATGGTCTCGGTGCCGGCGTCGGTTGAGGATCCGGTCCACTGCTACGAAGTCAATGTCCTCGGTTCGCTGAATACGCTCTGGGCGGCCCATCAAGCTGGATGCCGGCGGGTGGTGCTGGCCTCATCGGCGGCGGTCTATGGAGAAGTTGGCCGGAAAGTCAATGAGGCCGAGCCACCGTCGCCACAATCCCCCTACGCCACTTCCAAACTGGCGATGGAGTCAGCCGGCGCGTTGTTCGTCCGAAGCTATGGCCTCCAGACGGTGACTCTGCGGCTGTTCAATGTCTATGGTCCTCGTCAATCGCCTGATTCGCCGTATGCGGCCGTGGTGCCGCGCTTTATTAAGGCGGTGCTGGCAGGCGCCGAGCCGATCATCTTCGGCTCCGGAGAGCAGCAACGTGACTTTATCTTTGTGGAGGACGCCGTCCGGGCCTTCCTTCTGTCGGCAGAGAGGCCCCATGCCGCCGGCGGGGTGTATAACATCGCTGGTGGTGGCTCGGTCTCGATCTTGCACATGTATCAGGCGCTGCAGGCGATCGTTCCGTCGGCACCCCAACCGGTGTTCGCCCCGGCGCGTGCCGGAGATATCGATTACTCGGAAGCGGCCATTCAGGCTGCCCAGACAGCGTTGGGATATCGCCCGATGATCGGACTGGACCAGGGGCTGAGCATAACGGTAGAATGGTTCCGCCAGCGGGAGGTCCATTGAAGGTGAGAACCCGGCCCATCTTTCAGATCCGCAACCGGTTTCTACTCGTTGCCGATCTCGTTCTCCTGGTCACTTCGGTCCTGGCTAGCTTCGCCCTGCGCCTGGACCTGGGACCGAATTTCTTCAGCTACCTGAATCATGCCTGGCTCATGGTCGGCATCGCGCTGATCGTAAAGCCGGTTGTCTACTACATCTTCGGCCTCTACCGGCGCTATTGGGTCTATGCCAGCGTCCGCGAGCTGCGAGTTATCGCGGCCGCGACGATCACGGCCTCGATATTCGTAGCGCTCTTCGTCATGCTGCTGCTGCCCTTCACCGGTCTGCGCGGCTTCCCTCGTTCCGTACTTGGCATCGATTGGCTGCTCTCGCTTTTCAGTGTGGGCGGTTTGCGTCTTACGGTGCGTATCCTGGCCGAAAGCGGTCAGGTGAGCCAGAAGGCGGATGGCCTGGCGGGCTCTCGGCGGATGGTCGTCGTAGGCGCCGGTGATGCCGGCGCGCTGGTGGTTCGCGAGATGCAGCGCAACCCTCAGCTGCATATGCACCCGGTCGCTTTTGTAGACGACGATGTCGAGAAGCAGGGCAAGGAGATCCATGGGGTCTTCGTCGCCGGTGGTCTGGAGGACCTGGCGAAGGTGGTGGACGACAAGCGGGCCCATGAGGTGGTGATTGCCATCCCCACCGCGCCCGGAGCGGTCGTCCGGCTGGTGAGCGAGATCTGCCGCCTCGAAGGCATCCCGTTCCGGACGATGCCTGGGATGTATGAACTTATCGGCGGCAATGTCAGCGTGAACCGCCTGCGCGAGGTCGACATCAGTGACTTGCTTCGGCGGGAACCTGCAGACACCGATGATGAACTGGTTGGGCGCACGCTCACAGGGAAGCGCGTGCTGGTCACCGGTGCGGGTGGGTCGATCGGCCTTGAGCTTTGCCGGCAGATCGCGCGCTGGCGTCCGGCGCAGCTGATCCTGTTAGGGCACGGAGAGAACAGCATCTTCGATGCCTTGCTCGAACTGAAGGAGGATCACCCCGATCTTGCCGTTTTCCCGATCATCGCCGATATCCGGGATGTCGATCGGATCCGGAATATCTTTGAGGATTTTCTGCCGCAGGTGATCTTCCATGCGGCTGCACACAAGCATGTCCCGATGATGGAAGTCAATATCGAGGAGGCGGTGACCAACAACGTGCTCGGGACGCAGAGCGTGGTGGCGGCTGCGCTGGCCGCTGGCACCGAGCGGCTGGTGCTGATCTCAACCGACAAGGCGGTTCAGCCGCTGAGCGTGATGGGCGCCACAAAGCGGATGGCGGAGATGATCGTTCGCGACGCAGCCAACCGCAGCGGCCGGACCTTCGTTTCGGTACGCTTTGGCAATGTTCTCGGCAGCCGGGGCAGCATCGTTCCGCTCTTTAAGCGCCAGATCGCCCAAGGCGGTCCGGTGACCGTGACCCACCCCGAGATGAAGCGCTTTTTTATGACCATTCCCGAAGCGGTCCATCTGGTCATGCAGGCGGCCTCGATGGGGCAGAACGGTGAGACGTTCGTCCTGCGAATGGGGGAACAGATTCGAATTTTGGACCTGGCCGAGGACCTGATCCGTCTGTCCGGCCTCGAGCCGCGCCAGGACATCGATATCGTCTTCACCGGCATCCGTCCGGGGGAGAAGCTGAGTGAAGATCTCTTCGAAGAAGGGGTCGATTACCCGCCGACGGCGCATCCGGATGTTCTCCAGGTTCGGGCGGAGCCGGCGATCAGTGGTCATGACCTCCAGGCTGCGGTGGACGAGCTGGTCCAGCTGGCGCGCGAGGGGGATGAGCAGGCGATTCTGGGCTTGCTCAGCCAGAGAGTGCCCGGATGTCTCCTGGGCCAGAGCCCGCCACCCGATCTGACGTCGGTCCTCTAACCTCCCCGAACTTTGCGTCCGCGTTGAACTCAGCCGGCGGCCCGCAGCCATACCCATGCACGTGCTAAGCCCCAAGCCATGATCGTTCTCAGCGTCGGCATGCAGAAGGCCGGCAGTGCCTGGTTCTTCAACCTCACGAACGACCTGCTGGTCGAGGCCGGTCACGCAGATGCGCGCCGGATCCGCGAGCGCTACGGCCTGGAAGCGATCATGACCCGCGCCAACTGCAATATCGATCGACCATCGGCCCTAAAACTGGGGCGCTTGTTCGTGCCGCACCGCCGCGGTGAGACGTTCGTGGTCAAGACTCATGAGGCGCCGACCCTGACCTCGGACTTCCTTGCCCGCCGCGGAATTTTGCGAGCAACGTACATCTACCGAGATCCGCGCGACGTCGTCGTCTCGCTCTTTGATCACGGCGAGCGCATCCGCCGGGAAGGGATCGCGTCGAGCACGGGGTTCGATCGATTCACGACCATCGAGCTCACCATTGCCTTTGTGGCCGGGCTGCTCCCCATCTGGGAAGCATGGACTCGGCCTGGCCGTGCGCTGGTCTTCCGCTATGAGGATTTGCTCGCCAACCCGATCGATGAAATGCAGCGATTGTCCACTCATCTGGGTCTTACGACAGACGGGGAGACGCTCAAATCCATTGTGCGTCGCTATCAGCCGCAGGCCGAAGGCTCAGGGATCGGCAAACTCCACTTCCACAAGGGACGCGCCGGCCGCTGGCGCGAGCGGCTGACGCCGGAGCAAATCGAAGCCTGTGAACGCAGCTTTGGGGACGATCTTCCCCGGATGGGGTACGAGCCTGCCTGAACCCGTCCACTTGTCATGCTTTGGAAGGGTCGAGCAGATGAGACGCGCCGCAGCGGGACTCGACCGAGATGATTGGCGCCGCGATCCTTAGAGCACAATCGGGCGTTCGAGAATTCTCCGGAGCAGCTTCACCGCCTGCTCCACATCCCTGAGATCGACCATCTCCGAGGGGGTGTGGATGTAGCGGCATGGGATAGAAAGGCAGCCGGCCGGGACACCGGCCCGAGTCAGCTGGATGGCAGCGGCGTCTGTGGTCCCCCCTTCGAGCACCTCCAGCTGGTAGGGGATTTTCGCCTCTTCAGCCCGGCGGACCATGAGGTCGACGATGCGCGGATCGGAGATCATGCGCGCATCTCGCACCTTGATGGCGGGACCCTTCCCCAGATCGACAGCTAACTTCAGACCGTGCGGTGTGTCCCCGGCGCGGGTGACGTCGACGGCGATGCCGACATCCGGATCAAGCCCATAGGCCGAAGTGGCTGCGCCGCGCAGGCCCACCTCCTCCTGCACGGTAAAGGCGAACTGCACTTCGTGAGGCGTTTTTTTCAATTGACGCATCGTCTCGATGAGCACGGCCACACCGATTCGATCGTCCATACTTTTGGCGACCAGACGATGTCCAAGTTGGGTGAAGGGTCGGTCGAAGGCGCCGCTTTCGCCAACGCGCACCGGGCAATCGGCAGCTGAGCTCACGCCGAAATCCAGGTAGAGCCGGTTGAGGCGAAGCCGGGAGCGATCGGGATCCTCCTCGATCCCGATGATGCCCACTGCGCCGCCGGGAAATCGAACCCGATGTCCAACCAGCGTGCGAACATTGAGCCCGCCGAGACCCTGAAAGCGGGCGAAGCCGCGTTCATCGATATGTGAGACGATCACGCCGATCTCATCCAGATGGGCAGCGAGCATCACCTTCGTCCCCCCGCCCGCGTTGATCACGGCGTGCAGGCCGCCCAGTGGAGAAACCTCAAGCCGGTCGGCCAGGCTCTCGATCTCCGCGCGCACAAGCGCCCTGACTTCGTCTTCTTGGCCCGGCGGACCGTAGGCTTCAACCAGCTTCCGGATCAGATCTTTCATGTAGCGCTCCTGTTGGACAATCGCCGTTGGGGGGCATTCTCGCGCCCAGGCGGCCTCATCGGCTGCGCTTCCATCGACCTGGCAAACGACTCAAACCGGCGTAGACAAGCCGCACCGTGGCTCGCCAATCTGCGAGGCTAGCGATACTGGCGGGGGAGTGAAGATAGCGGGCAGGCACCGAGATGGAGAGGCTGGGGATCCCTTCGCGGGTCAGGTGAATAGCGCCGGCGTCCGTGCCGCCGCCGCCCGGCTGGCGGATCTGGTAGCGGATTCGGTGCTCGTCAGCGGTTTCCTCGAAATGCCGGACGAGGCGCGGGTCACTGAGAGTCGAGCCATCGGAAACATAGAGCGCTGGGCCGGCGTTAAGCCGGGCGTTGTAGCTCGTATTCTCCGAACCATCCCAGCTTGGCAGGTCTCGCGCCGGCGTGCAATCGAGCGCCAGGGCCAGATCGGGGTCGAGGCTGTAGGCCGCCACTCGCGCGCCACGGAGGCCGACTTCCTCCTGCACGGTGAAGGCTGCCAGGAGCTCGATGCCGGCCGGTGGATTGAGGACCAGTTCGATCAAGGTGGCCACGCCCAGCCGGTCGTCAAGGGCCTTGGCCCGGATGGTGCGGCCCAGCCGCTCGAAGTGTGTGGCGAATGTGGCGCGGTCTCCGACCCGGACACGGCTCTGTGCGGCATCCTTGGAACCAGCCCCGATGTCGATACGTATGCTGTCAATGGAGATCGTCCGTCGGTCTTCGTCGTCTTTGGTCAGATGGACCGGCTTGGCGCCGATCACTCCGGCGACCCGATCGGCGCCGACCCAGATCAGTTTTCCGGGCAGCGTGTCGACGTCCAGGCCGCCAACGGCCTCTACGCGCAGATACCCGTCGTTGTCAATGGCGGTCACCATCAGGCCCACTTCATCCATGTGCGCGGCGCATAGTACGCGCAGCCGCGCTCGTCCAGCACCCTTGCGGGTCACCAGCAGGTTGCCCATCGAATCGGTACGCACCGTATCTGCCTGGCCTTCGATGGCCGCCTGCACCAGTTTGCGCACCGCGCCTTCGTCGCCGGAAACGCCCTGGGCTTCGGTCAGCGAGCGCAGCCGTTCAAGGTGAGCTGCCCGGACGCGCGCAGTTGGAAGGCGAGCTTCAGCCATGCCTCATTCCCAGGTGATCCGTGTCAGGAAGCCCGGCGCAAGGCCGGCCGCAAACTCGGCCAGCAGCCGTCCGGCGCGGCGGATATCACCGAGCGAAACCAGTTCGACGGGTGTGTGCATGTAGCGCAGCGGGATGCTGATCAAGCCCGTGGGGATTCCCTCACGGGCGGTCTGCAAGGCGTAGGCATCCGTCCCGGAATGGCGCGGGGTCACTTCCGTGACCAGCGGAACTTCGACCCGGCTGGCGGCATCGCGGAGCGCGGCGAAGACGGCTGGGTGCAGGTTGGGTCCCATCACGTTGGTCAGGCCTTTACCCAGAGCGAAAGTCTTGTGGTCTGGGCTACCGGGGCTGGCTCCGAAGGTCACGTCGACGGCGACGGCCAGGGACGGCTGGATCTGGAACGCGGAGGTGCGGGCCCCTGCGAAGGTCTCCTCTTCTTGGGTTGTCGCCGCGAAGATCACATCCCACGGATGCTCCCGGCGCTGTAGTTCTTCAAAACAGAGCGTGAGCGCAGCGACCGAGGCGCGATTGTCGAGGTAGGGCGCTGCGAGCAGGTCATCCGAGAGGCTGACCGGCTCCTGCCCGAACGACACCGGGTCGCCCGGACGGACGAGGCGTGCCACCTCGCGCGCCGGAAGACCCAGATCGACCAGCAAGTGGGGCAGCGGCACCGTTCGGTTGCTGCCAGCAGGAGGTCGCAGGTCGGTCGGCGGCTGGACGACGAGGCCCGGTCGGTCTTCGCGGCCATGGACGATGACTCGGAGACCCGGAAGGACACGCAAATCAACGCCGCCGACCTCGGTGACCCGTAGCCATCCATCCAGGACATCGCTGACCATCAGGCCAATGGTGTCCATGTGCGCCGCGAGCAGCACGGTGGGACGTGGCTCCTCCCCGGCGCCGCGTTTGCGCGCGTGAAGGCTGCCGAGGCGGCTGACCTCAATTTCATCGGCCAGTGGACCCCAGCGGTCCTCAAGCCAGCTGCGCACCGGCGCTTCGAATCCAGAGAGGCCCGGCGCCTTAAGCAGCGATTGCAGGGCGCTTTTCAAGTCGTCGGTCATGGGTGCTTCGGCGGATGTCAAGGCCGGGCTCTCCCTAGGGCGTCGTGGCGCTCGTCGGTGTGCGCGACGGCGTGCGGCTCGGGGTCGGGGTTTCGGAGGGCGTCGACGTGGGAGTCAGGGTCGGTGTGTCGGTCGGCTCCGGGGTGTTGGTCGGTGTCGGTGTATGGGTGAGGGTCGGAGTGGCCGAAGGCGGGATGAACGGCGTGGCCGTGATCGTCGGCGTCTCGCTGGCCGTTGGAGTCGGCGTCGGCGACCCGGGCTCGGAGGTGTTCGTTGCCGTCGGCGATGGGGGTTCTGTTGCGGTGACCGTCGCCGGTTCGTCGGTCGGCGCGCGGCTGATCACCAGGAGACCGGCGCAGTAGCACGGGAGGGTGGCCAATATGATGCCGATCAGCAAGGCGTATAATCGGCGGCGCGCCAGCAGGGAATCGGTTGTGGTTGTCATGGTGGTTGACCGTTGGATGATAACAGCATCGGGGCTGCCCAAGCAAGCGTTTCGCCGCTCGGGTGCGATCCAGCGCCCTGGGAATGGGCTGCGCGTTGCTCCGGGAGTGTCGATCGCGTATAATCAAGTTTCTGGCCCTCCACCGCCACGCCCGGAGGCGCTCCCTTGAGCGAAGCCACCCTCAAACCCTCCCGCGAGGAGCATCTCGGCCGTCTGAGCCGGACGGCGGAGGAGATCCGCGCCCAACTGGCTGCATTTCAGAACACCTTGCAGCGCGCCGGCATGAGTCTCCCGCAGGGGGTCATGGAAGGCATGAAGCAGCTCAGCTCAACGCTGCTGCTGCTTCAACGTGGTGTGGAGGAGAGCGAGCATGAACGCCGCAACCTGCAAGCGCTGGCCGAATTGGGGCAGGTGATCAATTCCTCGCTCGATTTGCAGACCGTGCTGAATGAAGTCATCGATACCCTGATCCGGCTAACCGGCGCCGAGCGCGCGTTTCTCATGCTGCGCGGCGAAACCCAGCAGATGGAGGTGATGGTCGCCCGCAACTGGGAGCGTGAATCTCTTGAGAAGAGCGAGCTCGAATTCAGCCAGACCATCATCCGCCGGGTGCTTGCTCAGGGAGAACCGGTGCTCACCACGAACGCCCAGGCCGACCCACGATTCGGCGGGCAGGAGAGCATCGTGGCCTACAACTTGCGCTCCATCCTGTGCGTGCCGCTGAAGGTCAAAGGCAACCTCACCGGCGTCATTTATGCCGACAACCGCGTGCGGGAAGGTTTGTTCACCACCAAGGAGCGCGACCTGTTGACCGCCTTCGCGCACCAGGCAGCGATCGCCATCGAAAACGCCCGATTGTTTGAATCGGTGCGGCGCACATTGGATGAGGTCACTGAACTGAAGACACTCATGGAGGATGTCTTTGCGTCGATTGCCAGCGGCGTGATCACGGCCGATGTCGACGATATCATCACCCTGGTCAACGCGGCGGCGGCCTCGATTCTAGCGACCTCCCGATCGTCGCTGCTGGGGGCCTCGCTCACGCAGCTGCTGCCCGAGATCGCCCCCGATCTCGCCGAGAAGATTGAACGGGTGAAAGAGGCCGACGAACGGTTCATCGGCCTTGAAGCCGAGCCCACGCTGGATTCGCGCGGCCCGGTCAACTTGAGTCTCAACCTCTCACCCCTGAAAACCGCCGGCGATCGAACCCGGGGCGTGGCCATCGTCGTCGACGACCTGACAGAGAAGAAACGGCTAGAAGCCCAGCGGCGCCTGTTTGAACGCATGGTGTCGCCGGCGGTGATCGACCAGCTGGATCCAGACAGCCTCCAGCTTGGCGGCCGCCGGGCCGAGGTGACCACCCTGTTCGCCGACCTGCGCGGCTATACGGCGTTTAGCGAGAACACCGACCCCGAAGTACTGGTAACTGTACTTAATCACTACCTGGCAGCGGCTGCCGAAGCCATCCTTCAAGAGGAAGGTACCGTCGATAAGTTCCAGGGCGATGCTGTGATGGCCTGGTTCAACGCGCCGATTCCCCAGCCTGACCACACGCTCAGGGCCCTGCGGGCGGCCCTGGCGATTCGAGACGTGGTTCATTCCATTCACGCCAAGATGCCGCCACAGCTGCGGCTCTCGTTCGGGATGGGTATCCATGTCGGGGAGGCGCTGCTCGGTCTGGTCGGCAGCCAGCGGCGCCTGGACTACACTGCCATCGGTGACAGCATCAACACGGCCAAGCGGCTGCAGGAAAACGCGGAGCAGGGCCAGATCCTGGTCAGCGCCGAGGCGGTCGCACGCGTCCGGGAGTGGATCGTCGCCGATGAGCTGCCCCCGATCCATGTCGAAGGCAAAGAACAACCGATCAAGGTTTATGCGCTGCGCGGCCTTCAACCCAGCAGCGCCTCCTCATAGGCGAATAGCGCCGGCGTCCCTCCGGTGTGCCAGAAGAGGACCCGTGCTTCCCGATCGATCTCCCCATGTCGGATCATGCTGAGCATGCCGGCGGCGGCGCGGCCCGTGTAGACAGGGTCGAGTAAGATCCCTTCACGCCCGGCAAACGCCAATATTGCCTCCCGTTCCGGATCTCCCATCACGGCGTAGCCCGCGCCGAGAAAGCGGTCGTCGACGTGGACTGCGCCGGGCTGAACCGTCGTCGCTGCGCCGAGCAGCTCCAGGGTTTGATTGGCCAGCCTAAGCACCATCGGCGAAAGCTCTTCCGCAGTTGGATCGACGCTGATGCCGTAGACGCGGCCCTCGAATCCCGTCAGTTGCGCCCCCGCCAGCAGCCCGGCTTGGGTTCCCCCTGACGAGGTCGCGAAGATGATCAGGTCGGCGGAGGGTCCTTGCCCGAGGAGTTCCTCCAGCGCATCAGCGTAGGCCGCAGCCCCCAGCGGGCTCGATCCGCCGTATGGGATGAGGTAAGGTCTACGGCCCTGTTCTTGCGCAGTCACGCTGACCTGGCGAAGAACCTGATCGGGATCCTCTCCTTCTGTCCAGACCAGCTCCGCCCCGAAGAGCTGGTCAAGGAATAGGTTGGCGCGGCTTTCCGCTGGTGGCTCGCCACCGAGGACAAGCACGCAGTCGAAGCCGAAGGCCGCCGCGGCCGCCGCGGTTTGGCGGCAGTGATTCGACTGCACCGCGCCGCGGGTGATCAGCGTCTGACACTCCTGGGCCTGCGCTTCCGCCAACAGCCGCTCAAGCTTGCGGGTCTTGTTGCCGCCCAGAGCCAATCCAGTGAGATCATCCCGCTTGATCCACAATTCCGGGCCTCCAAGCGCGCGACTCAGATTGGGCAAGGGATGCACCGGCGTTGGGAGCACAGCTAGCTCCCGTCGGGGTGCGGTTGGGCTGACCATGTCGTCCACTTCCTTCATGTGTGCATCTCGCGAGAGCTCGGGTTCGCGCCAGGATGCGCGTGATCAGGCGGTCTCCAGGTGACGGCGAGTTCGGGCACGGCCGCGGATGCGAAGCAGCGCCAACAGTCGTGGCAGCACTCGCTGGTAGAGACGGTACGCGGCAGGTTTCACCGGGAGATCGTAAGGGCCGATGGTCCGCAAGACTCGCGCGCCGAATCCCTCCTTGAAGCGGTAGACTCCCCAGAGCGGATCTTCTTCGTCGAATTGGTTCGGCGCTCCCCAGAAGTCGTACTGAGTGCAGCCATGGCGCTTCGCCCAGCGAATGGCTTCCCACTGCAGCAGGTGGTTCGGCATCTTTTCGCGATGCCGATCCGTGGACATCCCGTACAGGTAATAGGCCGTCTCCGCAAAGCGGTAGACCACCAGCCCGGCGACGGGATCCCCATCCACTTCAGCCACCAATGGCTGGGCAAGACCTTCCTTAGTGAACGTCTCCCAAACGTCAAGATAATAGGCGGTCTCGCGGATCGGGAATCCGTCGCGCGCCGAGGTCTCGGCAAACATTTGATAGAGACGCGGGTATTCGTGCGTGTGGGCGGTACGAACCTGGACGCCGCGCCGGTCAGCAAGCCGAATGTTGTAGCGGGTCTTCTGCTTCATTGCCTTGAGCAACGCGTCTTCATCGGCTGTCAGATCGAGGATCATCGTATTCGGATATTGGATTTGCTCGGGGGAGGCACGCCAGCCGGCATCGTCCAACTGCTGCTGAACCCTGCGTCCGAGCGGCGCAGCTTCTTCGTTCGAGTGGCCGGGGACGCCCTGGCCAAGGGGGACGTCGGGGTCGATCTTCAGGAAAACGGCGCCTGTGTCGCGCGCCCGATGGCGCAGGCCGGCAAGTACCGTCCGGCTGAGCTCGGGGTCGCGCCAATCCAACAGGGGACCCTTCGGACAGTAGATGATCGCAAGCGACGCGCCCGGCAGGGGAAGACGCTGTGTGCGCAGGAGCAGCTGTGCCGCTGCAAGCGGCTGGCCCTCATCCGTCAACCATGCAAGCCGCTGCGCCTCCCAGCCGTGACGCGATTTCACTTCCCCCCAGGTCCAGCTCTGAAGCAAGTGGGGAGTGGGGAGCTGGAGCAAGAGCTGGTCCCAGCGGTCCGCGGATTCAATCCGTTCGAGCCGGTTCACATGCATCTTTCCAGGCTGAGCTTCGTATGAAGCTGATCAAGTCGGCAAAGGTCGGGCTGGTGGATTTGGTCCAAGATATCAGGCGGGCGCGCAAAGCTTCCCCCGAATCCCTGTTTGAAGCGGTAGGTTCCCCATAATCCATCGCCGCGCATATCGATGATCAGCGTCTGGCGCGGCTGAACTGTGTGTGGGCTTCGCCGCAATTCGAGGGCCCTCCACTCCGCTGATTCGTCAATGCCGTTAGCTTCATGCGGCTCGATCTTCAGCATGAATTCCTGCCGGCGTCGGCAGAGGTCGTCCAGCGCTGGCAGTAGAGCAGGCAGCCAGTCTCCCAGCGGTCCTTTCGGGAAGTAGGCGCGGCGCAGGCCGAGCGGGAGCCGGCGGATCAGGATTTGCGCGCCGGCCCTACCTTCCGCCAGCCGCGCAACCTCTAAGCCAAATGTCCCCTTGAGTTCGCCCATGTGGTCGTTTGCAGGATGTGCGCGACTGGAAAGCTCTCGAGGGTCGATTCCCGGTCGCTTGCGGAGAGGGCGGGACACACGGCGGCGATTATAACATCCGCCGGATTCGTGGTCCGTGCTTTGACGCTTGCCGTCAATCGTGATAAACTTCACCGCAGCATCCGCCAAAAGCATACGGCCGCAGGGACCCGCGCTCCACGTGCGGGGTAGGAGGAGACCCGGATGTTCGCCCAGTGGACCTTCATCGGGCTTCTACTCGGAATCGCATTCGTCTTCGGGGGTGTTCCGATTCTCGCCGGTCGCTTTCTCGCGCCACGGAAGCCGCACCCCTTGAAGAGTTCCACGTATGAGTGTGGCATCGAGACCGTGGGGGAGACCTGGGTCCAGGTCAAAGTCCAGTACTACATCTACGCGCTGATCTTCGTCGTATTTGCGATCGAGGCTGCCTTCCTCTTCCCATGGGCGGTAGCCTACAACCAGCTCCAGCTGTACATGGTGTTGGAAGGGGTGCTCTTCATCCTCATTCTGGCGGCCGGCCTAATCTATGCCTGGCGCAAGGGTGCCCTCGAATGGTTGTAGCCAATCCAATTGAAATTACCTGGCTGATGTGAAGTTGACATCAGCCAGTTCTTTGTACGCGACCCGGGAGAGACCGCATGCAAGCCTTCCTTAATGATCCCTTCGGATGGATCGGCGATCTGCTCCGCAACCTGTTGCTTACCCTTGGGCTGCCGGAGTGGCTGGCTGGCCTCCTTTTGGCCACCCTGGGCGCACTGGTCCTGGTCGGCGCGGTCCTGACAACAGCCGGCGTCTTTCTCATCTGGGTAGTTCGGAAAGTCAGCGCACGTTTCCAGGATCGCCTCGGCCCCAATCGGGTGGGTCCGTTCGGCATTCTGCAGTCGGTGGCCGACGCTCTCAAGCTGATCACCAAGGAAGACATTACGCCGGATGGCGCCGACGTGGCGGTCTTCAATTTGGCGCCGTTGCTGGCGGTCATGTCGATCGCCGGAATCTGGGCTGTGGTGCCGTTTGCGCCACGGCTCGTGGGGGCGGACATCAACGTCGGGGTCCTGTATTTTGTCTCGATCGGTGGGGTCGGTACGCTGGCAATCATTATGGCCGGCTGGGCCTCTAACAACAAATATGCATTGCTAGGGGCGCTACGCAGCGTGGCGATGCTGGTGTCCTTTGAGGTCCCGATGGTCCTGGCGCTGCTGGTCCCCACGATGCTCGCCGGGTCGATGGGGATGACCGAGATCGTCAGCGCCCAGCGGTCCGTCTGGTACATCTTTCTGGCGCCCGTCGCCGGGCTGGTCTTCTTCCTCACATCGATCGCTGAGGTTGGCTGGACGCCGTTCGATCTGGTTGAGGCCGAGTCTGAAATCGTCGCCGGATTCAACGTCGAATACTCGGGCATGAAGTTCGGGATGTTCTTCGTCGCCGAGTTCCTTCACTCCTTCACGATCGCCGCGCTGGCTACGGTGCTCTTCTTCGGGGGCTGGCAAGGTCCGGGCGCCGAAACCTACCCGCTCCTGGGGCTGGTGTATTTCCTGTTGAAGACGGCCCTGGCCTGGTTCGCGGTGCTCTGGGTCCGCTTTACCTTCCCGCGTGTTCGGATCGACCATATGCTGGCGCTGAACTGGAAGATCCTGACGCCGCTCATCTTGGTTGTGATTGTCGTCACCGCCATCGCCGACAAGCTGGCGCTTCAGCTTGGCTGGAATCAGACGCTCACGTTGCTGGGGGCCAATGCGCTGCTGATCGTCCTGGGGCTCTGGGCGGTGCGTGCCTACGCGCGAGCGCTGCGCCGCCGGACGGAGGGAATGGAGCCGACCGATGCAGCGCAGGTGATGGGCGCAGCCGGTTCAGCCTGAGGGGAGTACCACCTTCACATGAGCGCCATGCAGATCATCTTCGTGGTCACCGGGCTGATCACATTCATTTCCGCGGTCATGGTGGTTGTCGCGCCGCGCCTGGTCCA
>JBFJVD010000044.1:0-14094 GCA_041624375.1 Anaerolineales bacterium
CCCGCCGAAGTAGACCAGTGATCCGCCCAGGACCAAGAAGGGGCCATAGGGAATGGCCATGAAGGGAGCATAGCGGCGCCTGACCAGCATCCCGACGATCATGGCGCCGCTGAACAGCCCGGCGCCGAGCACGCCCAGGAACAGCGCGATCAGAATCCCGGGCCAGCCGACGGCCAATCCGATCACCCCAGCCAGAGTCACATCCCCGAAGCCGAACGCTACCTCCTCGAGCGGCTGTCCGCGACGCCGCGCCATCCAGGCAGCAAACAGCCCTCCGAGAAGATAGAGCAGCAGCACAATGCCGAACCCGGCCAGGCCGCCATAGAGAGTCTTGGCGGCGCCGCGCGCCGGATCCAGCGCACCCGCGGCGCCGATGGCAAGCGCAGCCGGAGCCGTCACAATGTGCAGGATCAAACGGTGTTCCATGTCAATCACGGTGATAAGCAAGAACACGAACGCGACCAGGAGCGAGGCTGCGAAACCGCGGGGGTCTGCAGTCAGGCGATCGACGCCCAGGACCATCGCAACGGACGCGACTTCGACAAGTACAGCGCGGGTTCGAATTGGGGAGCCACAGTACGCGCAGTTCCAGCCCCTCAACGGAATGGCCAGCAGCGCCGACCAGGCAGACGGCGGGCGCGGCCCGTCACAGGCGTGGCAATGAGGTCGGGCGAGACCCCCACGAGATGGCAGGCTGTCGGCCAGCAAATTGATCGCCGCGCCCAGCACGAGACCAAGAAGCGCAAGAAGCCAGGTCATCGGAGCGATCCTACTCTGGAGAGCCAGGTTACGCCAGGAACTGGAACCATTGATAGACAGACCTTCGACCCGATGCTAGAATGCCGCCGTGGCTCAAGACCTGCCGCGGCCCGATCGCGACCGGCTCAGCACGCTGACCGCCTTGATCGTGCTCGCCTATGGCCTGGTCCGAATCGTGGCTCTGCCCGAATTGCGGGCAAGCCTCGCTGTTCTCGGGCTGCTTCTCGAACTCGAGTTCAACGCTCAGCTGCTGCTGCTCAGCCTGGCGAGCGCGCTGGCGGTCGTGGGCACAGACTGGATTCTGCGCAGCCACCCCGCCTACCGGCCGGAACGCTCGACGCTCGAACACTGGATCATCCCCGGGCTAGCGGCCCTGGGGATTGGCGCCCTCGTCATTCGCTTGCCGCTTGGGCCCCAGCTGTGGGTGGGGCTCCTGCTGGCGGCAGGGATCCTGATCGCCGTGCTGGTCGCCGAGTTTCTGGCGGTTGCTGCCGACGATCCACGCTTCGATGCAGCCGCTCTCAGCCTGCGCATCCTCGCCTACCTGCTGTTGATCGAGACATTCTTCGCGCTGCGAGCGGCCGGAGTACGTGCGGCGTTCTCGATGCCGCTCATCTTCTTCGCCTCCGCCTTGATCGCCTGGCGGCTTTTTCGGCTGGCGGATTCGCCCGGGCCGCTCTGGCAGCACGCATCTATGATCGGCCTGGTGGTAGCCCAGATCGGATGGGCGCTCCATTACTGGCCGCTTGACCCGCTCAAAGCCAGCCTGATTCTCGGGCTCGCTGCTTATCTCGCCAGCGGGTTCAGTCAGTCTTATCTCGAGGGGGAACTGCGTTCCGGGCGGCTTGTGGAATACGCGCTGGTGGGGGGCTTCGCGCTGGTCGCCATTCTGATTCTGGCCTAGCGCGCCACCAGCTCGTCCGATGGTGAGGCTCAGATCTGCGCTTCGCCGCCGGCCTGGTCAACCTGCTTGCGCCGCCGGCGAGCGCGCAGGCCGACCAGCCGCTCCTCGCCTGCCAGTAACCGACGGATATTTGGGCGCAGCGCCCAGAGCAGGAGCAGAGAGGTGACCGCCCCATAGGCAACATGCGCCCACGGCCCAAGTCCGAGCAGCGCGCGCACCAGGAAGAGCAGCGTTGCCAACGCGCCCACACTCATCGTGGCAACCGAGGCGTAGCCTCCAAGAAAGAGGATCAGTGCGCCCAGGGGCAGTAGGATCGGGCCACTCCATGCCCAGAGCCCGATCGATGCACCGAACGTTGTCGCCCCACCGGCGCCACCCCCGATGACCCAGCGGCCTGCCTCCCGCCGCATGAGAAACACGGAATAATTGTGGCCGGTCACGGCCAGTACCCCGGCGACGGCCTCGGCCCAGGCGGAGCCCTGGTGGATTTCCGCGGCCAGCCAGACCGCGATGGCCCCTTTCAACACATCAGCGCTCGCCGTCAACAATCCCGCCCAGAAGCCGGCGGCGCGCATCACGTTCGTGCCGCCAGTCCGCCCACTGTGTTCCGCACGGATGTCTTTGCCGGTCATGAAGCGGACCATCAGGAATCCAGAAGGGAGCGCCCCGAGCAAGTAGGCAACCGCGCTGCTCAGCAGAAGCAGAAATGGGTTCAATGGCTGACACTCCTCCCCACGCCCTGGCCAACATCAGGCCAAATGGGGCGCATCGCTTGCGACAAAGATGGGTATCCGATAAGGTGACGACTGATCGAGTCCAAAGGCGACGCACCGCCAATCCTGCCCCTCCTGGCCCCAAACCAGATAGGCGGCCTGAGGGTAGGCCGCCTCCTTCACATCGATCGGGGAGAGAGATGGCGACCCCTGTGGATGGGAGTGATAGATCCCAAGCAGCTCAAGCGCGGCATCTTCGATTGTCCGCATCCCCGCCCATTGTTCTGCCGGATCCATCTGAAACCGGTCCCGACGGGGTGAGATGTTGCGGACGGGAAGCACCTGCTCCACCTGCTGACCGCGGCCGGCGACGAAGCCGCAGGCTTCATCAGGGAGACAGGCGCGGATGTGATCCAGCATCTGCCGGCAATGATCGGAATGGAGATGGAGTGATTCAGGTGGCATGGGCGCGTCCGATTATACCCTTCGTCCTTGACCTACGCTCGAATGTGATCTACAATCGAAAAGTTAGGCTTACCTAATCCTGTTCTGATCTACGCGCTTCACTTCCGAAGGAGCAGTGCATGAGCGAACCGGCCATTCAAGTCAGCGGCCTCAGGAAATCCTACGGGCCCGTTCTGGCCGTGGACGGCATCGATCTTGAAGTGCACGCCGGAGAAATTTTCGGCTTCCTTGGGCCGAACGGGGCAGGCAAGACGACCACCATTCGTTGTATGCTCGATTTGATCCGCCCAAACGCCGGCCAGATCCGCCTGCAGGGGGTCGATCCGCAGGCCGATCCAGTCGCGGTCCGCAGGATGAGCGGCTACCTCCCGGGGGAGCTGCACTTGCCAGAGCGGATGACGGTTGAGACCGCGCTGCGCTACTTCGCCGCCCTGCGCGGCAATTCGTTCGATTTCGGCTATGCGCGAGAGCTCGCCGAGCGGCTCGACCTGGATCTGAGCCGCGCCGTTCGCAACCTCTCGAAGGGCAACAAGCAGAAGGTCGGCGTGGTCCAGGCCTTCATGCACCAGCCACCGCTGCTGTTGTTGGATGAGCCGACGGTTGGGCTGGATCCGCTCGTCCAGCAGCTTGTCTTGGGGATCATCCGTGAAGCCAAGGACGCCGGGACCACCGTCTTCTTCCTATCCCACAATCTGAGCGAGGTGCAGGCGATCGCCGATCGGGTGGCCATTATCCGCCAAGGCAAGATCATTGAACTCGCCGCCACCGAGCATCTCATTCAGCGCTCGCTGCGACGCGCAACCGTCCGCTTCAAGAAAGCAGTGGACACCCGGGCGCTGGGTGAAATTGCCGGCGTCTCCCTGCTCTCCCAGGACGATGGCCTGACGGCTATCTTGCAGGTGGAAGGCGAGATGGACCCCTTGATCAAGGCCTTGGCCGCATTGCCGGTGAGCGATTTCGAGACGGAGCGCCCTTCCCTCGAAGAGATCTTCCTGAAGTATTACAGCCTGGCGGACTGAGAGGAGCCATCTTAAATGTTTGCCGTATTTCGCAATGCTGTCGGATCTTCTCGCGGCTCGATTATTGGTTGGGGACTGGCGCTGTTCTTCATTGGCGTTCTCATCATTCCCTTCTATGACACGATCGCAGAGAACGCCGAGCAATTTACGGAGCTCTTCCAGGCGTATCCACCTGAAGTGATCGCCTTCTTTGGCGACATCACCACGATCGCCACGCCAGAAGGCTACCTTTCCACAGAGTACTTCTCCTTTATGCCGCTCGTGCTGGGCATCTACGCGCTCCTGGCGGGAAGCGGCTTGCTGGTGGGGGATGAAGAAGGTGGAATGCTGGACCTCCTCATGGCCTACCCGGTGAGCCGGACGGCGATGTTTTTAGGTCGATTCCTCGCCTTCGTCTTCGTCACCGCGATCATCCTGTTGATCGGCTGGCTTGGCCTTTACCTTCCTGCGTCCCGCTCAGGGCTTGGGATTGCGGCGTTGGATATGCTGCTTGCTTTCGTCTCCCTTTTCGCCCTGCTCACCTTCTTTGGGGCATTCTCACTCATGCTCAGCATGCTGCTCCCTTCCCGCCGGCTGGCGGCGATGGTCAGCGGGATTATCTTAGTGCTGAGCTTCTTTGTCACCGGGTTGGCGAGACTGGATGAGAATCTCGAAGCCGTCGCCGAGTTTTCACCCCTCAACTATTACCAGGGAGGGGGCGCGCTCAGCGAAATGGATTGGGCTTCGGCGGGCGGATTGATTGGAGTCGCGCTGCTTTTCGCCCTGATCGGATGGTGGCGGTTCGAGCGGCGCGATATCCGCGTGGCCGGCGAAGGGGGCTGGACGCTTCCGCTGCTGGGCCGCCGGGCTGCGCGGCGACGCGCTGCAGAACCGGCGCCGACAGGCTCCGACTGACTCCTGCGCCAAATGTGAAAGCCATCCGGGCCGGCAGCTGCCGGCCCGGATCTGATTCGAGGACAAGAATATCCAGCCCTGGCTGATCCCTGATCAGCGAATGATGCCGCCCTCGGTCAGCTTCCTCAAGTCGGACAGCGCCGCCTCGATCTCGGCGGCCGTGACCAGACGGTCTTCGGCCACATGCTTCAGCTCGCCAGCCTGCGCCTTCTCCGTCGCCACGGTGCGGACGGTCACGCCACGCGCCAGCGCCTCCTTAACCAGGGCCGCCCCGGCCAGGTAGCCAATCACCGGATTCAGGGCTGTGACGACGATCGCGTTTCGTTCGAGCCATGCTTCCGCCTGCTCTTGATTGGCCTCCAGCAGGCGCACGCAGCGATCGGTGAATGCCTGCACAGACCCGATCGTGACCTGCATCATCTCAAACAAATTGTGGGCCATGATCGGCATCATCACATTGAGTTCGAGCTGACCCGCTTGCGCGCACAGAGCGACGGTCGTATCGCAGCCGATGATGTGGTACATCGCCATATTGAGCATCTCGGCGAGCACCGGATTGACCTTGCCCGGCATGATGCTTGAGCCCGGCTGAACAGGTGCCAGCTTGAGCTCATTCAAGCCCGTGTTGGGGCCGCTGGCAAGGAGCCGGAAATCGTTGGCGATGCGGGTCAGCGTGAGCGCCAGGGTCCGCAATGCGGCCGAAAAGTCGGCCATGTCGGCCATCGACTGCATGCTCTCGAACAGGTCGTCCGATTCGTGCAGCTCAATGCCGGTGATCTCAGACATCTTCGCCACCATCCGGGCATGGTACTCCGGATGGGCGTTCAGACCCGTGCCGGTCGCAGTGCCTCCGATGCCGAGCCGCCGCAATCCATCGCCAGCGCGGCGGATCCGCTCGGCGTCGCGCCCGACCGCGCGTGCATAGCCGCCAAACTCCTGCCCCATGCGGATCGGGACGGCGTCCTGCAGGTGGGTGCGGCCCGACTTGACGATCCCATCAAAGGCCTCCGCCTTCTCGGCAAGCGCCGCAGCCAGATCCTCCACAGTCGCGACCAGCTCGTCCAGCCGCCACAAGCATCCCAGGCGGATCGCGGTCGGGATGGTATCGTTCGTGGACTGCGCCATGTTGACATGGTCGTTCGGGCTGACCTGCAACTCGCTGCCGGCGGCTTCGAGAAGCCGGGCGGCGCGGCTGGCAATCACCTCGTTTGTGTTCATGTTGTGGCTGGTGCCGGCGCCGGCCTGGAACGGATCGACAACAAATTCGGCGTCCCAGCGACCGGCGATCACCTCATCTGCGGCCTGTTTGATCGCTTGAGCCCGTTCGGCGTCTAGCAGTCCGAGGTCCTGATTAACCTCGGCAGCGGCGCGTTTGATCACTGCCATCGCCCAAATGAAGGCGCGCCAGGGGCGCAGTCCCGAGACAGGAAAGTTCTCCACGGCTCGCTGCGTCTGGGCGCCGTAAAGCGCCTCTGCGGGAACGGCAACCTCTCCGAGCGAATCGTGTTCGGTGCGGGTGTGTGTCTTTTCACTCATCCTGGTCTCCCTCGTGCCGGCTCGTGCTGAGGCGGGCCGGCACAGTCTATTACAAGCAAAGAGGGAGCCTTCCGGCTCCCTCGGAAATCGAAGGTTGTCGCAGGACTACTCGTCCAGCGCAGCGTAGCCCATGCCCTCGGTGAAGTAATCATAATTCGGCGGGATATCTTCTCGAAGATCGACGACCTCCCCCGCCTCCAGCGTCCGTGTCGCTTTCAGCTCAAGGGGCTCACCATACTGATTCTCGCCGGTCCACGTCTGGTCGAAGCCAGGCGTACCGACGGGCATGCTCTGAACTTCACCACCCTTGGCAACATAATCGGCAGGAGTCTCCTCTTCAGTGAAGATCGCCTCATAGGGACACTCCGGGATGCACGCCCCACAGTCGATGCATGTGTCCGGATCGATGTAGTACCAGGGCCATTCATCAATCGGCTTGCCAGGGAGAATACATTCCACCGGGCAGACATCGACGCAGGACGAGTCGCGCAGGCAAAGGCTGGTGATGATATAGGTCATGGTCACGCTCCTACAGGGATATCCTCAGCCCTCACGTGCAGGCTGTTGTTTGGCGACAGGCAAAAGTATACCTCTACTTCGCAGCGGCGTACAGTTTCGCCACCTCCGCCCAGTTGACGACGTTCCACCAGGCGGCTGCGTAGTCGGCGCGCCGGTTCTGGTAATTGAGATAATAGGCGTGCTCCCAGACATCCAGACCGAGAATCGGGGTCATCCCCTGGCTGATTGGCGTGTCCTGATTCGGTGTGGAGAGCACGCTCAACCCCCCGGAAGAGTCCACCGCCAGCCACCCCCATCCGCTGCCGAACTGCCCGACCGCGGTGCTCTGGAATTGCTCTTTGAAGGCATCGAAGCCGCCAAAGGCACTGCCGATCGCCTGGCCGAGGTCGCCCTCTGGCGCGCCCCCACCATCCGGGCTCATGATCGACCAGAAGAGATTGTGATTGACGAAGCCGCCGCCGTTGTTGCGGACAGCCATCCGAATCGACTCGGGAAGGGCGTTCAGGTCGGCAAGCAATTCCTCCGCCGACTTCCCTTGAAGGTGATCGTGACCTTCAAGGGCTTTGTTCAGATTGCTGGTGTACGCTGCGTGGTGCTTGGAGTGATGGATTTCCATGGTCCGCGCGTCGATGTGCGGTTCCAGCGCATCATACGCATACGGGAGTTGGGGCAGTTCGAACGCCATAACAATGATCCTCCTCATGAAGCTTTTCGAAATCGTCTCACCACAAAAGGGGCGGCCTTGATTGGATCGGTGGCAGTTGCCCGTCGCGAGTCGACCGACAGCGGCGATCCATTTGTGGCACTCTTCACCATTGTAAAATCCGGCGCGAGCCTTTGTCAAGCCGCGCCGGGCGTGTTAGCCTTAAGCAGGATCGAATCGCTGCTTGTGATCGATGAGAGACGCCGCAATTTCCGCCACCAGAAGAGGACAAATCATGCACCTAAGCTGCTTCCGCTGCCAGACAAGCTTCTCACTCAAGAAGGAGGAGATCGCGTTCGCGATCGAGGCGCTCCGCGAAAGCGGCGACGCCCACTACGATGCCCGCTGCCCCCGCGGACACGCCAATCGGCTTTCGCTCGAGCAGCTGGAGCGCGCGGCGCCGCGCACGGAGTCGCCCAGCGAGGAATAGTCGCGCGAAGCGCTGCCGACACCTCCACCCGCGCTGCGCCGACCCAGACAGCATCCTTCGACCCGGCCGCCGTCACTTCACGGCGGTCTTACCTTTTTCAGCAGTCCCTGGAAGGCCACTGGCAGTCGGCCGCTTGGACGATGCCTCCCGGGTCACCCCGAGCAAGCGGACCACACGGCGCCCGCCCTTCCAGCTCCTTGCACTCAGACCGGGATGCGCTGAGGTCGGGTGACGGGCCACAGCCGGCCCAGGAGAAAGGTCAGCGTCATAGCCACCAAGGCGATGCCGGCGGTTGTGTAGAAGAAGGCGCCGAATCCGAACCGGTCAGCCTGGAATCCGCTCACAAGCGTCCCCACCGAACCCGACGCAAAGGTGAAGCCGAGAATCAAGCCCGACGCCATGCCGCGCCGCCGCGGCAGGAGCCGCTGGGCCATCACCAGCACGATGCTATGCGATGCGCCGGTGAATGCGCCAGACAAAGGCGTGATCAGGTAGCGCCAGCCAGAGTCACCGAGTTCAGGATAGAGGCCGATCGGGACCGCAGCCAGCAGCATCGCAGTTGCCAGCACCCGGCGCTGGCCGAAGCGATCGGCCAACCAGCCTCCGGTCACCCCACCGACCGCCGATCCACCCATCAGCAGCGCGGCAAGCAGACCATAACTTGACGCCGGCAGCCCGAGGTCGCTGTAATACTTCGGAATAAAGACCACCAGATTCGACATGGTCCACGAGCGCGTCGCCACCAGCAGGATGAACACGAGCAAACCACCGGTCGCAATGCTCAGCCTCGCGGCACCCCCGCCTTCTGAACCCTCGCGCTCGAATGACCGGGGCGACATCCAGCGGCCGGCAATAACCCCCGATGGGAGCACATAGGTGAGAAGGAGGAGCAGCCCAGCAGGCCCCCACCGGTCCAGGATCACCCCACCGATCGCCGGGCCGAAGGATAAGCCCCCCTGGCCGAACAGGAAGAAGAGCGAGGCCGCCGTCGTCTCACGACCCGCGAGGAACTGATTGCCCCGGTCCGTCGCCTCCATGGCGCCTGCTGGATGGTACGCCGCGGACCCGAGCGCGGCCAGGATCAGGAACGCCAGCGACGCGTACCCCTGCACGCTGACGGCGATGGCAAACATGCCCGCCATCCAGAGGACCCCTCCAGCCGCGATCCACCGCGCACCGAGCCGGTCGGCGAGAAGGCCAAAGATGGGCTGTGAGAGTGAGTTGCTGAGCGTATAGAGTGTGCCCAGCACACCGATCCAGGTGTTGGTGAGGCCAAGTGGGACGCTGAAGAAGGCGAGCAGCAGCGGGTGCTGGCTGTTGAGCAGATCGACCCCGAGGTGCGCAGAAACCGTGGCCGTGAATGAAGAATCGCGCAGAATCCTCAAAGATAGAGGCCTTCGTCCAGGATGATCTGCGCAACAGTCTCCGGGACCATGTAGCGGAAGGCCTTTCCCTCGTGCACGCGGCGTCGAATATCCCGGCCTGAGAGGCCAATCGGAGGCGAATCGAAGAAGACCAACTTGCCCGTCAGGCCGGGCAGCTTCTGTTCAAGCTCCTGGACCTCGACTTCGACCCCGGGACGCCGCATGACGGCGATCTGGGCAGCGGCGCGAAGCAAATCCCCCGGGCGGTGCCAGGCTGGCAGATCGCGCAGGGAGTCTGAGCCCATGAGATAAGCGTATTCGGCCTGGGGATGACGTCGCTTCAGCCAGGCCATCGTCCCTACCGCGAAATGAGGTTGGGGTCGCTCCAGATCAGCGAGCGAGAGCTCGAAATGTGGGTTTCCGTGGATGGCAGCCTCGACCATCCGCACGCGAATTCCAGCCGGCGTGATCGGCTGCTCGGGCTTATGGGGCGGGTCCCCGGTGACCACCCAGAGCACGCGATCCAGATTCAGCTCAACACGCGCACCCTCCGCCAGGATCAGATGGCCCCAGTGTGGGGGATCGAACGTGCCGCCGTAGACCCCGGTCAGTCGCGCCATTCGAGCTCGTATTCATCCACACGCACGGTATCACCAGGCTCGATCCCCGCGTCGCGCAGGGCTTGATCAATTCCAAGGCGTTCGAGCATCCGTTGGAAGCGGACCACGGCTTCATCGTACTCCCAGTAGGTCATCGCGGCTGCTCGCTCGATGGCCTTGCCCCGGATCCGCCAGCTCGCGTCCGGCTCACGCTCGATGACGAAGGCGCTGGGATCCGGCTCTGGTCGATAGACGGGAAGCTCGGGCTCCTGCGCGATTTCCGCCGGCTGCTGCAGGGTTTCTATGGCAGCATAAAGCAGCTGGCGGAGGTTCGAACGGGCCACTGCAGAGATCGCCAACGGGTCGATGTCCAGCCGCTTGAATGCTGCCCTGAGTTCGGGAAGGCGCTGCTCGACTTCCGGGAGATCAATCTTGTTGATAGCCACGATTTGAGGGACTTCGGCCAGGCGCTGGTCGAAGAGCGCCAACTCAGCATTCACCTGTGAATAGTCGGCGATCGGGTCTTCGCCCATGCCGTCGATCAGATGAATGAGAACCCGCGTGCGCTGGATGTGACGCAAGAATCGGGTGCCCAGTCCCGCGCCGCTGTGCGCGCCTTCGATCAATCCGGGGATATCGGCGAGGACGATCGTATGGTCGTCGTCGAGTTCGGCGACGCCGAGGTTGGGCTCGAGGGTCGTAAAAGGGTAGTCGGCAATCTTTGGGCGAGCGTTGGTGACCGCTGACAACAGCGTGGATTTGCCGGCGTTGGGCACACCGACGATCCCAACATCCGCCAGCAGGCGCAGTTCCAACAGCACATGCCGCTGCTCCCCGGGCTCACCGCGTTCGGCGAGTCGAGGCGCCTGGTTGCTCGCCGTCGCGAAGCGCGCGTTCCCCCGCCCGCCGCGCCCTCCACGTGCCAGCGTGAGGCGCTGGCCCGCCTCCACCAGGTCGCCCAGCAAATCGCCGCTCTCGGCATCACGAACGATCGTGCCGGGTGGCACGCGCAGGACGACGTCTTCAGCGCTTGCGCCGGTACGGTTTCCGCCCCCGCCGCGGGCGCCATCCTTGGCCCGCACGAGCCTGCGGCGGCGGAAGGCTGTCAGCGTGTTCCTGCGCGGGTCGACCTCCAGGATCACATCCCCTCCCCGGCCGCCGTCACCGCCGTCGGGACCCCCGCGCGGCACATATTTCTCCCGCCGGAAGTGAACGATCCCATCGCCCCCTTTGCCGGAGATCACGTGGATCTTGGCCTCGTCGAGGAACATGTGGCGGTGCCCCAACCTTTGCCGAATGGAGTGCGGACAGCGCGCGGATTATACCAACCGACTGCTGGGAATCTATTTGCGATAATTTGCACTTAAGCCCCAGCTATGATAGATTCGCCCCACCAGCCGGGATCGGCGTTCTGTGGAGGGCTGCATGGCCTCGCTTATCGTCCCTGACATCGTCGTCGGGCGTCTCCCTCTCTATCTGCGGGCGTTGTCCGAAATGATGGCGGAAGGGAAAGAGATCACTTCCTCCCAGGAGCTCGGCGAACATCTGGGAATTTCCTCGGCGCAGATCCGGAAAGACCTCTCCCAGTTTGGCGAATTCGGCAAGCAAGGAACCGGCTACAACATCGGGTTCCTGGCGGAGCAGCTCCGCCGCATCCTCCGGGTGGAAGAGCTGTGGGAGGTCGCCCTGGTCGGCATCGGAGATCTCGGTCGGGCGATCGCCAATTATGATGGTTTTGTGGATCGCGGCTTCCGGATCAGTGCGGTCTACGACAGCGATCCGGCGAAGATCGGCTCGACCGTCGGGAAGTTCAAGGTGCTCGATTATGCCCGACTGATGACGGACATTCGGCAGAAAGAAATCCGGGTGGCGATGCTCGCTGTGCCCGCCTCCGCAGCTCAATCCATCAGCGACGACCTCGTAAAGGCAGGTATCCAGGCCATCCTCTGCTATGCGCCCACTTCGCTCACAGTACCCGAGCATGTTCAGGTTCAATACATCGACCCGGTGGTGCACCTGCAGCGCATGACCTACTACGTGCACTAGCAGCGGCCAACGCCGCGACACAAAAAACGCGCCGGTCGGCGCGTTTTCAATTCACCCAGTGCGCTGCTCTCCAGCTACACGGTCGGCAGATTTCGCCTCAGTTTCTCGAGGATCGTCAGCCCACGGCCTGCGCCAAGGCAGGCCGAACCCACCGGATCTTCCGCCAGATAGGCCGGGACTCCGGTCTCCCGCGTGAGCCACTTATCGATGCCACGCAGCAGGGCCCCGCCCCCGAAGACAACCATCCCGCGATCAATGATGTCGGAAGCCAGCTCGGGCGGTGTCCGTTCGAGCACATTTCGGACTGAAGCCAGCTGCAGGTGGAGCGTTTCTTGCAGGGCCTCGACCACCTCGTTCGTGGTCAGTGTGATCGGCCGTGGCAGACCCGTGACCTGATCCTGACCTTGAATCTCGATCGTCTGCTCTTCTTCCTGCAGGATGGCGGCGCCGATCCGGATCTTGGCTTCTTCCGCGGTCCGTGGACCGATGATCAAGCCGTATTTCCGCCGGACGTAGCTCACGATCGCTTCGTCAAGGGACGATCCACCCACGCGGACGGTATCCGCCGACACAATCCCGCTCATCGCGATCACGGCGGCCTGGGTGGCGCCGCCCCCGAGGACCACCACCATATTTCCGGAAGGGGTGGCGATGGGCAACCCGACGCCGATCGCCGCCGCCAGCGGTTCTTGAATCAGGTAAACCTCTCGGCTGCCCGCCTGCAGCGCCGCCTCATGCACCGCGCGGCTCTCGACACTGGTCACGCCGTAGGGAACGGTGACCATTGCGCGCGGTTTGAAGAGACGCGCCGGTCCGCAGACCTTCTCAATGAAATGTCCCAGCATGCGGTGGGTAACTTCGAAATCGGCGATGACGCCATTGCGCAAAGGCCGCATCACTTCGATGGATTCTGGGACACGGCCGTACATGTCGCGGGCAGCTTGCCCGACTTCCACGATCTTCAGTTCTTCGATATCGATGGCCACCACCGTGGGCTCATGCAGGACGACCTCATCGCCGTCACAGATGAGTGTATTGGCGGTCCCCAGATCGATTCCCAGGTCTCGTCCGAAAAGGGCCATTCGGCCTCAGGATCCCTCGCCCTCGCTCACCTGAAGCGGGCGGCCTCCGGCACGCCGATAGCGGCGGACGGCTTCAAGCCGCAGGTTGGAGCGGCGCAGCGCGGCCTCAATAGCCAGGTATTCGTCGGTATCGGGCGGTGGACCCTCCTCCAGCAGCTGTTCGGCGCGCGCCCGGGCGGCTTCGGCGCGTTCGATGTCGATCTGCTCGACGTTCTCGCCCACATCGGCGAGCACCGTCACAACCTCCGGACGGACCTCCATCACACCTCCGGCGATCGCAAAGATCCGCTCTTGCCCCTCATGGCGAACGACCAGGATCCCGTAATCGAGTCCGGTCAGCAGCGGTGTGTGATTGCGGAGGACCCCCATTTGCCCCTCCGCACCCGGCGCGATGACGATATCCGCCGGGCCTTCGTAGAGGACCTTGTCCTGGGTGACGATCTCACACTGAATGGGCACGTTCAGCCCCTTCTCGGGCTCTTGCGCCGGGTGTCTTCGCTACTCGGCAGTCATCCGCTCGGCCTTTTCGACCACTTCATCGATCATCCCGACCATGTAGAACGCCTGCTCGGGCAGCTCGTCGTGGTTGCCGTCGAGAATTTCGCGGAAGCCGCGCACCGTCTCGCGCAGGGTCACGTAGCGGCCTTCGAGACCGGTGAACTGCTCGGCGACGTACATGGGCTGTGAGAAGAATCGCTCGATCTTTCGCGCCCGTGTGACGATCAGCTTGTCTTCCTCGCTCAGCTCCTCTACGCCGAGGATGGCGATGATGTCCTGCAGGTCTTTGTACCGCTGGAGCACGCGCTGAACTTCGCGCGCGGTTTGATAGTGGTCTTCGCCAACAATTTGCGGATCGAGAATCCGGGAGGTCGACGAAAGCGGATCCACCGCCGGGTAGATGCCGCGGTCAGAGATCGATCGCTCGAGGGCGATCGTCGCGTCCAGGTGTGCGAATGTCGCCACCGGGGCCGGATCGGAGTAGTCGTCTGCGGGCACGTACACGGCCTGCATCGATGTAATCGATCCCGTGCGGGTCGAAGTGATGCGTTCTTGCAGCTCGC
>JBFJVD010000045.1:0-14066 GCA_041624375.1 Anaerolineales bacterium
ACCCGGGCAGTCCGGCGAGTTCGCGCGGAGCCGGGGCAGGAACCCCGGCCGTGCGCTCGCTTCGCGTCCTCTCTTCTTCATCTTACAACCCCATGCTCCAACTGCCCTATGACCAACGGCATATCTTTGGCTCCTATTTGAGGCACCACCTCCCCTGACCCGGTTTGTGCCGCCGGCGCCAGGCCAGGAGATGGAGCCAGGGCCTTTCAGGGCTCAAGTTTGCCGCTCGGTACAATAGGATGGATCCCGAGGTCGGATGAACCCCTTCACCCAATCCCTACTGGCAAGATTGGAGGACTCCGAAGCCGAGCAATTCGTCCAACGATGGGACGAACTGGAGGCCCTGGTGATCCGCGTCTACCGGCGGGGCGAGGCCCGTCCCGATGACCTTGTTGCGTACCGCCGCCTTCGCGCCTGGCTCACCGGGCGCTATCCACAGTGGCGTCCACGGTTTTTCGATTATTGGCAAGGCACTCGCGTGGCCGGCCAGGTTGCCCGCGAGGATCCCTTTGAAGCCCTGTTCAAGCCTGATTCGGCCGGGGCCTTCGTCGACAACTGGTTGGCGATGCAGACTCTGCCGGCGGCGCGGGAAGGATTGAACGGCTACCTGCTGGCAAGGCTCGAAGGTCAGGCCTGATGCCCGCGGATCCCTGCGATCCGGAGCTCTTCCTCCCTGGAGCCACCTCGACCTGGTTAGAGGTCAACGGGCTCCGGCTTCATGCGGTGGCGGCGGGTCCTACGGACGGCCCCCTGATTCTGCTGCTCCATGGGTTTCCGGAGTTCTGGTTCGGCTGGCGAAATCAGATCCTCCCGCTTGCTGAAGCTGGCTACCGGGTGCTTGCGCCCGATCAGCGTGGCTACAACTGGAGTGACAAGCCGGCCGGGGTGCGTGCCTACCGGGCAGCGGAACTGGTCGCCGATGTCGATGGCTTGATCCGGGCCAGTGGGCGGTCGCGCGCCACACTGATCGGGCACGATTGGGGGGCGGCGGTGGCCTGGTGGACGGCGATCAGGCTGCCGTCCTTGGTCGAGCGGCTGGTCGTCATGAACGTCCCTCATCCCAGGGTCATGGCGACCGCGGTGCGCCACAGCTGGGAGCAGCGGCTGCGCAGCTGGTACATCCTCTATTTCCAGCTCCCGCACCTCCCAGAAATCGGGCTGCGCCTCCCCGGCTGGCAGCCGCTTGAGCGGAGCATGCACAGTTCCGCCCAGCGTGGCACATTCTCCCCGGAAGTGATGCGCTGCTACCGCCAGGCCTGGTCGCAGCCGGGCGCCATGACGGCGATGATCAACTGGTACCGTGCCCTGCTGCGCCATCGGCCAGAGCGCCTGGCGACCCCCGAGGTGCTGCCGCCGACACTGGTGAGTTGGGGCGCGCGCGACCGATTCCTCATCAGCTCGATGGCCGCCGAAAGCGTGGCCCAGTGCCGGGATGGTGAGCTGGCCCTGTTTGAGGACGCCACCCACTGGGTGCAGCACGAGGAACCGGAACGGGTCAACCAGCGCATCCTCCGTTTCCTGGGTAACCCCGCCGAACGAACAAAGGTCGTTTTGCCCGGCCTCTAACGTTTTTCTTGTATAGGTTTGCTAGTATCTGACCCGAATTCAGGCATTTCTTATCAAGGAAGGAGGAGGATTTCCATGGACATTGGGCAGGTTCTTACCTGGGTAACCGTTGGCGGTCTGGCTGGCTACCTGGCCGATTTGGCTGTCAGTGGTATTCGCGTGGGCCTCCTCGGCGCCATCATTGTCGGAATCCTTGGCGGGCTCGTCGGGGGCTGGCTGTTTGCCCAGCTCGGGATTGCGGCAGGCGCCGGGTTGGTGGGCAGCATCATCACCGCCTTTGTGGGCGCGTTGGTGCTGTTGCTCGTGCTGCGCGCGCTGCGCCGCTAACACAGATCATTTCAAGAATCGGGCGCCCGGTCGGCAGGCCGGGCGCCTGCGCGTCCAGATGAATGGTACCTGTTAGGCAGCATCCATCGACGCCGGCGTACATGCGATATGATTAGAGGCGCGGGGCGCGCAGGCCCCGGCCGACGATCCCAGGCGCCTCCGCCGCCCGCGCCCTGTGCATCCTCGAAGCCAGCGTTTCACGGCACGGAGGTCGATCTGGATGACGCCTGTCAAGCCCCTCCCGGCGGAAGAGCTTTACCACCCCACCGATCCCAAGCAATTCGATTTTGAGACCACCGCGGAGCTCGAAGAGCTCACCGAGGTCATTGGTCAGCCGCGGGCGGTTGAGGCGATGCGCTTCGGAGTCGGGATCGAGCAGGAAGGCTACAACCTGTTTGCGCTCGGGCCCGCCGGCACAGGGAAACGCTCGCTCGTGCGGAAATTCTTCGAGGAGCGGGCGAAGGACGAAGCGATCCCTTCGGATTGGTGCTACGTCAACAACTTCGACCAGGCACATAAGCCCTATGCGATCAGCCTGCCGGCGGGACAGGGGAATGCGTTCTGCCAGGATATGGAGAAGCTGGTCGAGGAACTGCGCACTTCGCTTGCGGGTGCCTTCGAGAGTGAGGAGTACCAGGCCCGCCGCCAGGAGATCCAGGAAGAGCTTCAGGGCCACCAGGAGCAGGCGTACGAAGATCTGCGCAGCCAGGCGCGCGAGCAGGGGTTGTCACTGCTCCGGACGCCCGGCGGTCTGGTGTTCGCTCCGCTGCGGGATGGCGAAGTCCTGTCGCCGGAGGAGTACCAGAGCCTGCCCGAGGAAGAACGCACGCGGATCGAATCAACCGTGGAGCGCCTCCAGGTCGAGCTGCAGAAGGTGCTGAATCAGGTGCCGCGCTGGCAGCGGGATGTGCGCGAACGCGTCCAGCAGCTGAATCGCGAGATCGCCGATCTGGCGGTCGGTTCGCTCTTCGATGAGCTGCGTCAGAAATACGAATCATTTCAAGGCGTGGTGGACTTCCTGGTCGCGGTCAAAGCGGACGCGGTGGACAATGTGCACAATTTCCTGCCGCCGGACGATGACGCCCCCTCCTTGCTCGCCGGCGTGCTGCGTGGGGCCGGGGGTGGTCGGAGTCAGCGGGGCGACCCTCTGCGCCGCTACGAAGTCAATCTACTGGTCGACAACAGCCAGCTCGAGCACGCGCCGGTTATTTACGAAGACAACCCGATCAACCAGAACCTGATCGGTAGCATCGAATACCTGCCGCAGTTGGGCGCGCTGGTCACCGACTTCAACATGATCCGTCCGGGCGCCCTGCACCGCGCCAACGGCGGCTATCTGCTGCTCGACGCCCGCAAGCTCTTGCTCCAACCTTTTGCCTGGGAGAGCCTGAAGCGGGCGCTGGAGGCCGGACAAATCAAGATTGAATCGCCGGCCTCAGCCTACAGCCTGATCAGCACGGTCTCACTCGACCCGGAGCCGATCCCGCTCGATGTGAAGATCGCGCTGTTGGGCGAACCGCTGCTTTACTACTTGCTCTCGGCGCTGGACCCTGAGTTCGGGCAGCTCTTTAAAGTGATGGTCGACTTCGATGAGCAAATGGTCCGCAGCCCCGAAAATCAGGCCGTCTATGCACGACTGATCGCCACGCTGGTTCAGAAGGAGGGCCTGCGTGCCTTCGACCGCGGGGCAGTCGCCCGCGTGATCGAGCATGGCGCGCGCATGGTCGGCGATTCCGAGCGGCTGACAACCCGGGTGCGCATGGTCACCGATCTGCTGCGGGAGGCCGACTACTGGGCCGGCAAGCAGGGAAACGGCACGGTTCAGGCAGAAGATGTGCAGCGGGCGATCGACGCGCACATCTACCGCTCAGATCGGATGCGGGAGCGCATGCAGGAGGCGATCCTGCGCGAGACGATCCTGATCGACACCGAGGGTGAGAAGGTGGGCCAGGTGAACGGCCTCTCGGTGCTTCAACTCGGCGACTTCGCATTTGGCCAGCCGAGCCGGATCACGGCTCGCGTTCGCCTGGGCGAAGGTGAGGTGGTCAACATCGAACGCGAGGTGGAGCTCAGCGGCCCGATTCACTCGAAGGGCGTGCTGATTCTCGCCGGCTTCCTCGGGGCACGCTATGCTTCGGATCGGCCCCTCTCGCTCTCGGCCAGCCTGGTGTTTGAGCAATCTTACGGCGGGGTGGAGGGCGACAGCGCCTCCAGTACCGAGCTTTACGCCCTGCTCTCCGCCATTGCCGAGGTCCCCATCCGCCAATCGCTTGCCGTGACCGGCTCCGTGAATCAGCACGGCGAAGTGCAGGCCATCGGCGGGGCAAACGAGAAGATCGAGGGCTTCTTCGATATCTGCCGGCAGCGCGGCCTCACGGGCGAGCAGGGCGTCCTGATCCCGGCCTCGAACGTGAAGAACTTGATGTTGCGCGCCGACGTGATAGAGGCGGTGCAGACCGGGACGTTCCATATCTATCCGGTCCGCACGATCAATGAAGGAATCGAACTGCTCACCGGGGTCGAAGCCGGCGAGCAGGATGAGGAAGGGCGCTATCCAGAAGGCACGATCAACGCTCGAGTTCAGGCGCGCCTGGAGACCCTGGCCGAGCAGCGGGCGAAATACAGCCGCGCCAATGGCGGCGGGCAGGCCGACAAATGAACGCGCCCGAGCAGTCGCCCCGCATCCGGCGGATCATCGTCGCGCTCGACGCCTCCCCGAACAGCCTGGCCGCGCTGCGCGCCGCCGCCGAGCTCGCCAACCGGCTGGAGCACGTCGAAATTCTGGGGATCTTCGTCGAAGACATCAATCTGGTCCGGCTGGCGCAGCTGCCCTTTGTGCGTGAACTCAGCCAGGTTTCGGCCACGGCGCGCCGGCTGGATGCCAGTCGAATGGAACGCCAGCTGCGGGCGATGGCGCGCCGCGCCCAGCAGGCGATGGCCGAATTGATCACCCGCCCGACCGTCGAATGGTCGTTCAAAGTGGCGCGCGGTGAGATTAACGCCGAGCTGCTCGACGCAGCTCGGCATGCCGACCTGGTGATCCTGGGCAAATCGGGCTGGTCCCGCCGCCGCGGCGTCGGCTCCACGGCCAGGGTGGTGCTGACCGACGCGCCCCACTCGGCGATGATGTTCGCTCGCGGCCTATCGCTCGCGCTGCCGGTGCTCGTCGTCTATGATGGATCCGTCCAGGCCCGGCAGGCGCTCGACGTCGCTGAACCCTTCGTCGCCGGTCGCGAAGGCCACCTCACCGTCTTGATCGTCGCCCCCGATGCCGTCGAGGCGCGGAAGCTCCAGTCGGAAGCCGCCGAACAGCTGGCGGCCAAGCAGGGAGCCGCTGCCGCCGAGACCCGCTTCCGCTGGCTGGTCGGCGGTGATGTGGACCGCCTGGTAGAAGTCATCCAATCCGAGCCCAGTTGTGTGGTTGTGCTGCCCGCCGGGATGCCGCATGTGCGCGGTGATCAGATGGTTCAGCTCCTTGAGCGGGTCGACTGTCCGTTGCTTGTCGTCCGCTGAGTTCACCCAGCCTTTCTCACATACCCGCGAGGACCCAAACATGAAGATCGATGCAAGCATCGCGCCGCGCTCGCTGCAAGAAGTTCCCCGGCTGACTCAGGCTGCGGAGGCGCTGGGATTCGATACCTTGTGGACCAGCGAAACCCAGCATGACCCGTTCCTGCCGTTGGCGCTGGTTGCGGCGAACAGCCAGCGGCTTCAATTCGGGACGGCGATCGCTGTGGCGCTCGGCCGCAGCCCGGGCGCATTGGCCTACACGGCCTGGGATCTGGCAAGCGCCTCCCGGGGCCGGTTCATTCTTGGCCTCGGGAGTCAGGTTCGCGCCCACATTGAGCGGCGCTTTGGTATGCCCTGGCCCGATGACCCGTTAAAGCAGCTGTATGAGTTCATCGAAGCGCTGCGTGCGATCTGGGCCGCCTGGCAGAGCGGCGAGCGCCTGAACTATCGCGGTGAGCGCTACAAGCTGACCCTGATGACTCCCTTCTTCGATCCTGGGCCGATCGAGAGGCCCGAGATTCCCATCTACCTCGCGGCGGTCAATTATGGAATGAGCCGCCTCGCCGGAGAGGTCGCCGACGGCGTCCATGCGCATCCGCTCCACACCGCCGAGTATCTGCGCCAGGTGGTTCGGGCAGGGATCAACGATGGCGCACAGCGGGCCAAACGCAAACCGGAAGCGATCGCCCTCTCGGTGACTGCATTTGTCGTCACGGATGAGGCATCGGATCGCTTCGTGCGCTCGCAAATTGCGTTCTACGCCTCCACCCCAAACTATCGGCCCGTCTTCGAGCTGCACGGCTGGGGCGAAGCCGCCGATGAGCTGAGTACGCTGGCCCGGCGTCAGGCCTGGGGGGAGATGCCCCGACAGATCAGCGACGAGATGCTTGAAACGCTTGCCGTGGTCGGTCCGATGGAGCAGTTGGGCGAACGCCTGCGGCAGCGTTATACTGGGCTGGTCGACCGTCTGACGCTCTACCTCCCCTTTCAAGCCGGGGAACACGAAGCGTTCTGGGAGCATGTGGTGGCCGACCTGCGGAGCGAGGCGTGATCCTTGTCGATGCCCACGAAGACCTTGCCTGGAACAGCCTGACGTTTCAGCGGGACTACCTGCGTCCCGTGGCAGAGACGCGTTCCGCCGAGGCGGGGACGGATGTCCCGCGCTGGAACGGAGAGTCGCTGATCGGCTATCCCGAATGGCAGCAGGGCCGGGTGGCGGTGGTCTTCGCCACGCTGTTCGCCGCCCCCGAACGCCATCGGCTGGGCGAATGGGATCAGTTGTGCTATCGAGAAGCCGGCGAAGCCGCCGAGATCTACCGGCGCCAGCTCGACTTCTATCACCGCTGGGCCGACGATCATCCCGAGAAGCTGCAGCTGGTTCAAGACAGGGACTCCCTGGATGCCGTCTGCGCACCCTGGCAGGCGGAGCCGGACTCCGGCGGGCCCGTCGGCCTTGTCCTGCTGATGGAGGGGGCCGACGGCGTGCGCGAGCCGGCCGAGCTGGAGGAGTGGTTCGACGCCGGGGTGCGGATTCTCGGGCCGGCCTGGAGCGGCACCCGCTATGCCGGTGGCACGATGGAACCTGGCCCGTTCAGCCGGGAAGGAAAACTCCTGCTGGAGATGATGGCCGATCTGGGGATGGTTCTGGACCTGACGCATCTCAGCGATGAGGGCGTCATGGAAGCGCTCGATACCTATGCTGGACCGCTGATCGCCTCGCACAGCAACCCGCGTGCGCTTGTCCCGAACCATCGACGCCCGGAGCGCCACCTCGCCGATGAGGCCATACGCCGTCTGGCCGCGCGAGAGGGGGTGGTGGGGATCGTGCTCGCCAACCACTTCCTGCGCGACGGTTGGCAAGCCGGCGACGGCCGCCAGGCCGTCGACCTCGGCCACGTTGCGGCGCACATTGACTATGTCTGCCAGCTGGTCGGGGATGCGACGCATGTGGGGATCGGCAGCGACTACGACGGCGGCTTTGGCCTGAGCCACGTGCCCAAGGATTTCGACAGCGTGGCCGACTTGCCGAAGATCGGTGAAGCGCTTCGGGAGCGGGGCTACCAGCCGCAGGAGGTAGAGGCGGTGCTCGGCGGCAATTGGCTGGCCTTGCTTCAGCGGGCGCTCCCTCAAGCTTGAGCGCGATGCGCCCCCGACCGCTCTCTCGCTATCAACGCCGCTGGGTCAGGATCTGGCTTTCCCTGACGATCGCCGGCGTGGGGGCGTTCGCCATCGGCGTCGAGCCCGACCTGATCGGTATGGACCGCAGCCCCGTGGTGGGTTTTGTGCAGGTGGGCGTCTGGCTTAGCGGGCTGGCGCTCGCGTTGCTCAGCCTGTACAGCGCGGTGCGGGTCATCCGCAACGGTCAACCGAACAGCCTGCGAGCGGATGTGGGCGCCCGATTGATTGCCACCGGCTACGTTCTGGCGGCCGCCTCTTCGCTGGCGGACTTCATCAGCATCGGGTCGCACCGGCTGCCTGATATCTACTTCGGGCCGTGGCAGACGGCGGGGCTGGTCCTGGGCGTTGCCATCAGCCTGCTGGGGGTTGTCTTCTATTGGCCGTGGCCGCAGCGCCGCAAACGGACGCAGCGCAGCGAAGGCGAGGAGGTCAGGGAGGCCGGCGCTGAGGATCCGGCCGGCGTGTCGCAGGCGAGAGCCTAGACCCGCTCCGGGACGATCACTCTGCGCTTGGCGCGCTTGTCCTCGATCGCCTGTTCGTAGACCCCCACAAGCCGTTTGGCCAGGTAGGCGATGTCGAAGTGCTTGGCGCGCTCCAGCGCCGCAGTGCGGAGCTGAAGCCTGAGCCCGGGATCATCCAGAATCCGGTCCAGCGCGCTGGCAAGCGCCTCAGGGTCTTCTTCCGTGAGCAGCCCTTGAACCCCATGTTCGACCACATCCCGTGTACCAGTCGCATTGACGGCGACGATCGGCAGTCCGGCCGCCATGGCTTCCATCGTGACCAGGCCCTGGGTCTCGGTGACGGAAGCGAAGGCGAAGACGTCGGCGCCTTTCAGGTGGGCGGGGATCTCGGCGAATGAGAGTTTGCCGATGAACTCCACCGAATCAGCCACCTCGAGTTCAAGCGCCTGACGCTCCAGGCGCTCGCGGTCCGGCCCATCGCCGATGAGCGCAAGGCGAACGTCTTGCCGGTGGCGACAAATCCTGGCGAAGGCTCTCAGCAGCAAGCCCCAGTTCTTCTCCCTTGCGAGCCTGCCGACCGAGATCAGCACCAGATCGTTGCCCCAACCGCGCTCGGCGCGCACCTGCTCGCCGTCCGCTTTTCGATAGGGAGTCAGGTCGATCCCGGTCGGAATGACGGTGGCGCCCCGCTCGAGACCGTAGGCCTCCTCCAATTTCTGGCGCATGCTCTCGGAAGGAACGACGACATGATGACAGCGGCGCATAAAATCCCCGAGGTAGTTCTCAAGCACGTCCTTGATCAGATCCTGGATGAGTTCGGTCTCGATGGGGAAGTAGTGGGTGTAGGCGCGGTACTGCGTGTGGTAGGTGAAAACGAAGGGCAGGTCGAGCTCTTCCGCCTTGCTCGCCGCCGTCCGGCCGATGAGGAACGGATGGTGGGCATGGATGACGTCCAGGTGGAGGGCCGGGAGCAGACGATCGACAAAGGGCGAAACCGGGATGGCCAGCGCGAACTCACTCTGCATGGGCAGCGAGATCGAGGGGTAGCGGAAGATGAATGGCTCCTGGTCGACGTAGTCTTCTGACTCCTGTGCGAAGACGAAAACATTGTGCCCGAGCTTGCTCAGGGCCTGGCGAAAGGCGCTTACCGAGCGGACGACCCCGCTGATCACGGGGTAGTACGTGTTGGTGAACTGGGCAATGTGCATCTAGCGATGCTCCCTTCTGTTGACGGCCATACCCGGCGGAGCAGTCTCCGATCGGGCAGCCGGAGCCAGGCCGCTCCAACGTGCGTACACCCGGCAGGCGTGAAAGACCATCGCCGCGTTCCAGGTGAGGGGCGCTTCGGATTGATACCAGAAGCTCGAAAGCGGGCGGCCATCCGGCCCGTAAACCTCATGGATGACTCCATCACGCACAACTGTGGATGCGATGCGCGAAAGGATTTCGCGGGCCTCTTCCATTCGACCAAAACGGCAGAGGGCGATCACGTGCCAGGCGCCGAGCCAGAGCCACGCGGCTTCTGTATGATAGGACGCCAGGCCACCCAGCCGATTCTCCAGCGCAATGGCGCTCGGTGGGTACGGCCGATCTGTGGCGCGCGTGGGAACGGGGTCGGCCATGCCCCGTCGTTCCATTTCGTCGAGGATTTGGTGCCCCTGTTCAGGCTCGGCGAGCCCCCAGGCGATGGCCAGCAGGTTGCCGCTGCTGCTCAGGAGTTCGAATGTATCCGAAGCGGCGAAGTGGCCCTCGTCCGCCCGCCAGAACGCGCGCTGGACGGCTTCGCAGACGCGCTCGGCCTGGGCCGTGTAGGATGCCTGTGCACCCTGGCGGTCCAGCAGCCCGGCCATCCATCGCATCTCCTCGATCGCCTTCCAGTAAACCACATTCGTGTACAGCACACGCCCATTGCGGGCAACAGTATCGGCCCAATCGGAATAGGATTGCTGCTTCAGCAATCCGTCCGACCCAGCATGGCCGCCCAGCCAGTCCAGCCCTTTACCAAGCGCCTCCCAGCGGGCATCGAGCCAGGCCCGCTCGCCGGTGAGGCGCAGGTAGTTCGCGCTGGCGATGACCAGCAGGGCATTCCCATCAAGCGAGAGCGTATCGTGACCCGTGCGAAACTTGGGCCGCAGGGGCGCGTGGATCGGCTGCTCGCGGCCGAACTGCGCATGGAGATAGCGGTTGAGCACACTGGTCGAATGCATCTTCACCGGAAACTGGCCATCGGGAACCTGATAGCGCAAGAACATTTCGAGCCCTTCACGCAAAACCCGCTTGGACTGCAGCTCGGCGAGCCCGAAGGAAGCGAAGCCGAAGTCCCGGGCCCAGGGCTCGCGGAAGTTGCGCCGCCCAGCGTTGAGGATCAGCACCTCCCCGCCGCTCGCCAGGCGCCGTCGTTCGACGGAGTTCAGCACATTGACCGCGGCGATGGAGGCGGCGCGGATCTCGGGTTCGAGCGCGAGAACTGATCCCGTGATGCCATTGGGGGGATCAACCAGGCGCGGCTGGCGCAGAAGCTGGCGCAGGTAAGCCAGGAACTGAACAGACAAGAGCCCGAGTGCCGCGCCGACAAGCGAGCCGAGCAGGAGGGCGACCAGCACCCTGAGCTGCCTCATCGGGGGCCGGGGCCCGGCCACAGCACCCAGGCCGTCCTCACCGGTTCACGACCAGCAAGACGCCTCCGATGGCCAGCAACAGTCCGGCGACATAGCGCCAGGTAAGCGGTTCACGCAACAAGATCAGGCCGAACAGGCTGGCGAGCAGCAGCCCGGTAAGGCGGATCAGGGGAGAGGCGATCGAGATCGGCGCTCCAGCCGAGAAGGTCGCGTAAAGGCCGAGCGTGACCAGGGTGAAGGCCAGGCCGACCCCGGCGGCGGCCAGTACCCCCTCCGGTTCGGCGAACTGCGGCACCCCGCGCACGCGCTGGATGACCACCCAGCCGAGCGAAATGGCGAAGAGCACGCAACCGAAGATGAGCATAGCCAGGCTGTTGGACAGCCTGCCGGCGGCCAGCTTGACGAACACATCCGCCGTAGCCAGTAAGACGGCGGTGCCGATCGCGATCACGATCCAACCCAAGACTCCTCCTGCTTTGTCGACCGGGCCTGGTTGCCTCATGCGCGAACAACGAGCTCAGTCCGGCGTCATTGTAACGAACCCTGGCCGTCTGGACCGCCCTCTTCGTCGGAACGACGATCGGGCTCGGCCACAGCAGCCTCGACCTGACGGTGCAAATCCTCTTTCATGCCGGACGGAAGATCATCCCAGCGAAGGTCCAGCACCGCAGCCTGCAGCGCCCAGAGCAGGTTTAGCGAGACCCGATCGGGAAAGGCCTCCTTGGCCCGCAGGTAGGCCTGCACCACACCGACTCGCTCGATGTCCTCGAGCGTCCGGATCCCGACGGCGGCAAGCCATTCGGTGCTCTTGGGGCCGAGGTTGCGGATTTCGGTCAGGGCGACCTCCGGGGCTCAGCCGGCATCCACTGCGGCACGCTCGAACGTCATCTCAAGAGAGGTGGTGATGTCAATGCAGTCACCGATCGAACGGGCGACCGGGCAGCGGGCGGCATGCAGTTCGTGCGCCCGTTCCGCCGCCTCGCGCTTCGCCGGATCCAGCTTGAGCGAATAGCGGACGTGGATGCGGCGGATCACCAGCACGCCGTCATCGGTCTCGATTTCACCTTTTGCTTCGGACGTCAGGTAACCTTCCCCGGCGGGGATCTGACGCGCTTCCAGCGCGCCGCCAAATGTGCCGGTCAGTCAACCGGCGGCGGCCGCAACCACGTAGTCAAGCGTGGCTGGGTGCGGCGTGTAGGCGCCCTCCTCCTTGCCGTAGTACTCGGCGATCTGGCTGTGGATGCTGAAATGAATCGGCTCCGACTCAATGGGCAGGTAGGCTCTCCGGAGCGAACCCTTCACCCGCTCGATGCGCACCCGGGAGGTGTACACAACATCCTTCATCTTCTCCTCCTTGTGTTGTCGCGTCCTGATGCCGATCTCAATTATTCAAACATTGAAGCGGAAGTGGACCACGTCGCCGTCCTGGATCAGGTACTCTCTACCTTCCGCCCGCAGCTCGCCCGTACTGCGCGCCGCGGGCAGGCTGCCGTGCTTGAGAAAGGTCTCGTGGGCGAGCACCTCCGCCCGGATGAAGCCGCGCTCGAAGTCGGTGTGGATGACTCCGGCCGCCTGCGGCGCGGGGGTGCCGCGCGAAATGGTCCAGGCGCGCACCTCGGATTCGTTCATCGTGAAGAAGCTGATTAAGCCGAGGCGTTCGTAGCTCTTGCGGATCAGCTGGTCGAGCCCAGACTCCTCCACGCCAGCCAGCTGCAGGTACTCCTGCCGTTCATCTTCGGACAGGTCGGCCAGCTCCATCTCGAGCGCGGCCGCGAGCACCACTACGTCTGCACCTTCGGCGGAGGCGGCCTGCTGAACGGCAGTCACCAGCAGACTCTCGCCGTGCAGCTCGGCCTCGCCCACATTGGCGGCATAGATCACCGGCTTGCCGGAGAGGAGACGCAGCTCGCGATTCAGCGCCCGGTAGGCGTCCGATTCGCGGTCCGGAAAGGTGGCCGCCGGCCGCCCGGCGGCAAGATGAGCGTGCACGCCGCGGGCCGCGTCCAAAAGCGGCTGGGCTTTGCGATCCCCTTTGACCTGGCTTTCCAGTCGTTCGATGCGGCGCTCGATCTGCTCCAGGTCGGCGAGCATCAGCTCGGTGTTCACCGTTTCGATGTCGGCGGCGGGATCCGGCTTCGGGCGCACATGCACGACGTTCGGGTCTTCAAAGCAGCGCACCACGTGCAGGATGGCGTCGGTGTCGCGGATGTTGCCCAGGAACTGATTGCCGAGCCCTTCGCCGCGGCTGGCGCCTTCCACCAGGCCGGCGATGTCGACGAATTCGATGGTGGCGTAGATGATGTTGGGCCGGCCGGTGGCCTCCCTCAGCTGGTCCAGGCGCAGGTCGGGCACCGGGACGATCGCGCGGTTGGGTTCGATGGTGCAGAACGGGTAGTTCGCCACCTCGGCGTTCTGGGTCCGGGTGAGCGCGTTGAACACGGTGCTCTTGCCGACGTTCGGCAGGCCGACGATGCCGATCTTGAGGCCCATGGGTTGGTTCGATTCCGTCTGCGGATCCTTCGGACCGGCCCGAAGGAAGGGAGCGGTCGAGCGCCGCCGGCGATCTGGGCAGCGCGATCATCATATCATTTCGCCGGCTGGAAGGAGCGGCGGGGTCGCGGGAAAGGGGAGGGGTTCAGGCTCCTCGTAACGCTCTGGGAACGCCCATCGGTCATGCTCTGGAAGATGAGCGTCATCCAACCAAGAATTTGGGCGATCCAGATCACGCCTGGGCGGTTCGTGGCCGCCTCGCTCAGGGTCCGATGACGATGTATGTCCACAGATCCGATGGCCCGAATTCGTACAGCAGCACGTCATCGCCCTGGATCGTCGCGAGGTGCACCCCCCAGGCGCCCCGGGGCCCGCGAAGGACCAGGTAGCGCCAGTCGTCCAGCCAGCGGAGAAACTCGATCTCCGGCAGGTCCGGGCCCGGCATGCTCTCGCCGCACAGATTGCTGATCCGCAGTCCCCCGGAAGCGCGAAAGGCGAAGCGCTGCGACCCTGGCGCCCAGGCCACACACCGTTCTACATGCCGCCCCTCGCCTGGCGCGACCCCAGCACATTGATGCTGCTCCTCGCGCCCACGGTAGACGTTGGTGAGGAGCTTGACGTCTTCTCTGAGCTCCTGGATTGGGAGTTTGGCCTGTATTCGCTAGACACATCGGAGGCGACCCTCGCCAGGACGCAAGCACTGCGAGGCTTCTACCCCTCGGCCATGTTGTCGCCGGATATGGACCGCCTGGGCTATGTACGGGCGCTCCGCGAGAGTGAAGACCGGGAGATCTACATGGTCGACCTCGCCAGCGGGGCAGAAGTGCTTTACGCGAGCGGCAATGAAGCCCGGTTGATCCGTTGGGGGTCCGATTCCCACTACCTCCTCTTCGCCGTAATTTTGGAAGATCAGTGG
>JBFJVD010000046.1:0-13976 GCA_041624375.1 Anaerolineales bacterium
GAGGAGGCGTCCCTGGCGCCACCAGAGACGGTGGAACCGCCCATCGATCTGGAGACGACGGCGGCAGAACCCATTGAAGCCGAGCGGCAGGTGACGCCAGAGGAGAAACTGGAACCCACCGAAGCCCCACCGGCGGTGGAAGAGGTCCTTCCTGCTGCCCCGACTCCAACGCCTCCGCCCCAGACGGAGGTCGAGGCGCCCCAGGCTGTGGAGCCGGAGGAGTCCGTCCAACTGGGGGCCGAATCCGAGGTCCCCGAGCTTCCCCCGGCGCCGGCCACCACGCCCACGCCGCCCACAGAGATCGTGGAAGGGATCGAACTCGAATCGCCTGCAACGCCCGAGACGATGGCCGCAGAGCCTGATGCGGAGGGCGCCGCACCCGCTGTCGAGCAGCCGGCGCCACCTGCCGACGCACCTTCCGGTCCCGCAACATTGATTCCGGGAACTGAAGTCCGCCCGGCCCACCCGCCGCCAGCAACCAAGCCGACGACCGAAGCGGCTCCGCCGGCTGCCCGGCCGCCGCGCGAGCGAGCCGGGGTCGCCCCACCACGAGATCTCCGGGCAGAAGCGCCGGCCGTTGCCCCGCCCGGCCGTCGCTGGATCGTCTGGGCCGCTGGCGCCGGCGGCGCTTTACTTGCGCTGGTCGCTTTGGTGTGGGGCGGCTGGACGCTTCTCAGCGGCCTCATCGGTCCGGGGGTGGATCCGACGGCTGCCCCCACCCAGCCGCCCGCTACGGTCGCCTCGCCTGCTGCGGTCACCGAGCCGGCCACGCTTGCTCCGCCAACCATCGAGGCCGCCGTCCCGATTACTGCGGCGAACGCGGGACAGCTGGAGCAGGTTTTGCGCCTCGGCCGCGGGACGACGACCGACCTGGCGTTCAGCCCGGACTCCGGGCGTCTGGCGGTGTCCGGCAGCCTGGGCATCTGGATCTACGACCTGCAGACAGAGGAACCACTGCGATTGCTCGAGGGGCACACGGATTGGGTCAGGGGCATCGCCTGGTCTGCGGATGGTGCACGTCTCGCGAGCGGCAGTGATGATGCAACTGTCCGCATCTGGGATGCCGCCAGCGGCACGGAGATCGCCCAGCTGCGCGGGCACAGCCAGCGGGTGCGGAGCGTCGCCTGGTCTCCCAGCGGGGATCAGTTGATCTCCGGCGGCAACGATGGGACGTTGCTGCTCTGGGATGTGGGGAGCGGATCGCAGCTGGCTTCCCAGCCCGGCGGTTCCAATGTGATTTGGCGGGTGGCCTGGTCTCCCGTCGCGGATCTGGTCGCCTGGAGTGGCACGGGTGGGGTGCTGCGTGTCTGGGATCTGAGCGGAGCGCCGCGAATTCTCAGCGGCCACTCGGGAGATGTCTGGGACCTGGCCTGGTCCCCCGGTGGTTCACGCCTGGTCTCGGCGGGCGGCGACGGCACCGTTCGGGTCTGGGACCCGGCCAGCGGCGCCCCGCTTGGCGTATGGCAGGGTCACACGGGCGCCGTGCAGACTGTGGCCTATTCGCCGGAGGGCGACGAGGTGATATCCGGCGGCGCCGACCAGACGCTGCGCGTCTGGGCTGCGGATTCAGGCGAATCCACCGCGGTTCTTGAGGGGCCGATCAGTCCGGTCAATAGCGCCGCTTGGTCGCCATCCGGGCAGCTGGTGGCATCGAGCAGTGACGATGGAGCCATCCGGGTCTGGGATCCCTCAAGCTGGGAGCCTCGCAGCACAATCCTGGGACATCTCGACTGGGTGAACGCCCTCGCCTGGTCTCCCGACGGGAGTCAGGTGGCCGGGGCGATCAAAGATGGAGTCGTGCGCTTGTGGAGCGTTGAATTGGGAGGCACCGAAGCCGGGCTGGAAGGCCTGCCGGGATCAGCGCTCTCCGTCGCCTGGTCGCCGGATGGCGGCTGGATCGCTGCCGGAGGCGAAGGCGGCGTGGTGCAGGTCTGGGTGGCCGATGGCGCGCGGGCCGCGCAGTTCAGCGGGTTGGGTGCGGCCACTGGCGCCATCAGCTGGCGGCCCACGGCCGACCCGGCGGCGGTCGCCATGGCGGATGCCGCCGGCTGGCGGTTATGGCCGGCGCCCTTCGACACCGAACCCGGGTTGATCCCTGCAGGGTTCGCGACGGTCATCACCTCGATGGCGTGGTCGCCGGCCGGTGATCAACTCGCGCTGGGCGGCGATGACGGCTCCGTCTGGCTGCAGTCCTCCGAGGGCGGCGAACCGGTCTCCTTGCAGGGCCACGCCGATCGGGTCACGGCGGTCGCCTGGTCGCCCGACGGCGGGCTGCTGGCATCCGCCAGTATGGACGGCACGGTGCGGCTGTGGAACCCCGACGAGGCGGCGGTGCGCGGGGTGCTTGAAGCGCACCCGAGCGGCGTACTGGCGGTTGGCTGGTCGCCCGACGGCGGCCTGCTGGCGACCTCTGGCCCGGACGGCCTGGTGCGGGTGTGGAGTGCCGGCGGCGAATTGCTGGCTTCGCTGCAGGTGCACCGCAGCCAGGCTCAGGCCATCGGCTGGGCGCCTGACGGGGCGCGGCTGGCCGTTGGCAGCCGGGATGGCGTCATACACATCTGGGGGATCGTGCAGCCCTAGCGTCTGCGGCGAGCAGCGGGCCTGCATAACATCGCGAGACGCTCAGGCGCACGCTGACCTCGGCTCAGCGGCTCCCCCTTTCCTTCATTGTGGACCTCCTGCGGCAGGGGGCGCATCCCTCAGGCGACCGAACCTCGCGGCGATACTGCGCTTCTAGGATTCGGGGGCTGGCGGCGCGGGAGTTCTGTCTTCCTGATAGGCCGGCACTGCAGCTAAGGCCGAGAATCGATTGGGGTATACTCCTTCGATGCACCCGCTGACCACGTTCACGACCACGAATTTGCCGGCACTCGCCTGGTTGTAGCGGGCGCGGTTGACCACTACGATGTGCTCGCCGAAGTAATACAGTTTCAGCAAGCCTGGCTTTCCAGCTGGCTGGCAGCGGGCGCCCTTCACAGATTCCTCCTCGATCAGGGGACAGACCCGGGATGGCAATGCTGTCCTATAGGACGAGCCCAGCGACGCCATGCTTACCCCGTGATGGGTCGACCGCTGTGTGAATGCGAATCATCGGCTGTCGGACACACTCCGGCAGTAAGCGGGATAGTAAGGCTTCTTAATCTTCACTTGATACCTTGGAGGCGTTGTCCCGGACGCAGGTCCGCTCAGCATATGAGGCGTTCAACCGGCAGCGCACGTCGCGATGTGAGTGACTCGTCCGCGTGCGCCCATCGGGAGCGGCTGCGTCCGGATTGGACGATTGCTCTCGACCTGACCTCAGGCTCCCGATCCAACCCTCTGTCCAGATTTCTTCCAGCGTTTATCGCTCGTGCTGGCGGATGAGGAAAAATTCATCCTCGTGGGTGACGCAGATCGGGCGGGACGAGAGCAAAATCAGGGGACCAACTGGTGCCCCCTAGGCCGCGCCTCCTGAGCTGGGGATAACCCTTCTTCTTGTCTTTGCGCGCCACGCAGATGATCGGGACCATCTGGCGGGTATTTAAAGGATTTAAGCCATGATCATTGCAATGAAGGAAACTGCGAGCCAGAGCGACATCGAGTATGTCATTGCCCGGGCGCACAGCCTCGGTCTGGAAACCCACGTTTCCCGCAAGAAGAATCAGACGCTTGTCGGCCTGATGGGGAATCTGGCCGCATTTGATCCGACGGCACTGGCCGGGCTGCGGGGCGTGGGGGAGGTCATCGCATTGGAGCGACCCTTCCGGCTGGCGAGCCGAAGCTTCCAGCTCGAGCGCACCATCATCCCGATCGGTGACCTCCAAGTTGGCGGTGATCAGGTGATCGTCATGGCCGGGCCCTGTGCGGTCGAGAACCGCGATCAGCTGATGGATTCTGCGTGGATCGTGAAGGAAGCCGGCGGTCACATGCTGCGCGGCGGGGCGTTCAAACCACGAACTTCACCCTACAGCTTTCAGGGTCTTGGGGAGGAGGGGCTGCGCATTCTCGCCGAGGCCCGCAAGGAAACGGGCTTGCCCATCGTCACCGAGGTGATGTCTCCCGAGCAGGTACCGCTTGTCTGCCGCTACGCCGATGTTCTTCAGCTCGGAACCCGCAACATGCAGAACTACGCGCTGCTGCATGCGGTGGGCGAGTCCGGCGCGCCGGTGCTGTTGAAGCGCGGGATGATGTCAAACGTTCAGGAACTCCTGATGAGTGCTGAATACATCCTCTCTCATGGCAACCCCAACGTCATGCTCTGCGAACGCGGGATCCGAACCTTCGAGACCGTCACCCGCAACACGCTTGATATCAATGCAGTTCCGGTGTTGAGAGAGATGACCCACCTACCGGTGATCGTCGATCCGAGCCATGCCACCGGGAAGGCGAGTCTGGTTAAGGCGGCGAGCAAAGCGGCCGTAGCCGCAGACGCAGATGGTCTGATCATCGAAGTCCATCCAGATCCCGAAAACGCCCTCTCTGATGGCTATCAATCGCTCAACCAGGAACAGTTCACGGAGCTCATGGGGGATGTTGAGCGGATCGCTGCGGCGGTCGATCGGCGAGTTCTGGGAGCGCGGCTCGGGACAGCACAGGCGGAGCCGAGTTGATGGCCAGCAGGCCAGGGACCGATCCGCGGGCTGTGCCCACCCGGGCGCCGGCCATGTCGGTGCGCCCTCTGCGGTGGGTTCCATGAAGATGCCCCTGACAGAAAATGCGCGCTCCGGAGATCGGATGACTCCTCCGATCGGGAATGGCGGCTTCGATTCGCTGAATGAACTGTTCGTCGCGCAAGCCTCGAAGCCCAAGCATCTCACCGATGTCAACTTGCGGGCCCTGAAGCCGTTCCAGCGCGCCCTGCTGGTGATCGATGGTACCGTGACCAAGTTCATCGAAGCCTACAAGATGGAGCCGATCGAAGTGGTACGGATCGCCCAGCAGCGGCAGCTGTTGCCGACCGATCATCTTTGGCTGGAAGCGCCCGGAGGCACAGAGGTCGTCGCGCGACAGGTCATGCTACGCGGCGAATATAGCCAGCGGATCTATGCCTACGCCGTCTCTCTGATTGTGCCTGAGCGGTTGAAGGCCGGCCTGACGGAAGAGCTGGACCTGGATGGGGAAGGCGTGGGCCGCATTCTGCTCAACAGTCGGATGGAGCAGTTCCGCGAAATCCTGTGGTATGGGAAGGAGCGCCTGGGCGATCTTCCGGAGGCCATCTCTCATTTAAGAGGCCTGGAATTTGTCAGCCGAACTTACCGCATCATCGTCGAGGGACGCCCGGCGATCCTGATCAGTGAGAAGTTCCCTGCAGATGAGGATGGGCTGCCCTCCCATCACTAGATAGTTTCGGGACGCCTCACGCAAACCGGATTCTTGACACTGGAGAAGTACACGATGAGAGATACCTACTCTGACGCTTTCATGGAGACGCTGGGGCGAGAGGCGATGTCCCAGATCCAATTCAAGAAGCTCCAGCTGATGCTTGGGCCGGTGCTCAAGGACAATGCCTTCTACCGCCGGAAGCTCGGCCGGGTAGGCCTTAAGCGGGCGGAAGAGATCCGCACCCTCGAAGATCTGCGCCGGCTCCCCTTCACCACGAAAGCCGAGCTATCAACCGATCAGGCGGACCATCCGCCGTACGGCACCAACCTGACCTTCCCGAGAGAAAAGTACGTCCGCATTCATCAAACTTCTGGAACCACGGGTGAACCCCTGCGCTGCGTCGATACGGAGGAAAGCTGGAACTGGTGGGCGCGCTGCTGGGCGTCCGTCTACCGCGCCGCCGGTGTGGTCCCCGTCGATCGCATCTTCTTTGCGTTTTCATTTGGGCCATTCATCGGCTTCTGGAGCGCCCACGAGGGCGCGCGCGTGATCGGCGCGCTCGCGATCCCGGGTGGGGGGATGTCCTCCGAGCAGCGGGTCAAAGGGATCCTGGTCAATGACATCTCGGTCCTGATCTGCACGCCGACGTATGCGCTTCATCTGGCCGAAGTGGCCAAGCATGAGGGCATCGACATCGCCAACTCGAATGTGCGCATTACGATTCACGCGGGTGAACCCGGCGCCAACATCCCCTCGACCAAGCGGCGCATCGAGACCGCTTGGGGGGCCCGCTGCTACGACCATGCCGGCGCCACCGAGGTCGGTGCGTGGGGCTTCGAGTGCCAGGCGCAGGCTGGCCTGCACATGAATGAGAGCGAATTCATCTTTGAAGTGATTGATCCCGAGTCAGGCGAACCCGCCAATGAAGGCGAGCTGGTGGTCACCAATCTGGGGCGAGTGGGCATGCCGGTGATCCGCTACCGCACCGGCGATCGGGTCAGGCTCGATACTTCACCGTGCGAATGCGGACGCACCTACCCGCGGCTTGAAGGCGGCGTGATCGGCCGCGTCGACGATGTGGTGATCATCCGCGGCGTCAACGTCTTTCCTAGCGCGCTGGAAGACCTGGTGCGCCGCGTGCCGGAGGTCGGCGAGTTTGCCGTCAATATCCGCCGCCAGGGCGAGCTCGACGAGATTTCCATCCAGGTGGAGGCCGAAGCCGGGGAGCCCGAGGCCATCGCGGCGGCGGTGGCGAAGGAAGTGCGGAACGGCCTGGGCCTGCGGGTCAAGGTGACAGCGGTGCCCCATGGTACACTTCCTCGCTTCGATTTGAAGGCCAAACGGATCACCGACCATCGCAAATTGCAGCCGGTAGCTGAGCTTTCCTAGCGGACGGGTGTCATCGTCCGCTGGCCAACTGTGGGTTGATTTCGGTAAGTATTCGCAGGAGTCAAGGTCATGAACATCGCAGCTGTGATCAAGGAATTCATTGTTCAAGAGCTCTTAATGGATGGAAGATCGGAGCTTTCTCCGGAGGATTCGCTCATCGACAGCGGGATCCTCAATTCGCTTTCCCTGCTTCGCCTGGTCGGCTTTATCGAAGACCGGATAGGGGTTACCGTCGACGATGATGAGCTGGTGCCGGAACACTTCCAGACCATACGCGATATCACGTCGTTTCTGGAGGGGAAGCTCCAGGCCAATCGGTAGCGAGGGTTGATCCCGCCGCTGCAGGTGCCTCTTGTTCCTGCAAGGTCACTTTCCCTGGCGCGTAGCCGGATATCGATGCCATGGCAATGAGAGGCACAGTTCCCACTTTATCGGTAGGAAAGGTCGAAGGAGCATGATTCCATATGTCCCCCAATAACTCACAGATGAAGACTTCCGACTATGACGTTGCCATTTGTGGCGGTGGGCTCGCTGGCCTCACACTCGCCCGGCAGCTCAAGCAGGAGCTGCCCGATGCCAGCATTGTGCTGATCGATCGGCTCTCTCGGCCGCTCCCCGAGGCCGCCTTTAAGGTCGGCGAATCGCTCGTTGAGACCGGCAGCTACTACCTTGTGGACACACTCAAGCTGCAGGACTACTTCAACAAGTCACACATCCGGAAGCTCGGTTTCCGCTTCTTCTTCGACAATCCCTCGCAGCCTTTCCACCGGCGACCCGAGTTTGGCCTGTCTCAGTTTCCAAGGGTCAACTCGTATCAAATCGATCGCGGCGTGCTGGAGAACGACCTGCGAACCTTCAATGAGGAGGCCGGTGTCGATTTGCTGGAAGGGCGCGCCGTTAGAGAGATCGTGCTTTCGGAAGACGGCGGCCTGCACGAAGTTCACTTATCGGGTACGAATGGCTCCAGCGGCATGGTTCGGGCGCGCTGGGTCGTGGACGCGATGGGGCGTCGGCGCTACCTGCAGAAGAAGCTGGGCCTCACCCGCGAGCACGGCAAGAAGTGTAGCTCGGTCTGGTTCCGCTTCGAAGGTCGCATCGATGTTGACGACCTTGTGCCGGAAGAGATGCGCGACTGGCATGAGCGGGTGCCAGACAACATCCGCTATTACTCGACCAACCACCTGATGGGTTCCGGCTACTGGATATGGCTCATCCCCCTCTCCTCGGGCAGCACGAGCGTGGGGATCGTGGCCCTGGAAGAGCTCCATCCGTTCGAGAGCTTCAATACCTTCGAGCGGGCGATGGATTGGCTCAGTGCGTATGAGCCAGACCTGGCAGCCTACCTCGAAGATCGCGAACCGCTCGATTTCCGAACCATGCGTGACTACAGCTACGCCTCGAAGCAGCTCTTCTCCATCGAACGTTGGGCGTGCATCGGGGAGGCGGCGCTCTTCCCCGATCCGTTCTATGCGCTGGCAAGCGATCTCATCGGGTTCGGCAACTCGATCATCACGGATATGGTCCGCCGAGATCGGGCCGGTGAACTCACCAAGCCGGTAGTCGACGACTACAATAATTACATCCTCTCGCTCAACCACTGGCTCACGTCGAATATCCAGCAAGGCTACCCCTTCTTCGGCAATCCGGTGGTCATGTCCTGCAAGGTGATGTGGGACACCGCCGGCGGCTGGGCGAACCTCGGGCCCCAGATGTTCAATTCGCTGTTCCTGGACCAGAAGGGCTCAGATGCCTATCGGAAGATCTCTGGCCGTTTCTTCTTCCTGACACGGGCGATGCAGCGGCTGTTCGCCGACTGGGCAGCCATGTCGCCGGGCCGTCTTTCGTTCGACTTTATCGATTTCCTGTCGGTCCCGTTCTTGCGTGATATGCAGTGGCGCAACCTCAAGGCAGGCAAGACGCTCGACGAGATCATCGAAGATCAGGTCATCAACATGGAGCGCCTTGAGGAGTTCGCTCAGGTTCTCTTCCTGCTCGCCGTCGAGGATGTGATGCCGGACGCGCTCGACACCTTCCAGCCGCCGATCTGGCTCAACGCCTGGGGCATCACGCTAGATCGCGACAAGTGGGATGACCGGCTGTTCGCCCCGACGACTGAACGGCGCGATCTCGAAGATCTGCGGCAGCAGATTCGGGGCCTATTTTCCGTCAAGGCGTTTGCCTAGTCTGAGGCGATACAGACCACCCTTCAGGCTGCCGATTCCAGATCGGCGGCCTGTTCATAGGAGCTTCCATTGACGCAGAACATGCAACCAGGGACTTCCATTCAGGCGAGACTGCTCGATCGATTCGAGCGCCAACCCGATCGGCGCGCGCTCGGCTTCTATAGCAGCGAAGGCGAGCTTACCTGGCATACCTACGAGGCGTTTCTGCAAGGGTCCGGAGGCTACGCCGCCTGGCTTTCCTCGGAAGGTTTGGTCAAGGGCGATCTCTGCATCCTGGTGATGCCAAGCAGCGAGACCGCAGCCCGGCTGCTGACGGCGGTGCTGCTCGTGGGTGCCGTTCCCCTGCTGGTGGCGCCACCCGTCCTTCAAGCGCAGGCGGCACACTCGAGCCTCCTGAAGACGCTGAAGCGGATGATCGAGGAGACCCGTCCACGCCTGCTGCTGTGCGCCGAATCGATGGCCGCCATGCAGGATGAGCTTTCGTCGGTGCGGAAAGAGACGCGCTGCCTGATCGGAGCGCCCGATGCCATGACGCTCTCGGCCGAGAAGGTGGACTACGCCATCCCGCAGGCCGACGACCTGGCGGCAATGCAGCTGACCTCGGGCACCACCGGGTTCCCCAAAGTATGCGTCTGGCGCCAAGCCAACGTGCTAGCGGCGCTCGACGGCATGACGGCAGCGATGGAACTAGGCCCAGAGGACATCTGCTTCAACTGGACCCCGCTTTATCACGACATGGGGCTGGTGAACAACTTCATGCTCTGCCTCACAAGCGGTGTGCCCGTAGTGATGCTGCGACCCGAAGCCTTCGTCAAGAAGCCATCGCTCTGGCTTCGTGGGCTCACCGATTCGGGCTCCACCGTGACCTGGTCGCCCAACTTCGGCTTCGCCATCGCGGCCCAGCGCGTACGTGAGGCGGAGATGGAAGGCGTCCGGCTCGACGGCGTCCGGGCGTTCTGGAACGCGGCGGAGCGGATCCATCCAGAAACGATGCGCGCCTTCCACCAGCGTTTCGAGCCCTATGGTGTCACCCGCCAGGCGCTCAAGACCAACTTCGGCTGCGCAGAGAACGTCGGCGGCGCCACCTTCAGCGACCCCCATGGCACCTACCTGGTGGAGCTCGTCGAGCGCGACCCGCTCCAGGACGAACGGGTAGCGCGCGTGGTCACTGACACCGCCGACTCCCCACCATCGGTGGAAATTGTCGGGGTCGGGCGGCCCTATCCGGGCATGAAGATTCAGATCCTCTCGGAGGGTGGGGAGCCGCTTCCTGACGGCCATGTGGGCGAAGTCGCCCTCGAGACACCCTCCCGGATGGAAGGCTATCTCGGCGACCCAGCCGCCACCGCGCGCGCGATCTCGAACGGCCTTCTGCGCACCGGCGATCTCGGCTACCTGCGAGGCGACGAGCTGTTCTGGGTTGGCCGGGTGCAGGAGCGCATTACGGTTCTCGGCAAGAAGCTGGACCCGAGCGATTTCGAACCCATTCTGCTCGAGATCTCCGGCTTGCGCGAGGGCTGCTTTGCCGCCTTCGGCATCGACGACAGCCGGATCGGATCTCAGCGCATTGTGGTCGTGAGCGAGGTGCGCGACACGGCCTCTCGGACGCCGCAGGAACTCACGGCCGATGTGAGGAACCGTGTCATGACTCAAATGGGCGTCAGCGTCAGTGAAGTGCTGCTCGTGAAGGCCGGGACGCTCACCAAGACTTCGAGCGGCAAGCGGCGTCACCGTCATTTTCGCGAGCTTTACGCGGCCGGGCAGCTCGCCGAATTCGAATGGCAGCCGGAAGCCGAGGCTGGCTGAGGTCCGGTGACCGCAATTTCATGCTGCGGGTCTATGACCGGTTTCCTTAGGGCTCGGCGCAGATCCGTTCGCTAGGGGAGACCAATGGATCTCCGCATTCTCGGACCCGCGCCCGGATTGGTCGGCAGTGTTCGCCTGCCCGGCGACAAGTCGATCAGCCACCGGGCGCTTCTCTTTGCGGGACTGGCGCAGGGGACGAGCCAGCTCAGCGGGGTGCTCCGATCGGGTGTGACGGAGGCCATGGCAGATTGCCTCAGGCTCCTGGGAGTCGGCCTGGAAGCTGGCGCCGACGGGACCTACTCGGTTCAAGGCGGAGAGTGGCGGCAGCCGACAACCCCCCTCGATTGTGGCAATTCAGGGACCACCATGCGGATGCTGCTTGGCGCGCTGGCCGGGCAGTCCTTCGCCGCGACACTCACCGGGACGGCCCGGCTTCGGCAGCGGCCGATGGGGCGCGTGGCGGCTCCGCTGCGGGAAATGGGCGCTGAAATCACGGGCACGAACGACCAGGATGCGCCGCCACTCGAGATCCGCGGCGGGTCGCTCAAAGGGATCGAGCACCACCCGCGCGTCGCCTCTGCGCAGGTAAAGACAGCCATTCTCACCGCCGGCCTGTTCGCCGACGGCCCGACTGTTGTTGAGGAACCCGGCCCCTCGCGCGATCACACCGAACGCCTGCTGCGCCATCTTGGGGTCGGCTTGTCGATCTCCGGCCGACGGGTCGAACTGCAGCCGCTTGACGGGCGGCTGCCCGCCTTCAGCTATACCATTCCAGGGGACATCTCTTCGGCCGCATTCCTGATCGTGGCCGGCGCGCTGGTTCCCGGCTCGAAGATCGAGCTCCCGGGCGTTGGGGTGAACCCGACCCGCACGGGTCTTCTGGACGCGCTCGCTGCGATGGGCGCTGAAGTTGCGCACTCTCACGCTCGCGAGCAGCATGGAGAGCCGGTTGCGGAGATTCAGGTGCGTGCCAGCCAGCTCGGCGCAACCGACGTCAGCGGCGACAGGGTGGTGCGGATGATCGACGAGTTCCCCATTTTCGCGGTGGCAGCGACCCAGGCACAGGGCGCTACAATCGTCTCAGACGCTGCCGAGCTGCGGGTCAAAGAGTCGGATCGCATCGAGGCGCTGGCGACTGAATTACGCAAGATGGGCGCCCAGATTGAGAGCCGGCCGGATGGCTTTCGCATTGAGGGTCCCACCCGTCTCCAGGCCGCCCGGGTTCACTCGCACGGCGACCATCGCCTGGCGATGGCGCTGGCCGTAGCCGGATTGGTCGCGGAGGGCGAAACGTTGATCGAAGACGCCGGGTGCATCCACGAGTCGTTCCCCGGTTTCACCAGCTCGCTGGCTGACCTGGGCGCTTCGTTCGGCTGATGCAGGTCGGGCTGATCGGCCATCCCCTCGGCCACTCCATTTCACCTGCCATGCAGAACGCCGCCTTTGAGGCGGCCGGGCTCGACTGGCGGTTTGCCGCCCTCGATACACCGCCGGAAGACCTGCCCGGCGTGATCGAGCGCCTGCGGGATGCAGCTTGGGCCGGTGCGAACGTGACGGTCCCACATAAGGCGCGCGTGCTCTCCCTGCTTGACGTCATCGATCCATCGGCCAGAGCCGTCGGGGCCGTGAACACCATTGTCAACGGCAGCGGACAGCTGCACGGCTACAACACGGACGGGGCGGGTCTGCTCGAGGATTTGCGGCAGTTGGGAGTCTCCGTTGGCAACCGGCCAGTCGTCATCCTCGGGGCGGGTGGGGCGGCCCGTGCAGCCGCCTTCTCCCTCCGCGAGTCTGCTTCACGGCTGGACCTCATCTGCCGTACCCCGGACCGTGGATTTGAACTCGCCTGGGAGCTCCAATCGGGCGCGGCGCTGGAAGTCGGCGTCCTCAGCTGGGATAATTACGCCTTCACCTCCGTCCCCGCTGGTAGTCTCGTGCTTCAATGTACGCCGGTCGGCATGTGGCCGGAGGTCGAATCTTCCCCGTGGCCAAAGTCGGTCGATCTGCCGTCCGGCAGCTTCATATATGATTTGGTCTACAATCCGCCCATAACCCGTCTGGTGGCGCGCGCCCGGGCCGCCGGCCTGGGTGCGGCGACCGGTCTCGGCATGCTGGTCGAGCAGGGGGCGTTGGCCTTCGAGCTCTGGACCGGCCAGCCGGCGCCGAGGCGGCAGATGCGGGCGGCTGCGGAAGGAGTGCTGCGATGACCAAGGTGCTCAGGTTCCTGACGGCGGGGGAGTCTCATGGCCCGCTGCTCGCTGCGATCCTGGAGGGATTTCCTGCCGGAATGCCATTGGCGGCCGAAGATCTGGCCCCCGACCTGGCCCGGCGCCAGGTGGGCTACGGCGTTGGCCCGCGGATGAAGAAGATTGAGCAGGACCAGGCGCAGATCGTCGGCGGGGTGCTGGCGGGCGAAACGACCGGCGCGCCCATCGCCATTCTGATTGAAAACAAGGACCACGCCCGCTGGCAGGCCGTAGGGGTCGACCCGATGACGGTGCCCCGACCCGGGCATGCCGACCTGACCGGCGCTGTGAAGTACGGCTACCCCGACCTGCGCTACAGCCTCGAACGAGCCTCGGCGCGTGAAACGGCAGCCCGGGTGGCTGTGGGCGCGGTCTGCCGGCGATTGCTTGCCACGTTCGGCATCGAAGTCGGGAGCTACGTCACCGAGATCGGCACGGCAACGGCCGACTTCGGAGAGAGCGGCTATCGACAGCGCTTCGCCGCCGCAGAGGATAGCCCGGTTCGCTGTCCGTCGGAGGCTGGCAGTGAGGCGATGAAGGCCGAGATCCGGGCCGCCATGGAGGCGCGCGACACACTTGGTGGCGTCTTCGAAGTGGTGGCCCTTGGCGTGCCGGCTGGGCTGGGCAGCCATGTGCACTGGGACCGCCGGATGGGGGCCCGGCTGGCCGAGGCTGTCATGAGCATCCATGCCATCAAAGGCGTAGAAATTGGTGAAGGCTTCGCAACGGCGCGCCGGCGTGGGACCGAGACGCACGACGAAATCGATCTCGAAGACGGCCGCCTGGTGCGCCGGACGAACCGCAGCGGCGGGATGGAGGGCGGCATCACGACCGGTGAGCCGATCGTCGTCCGCGCGGCGATGAAGCCGATCTCCACCACCCTCACGCCGCGCGCTTCGGTCGATCTGGCCTCCGGGGAAGCGGCGCAGACGGTCTACGAACGCTCCGACTACTGCTCTGTCCCACGGGCGGCGGTGGTCGGCGAGGCGATGGTCTGTTTGGTGCTGGCGGACGCCCTGCTCGAAAAGCTGGGCGGCGACTCCCTGGCCGA
>JBFJVD010000047.1:0-13876 GCA_041624375.1 Anaerolineales bacterium
ATCGTCGGCGGCGGCCCTGCCGGGCTGGCCACCGCCCTCCACCTGCTCCAGCTCGACCCGAGCTGGGCAGGGCGCATGCGAGTCTTCGAGAAGGCAAGCCATCCTCGCCACAAACTCTGTGCCGGAGGGATCACGCCCTTCGGGCTGGCCGAGCTGAAGCGCCTTGGCCTGACGCTGGACATCCCCTACATCGCCGTCGACCGGGCCATCTTTGAGTACGCCGGCCGGGCAATCCCAGTCTACGGCTCGCCGGCCCTTGTGGTCACCCGCCGTCAAGAGTTCGATGCATGGCTGGCGCGCGCCGCCCACGCCCGGGGCGTGCCCCTCCAGGAAGACCAACCCGTCCATGAAATTGAGCGATCCGCGCAGGGTTTCCTCCTTCAAACCGAACGGGGACCGCTTCGTGCAAAGGCTGTAGTCGGTGCGGACGGCTCGCGCGGCATCGTCCGCCGCTGGATGGGCGCCCGTGAACGCCCGCCGCATGTGGCCCGTTTGCTTGAAATCGTGACGCCCGCCGAGGGCGCCGAGCCGGAATATGTGCAGGGCTTCGCCCGCTTCGATTTCACGCTTGTTCGGGGCGCGCTGCAGGGCTATTACTGGGATTTTCCCAGCCTCATCGAAGGCACGCCGTACATGAACCGCGGCCTGTATGACGCCCGCTTTGCCGCGGATCGGGAGCGGGCGGCGCTGCCTGCGCTCCTGAAAGAGTCGCTGGAGCAGCGCGCCCCGGAGCATGAGATGGAAGACGTCCAGGGACATCCGATTCACTGGTTTACTCCCTGGAACCGCTTCTCCGCGCCCGGTGCTGTGCTCGCCGGTGACAGCGCCGGCGCGGATCCGCTGTTCGGGGAAGGAATCGGTGTGGCGCTCGGCTACGGACGCCTCGCGGCTCGCGCGCTCCATCTCGGCTTCGCCCGAGGCGATCTTTCGTTTGGCGGGTACCGGCGGCAGGTCCTGTTTTCGGATTTGGGCCGCTACCTGCTCCTCCGCTGGTGGGTCGCCTGGTGGTCGTACCGCCTCAGCGGCTCGGATATCTTCATGCGGGCGCTGTGGAAGATGGGGTCCTGGCTCACGCGAACCCTCGGCCCGCTGCCGCCTGTTTCGGGCGTGCTGAGGGCAGTTCGTGACCAGGCCCGCTGAGGCGCTTTCCAGCTGACGCGGTTCTCCAAAGAAAACATCACATTGGCGCAACCTCGGACTGAGCCGAGGATCCATTCGCGCCGGCCAAAAAAAGTGGAAGCTGGGCGCTTCCAGGCCGGAATGTGCGTTGAGCCGATCTAGGGGAGATAGAGCAGCGGATTGACGCGGCCGAACAGATCGCTGCGCATTTCGAAGTGCAGGTGCGTTCCGCTGCAGTTGCCGGTGCAGCCCATGCCGCCGATGACGTTCCCCTGGAAGACCGACTGGCCGCAGCCCACATTGATGGAACTCAGGTGCGCGTAGAGGGTCTGCCAGCCGGTGCCGTGGTCGACGATCACGAGATTTCCGTAGCCATAATAGTTCCAGCCCGCGTAGACGACCACGCCATTGTCGGCGGCAAAGATGCCATTCCCAACGCTGCCGCCGATGTCAATCCCCGGATGGAAGCTCGAGAAGCTGTAGCCTGAGATGGTCCGGCCGGGCGTCGGCCAGACGAAGGTGTTGGTGCCGATGGCGCCATCGTACAGCGCGCCGCACGCCCCCGGGCCGGATACGCCGGCGACCGCCGGGCTGCTCCGGGTGGCGACGGGGGCCTGCCAACTCTGGAATTCCCGCTGGCCGCCGGGGATCACCAGCCATGCGCCGGATTCGATCTCCGGATCCGCCGGATCGGTGGCCGGGTCGATGTCGTTGCTCGGCCAATCGATGATGTCCTGCGGGGAGACGCCGAAGAACTCGGCCACGCCGTTCAGGCCGTCGCCCTCATGCCACTGGTAGTAGGTGCCGTCCACCGGGAGAATGTTCAGCTCCTGACCTGGAGTCAGGTTGTGCGGGTTGTCTTGCAGCACATCATAATTGCCCCACAGAATCGTCTCGGGGGTCAGGTTGTAGCGTTCGGCGATTCCGAAGAGCGTGTCCCCGCGCTGCACCTGATACTTCGTGACTTCCAGTCGTGGCCGACTGGGGATCACGGTGTGAAGCTCAGACCAGCGCGGGATGCCCGCAGATGTCGGCAGATCAAGCGTGAACGCCGGCAGATCAGCCACGGAGAGCATCCCGCCGGCCGCAGCCAATTCAGGAACGGCGGTCGGCTCTTCAACCTGCTGCGGCCCAGCCGCCGGCGGAGCGGCCACCGGCAACGTATCCAGGCCAGCACGGGCCGCCCACACTCCCAGGGCAATGACTGTGAGCAGCCCCAGATGCCCGGCAAAACGCATCAGCGTTTCTCGCCACCCAAGTCGGGTGACTTCCGACCACCAGGCGCTCAGCCGGCTGGGCTCAGGAGAGGCTTCGGGGCTCGGTTGTTGGCCTTCTTGGGTGACTTCAGACAAGGGGTCCGCCTCCTGACGGGCAACGGCAGCATCTTATCAGACGCCTGAAGGGGGCGTCAAGGCAGGGGATTCTGGGCCCTGGGGAAGGCCTGCAAACATCTGTCGAACGAACGAGCGAGCCGCTCCATCAGGGAAGGACGAACCACGGATTGACAAAACCACCGTTAAGACGGGTCTCAAAATGCAGGTGCGGTCCGGTTGAATTGCCCGTCGAGCCGGCGAAACCGATGGTTTGGCCCTGGAAGACGCTGGCGCCGCAAGGTGCGACGACAGCGTTCAGGTGGGCGTAGAGCGTCTGCCAGCCGTTGCCGTGATCGATCATCACCATGTTGCCATAACCGCCGACCGACCAGCCGGAATAGACGACCACACCGCCATCAGCCGCCAGCACCAAATCGCCGATCGAGGCGGCGATGTCGATCGCCAGGTGTCCCGACCAGTAGTCGTTGCCGGAGATGGTCCGGTTGGCTGAGGGCCAGATGAAGCCGCCGCTGCCGACTGCGCCCCCGCTGAAATCGCCGCTGCAGCCGCCGGGACCGAAGGCCGTGCCGACGCCGGCCCGGCCGCGGGCGATGGTCGGCACGATCCACTGGCGAAACTCACGCACACCGCCCGGGATGATCAGCTCAGTGCCGGGGGCGAGTTGCAGTGTCTGGCGATCGATGTCGTTTCCCGGCCAGTCCGCGATGTCCAGCGATGTCACCTCGAAGAAATCGGCCACTGCCTCCAGGCTGTCGCCGGCCTGCCACTCGTAGAGCGCGCCGTCGACCGGCAGGATGCTCAATTCTTGCCCAGGCCGAAGCAGGTGGGGGTCATCGTTCAGAACGGAGAAATTCCCCCAAAGGATTGTCTCCGGCGCCAGGCCAAACCGGTCGGCAATCCCAAACACACTATCGCCGACCTGCACGGTGTAGCGCAGGACCTCGACACGGGCACGATGGGGAACGTCTGTGTGGACAAGGCTGCGGCGTGACACCGATTTGACCGGGTCTTCAAGGCGAGAGTAGCCTGGCAGCTCAACCGGGCGGTAGGGCGCGCTCGCTGGCGGCATCTCCGCAGCCTGGGCTTCCTCGACGGCCTGCACAGAGAGCAGGTTGAGCCAGCTGGCCCAGACGGCGGCTCCGATGCCGAGGATCCCCAGCAGGAGGGAGGCGAGGTTGCGCAGCCCGGCCCGTCGATCGGGCCCGAGCGGACGCACGCTAGAATGCCTCCTCCGTGAGCGTCTCGACAAATTCGATATTTGAATCGGTGCGTGCAAGCCGCTGGAGGATCGCTTCCGTGGCGTTGGTGATGTCCATGCCGGCGCCGTTGGGCGGCGGCGTCACCATCTGCGAGAACATGCGCCGCATGAGCCAGACGCGTTGGGTGATGTCCGGGCCGAGCAGCAGTTCTTCGCGCCGCGTCGAGGAGCGTTCGATGTCGAACGCCGGGAAGATGCGCCGCTCCTGCAGGCGGCGGGACAGGTGGAGCTCCATGTTGCCGGTCCCCTTGAATTCCTCGTACACCATGTCGTCCATCCGGGAGCCGGTATCGACGAGACAGGTGGCGATGATCGTCAGGGAGCCGCCGTCCTCGATGTTGCGGGCAGCGCCGAAGAAGCGTTTCGGTGGATAGAGCGCCGCCGGATCCAGGCCGCCGGAGAGTGTCCGGCCGGAAGGCGTCACCATCAGGTTGTAGGCGCGCGAGAGGCGAGTGATCGAATCCATCACGATGGCGACATTGCGGCCGCACTCGACAAGCCGCTTGGCGCGCTCGAGCACCATCTCGGCCACTTTCACATGCGAGGAAGCCGGGTCGTCGAACGTGGAGGCCACAACCTCGGCATCCACCGACCGATCCATATCCGTCACTTCCTCCGGCCGCTCGCCGATGAGCGCCACCATCAGGTGGACTTCGGGGTAGTTGGTGGAGATGGCGTTTGCGACCTCTTTGAGCACAGTCGTCTTGCCGGCTTTCGGCGGGGAGACAATCAGGCCGCGCTGTCCCTTGCCGATCGGCGCGATCAGATTGAGCAGGCGGGTTGACAGTGTGTAGCGATCGGTCTCCAAATTGAAGCGCTCTTCGGGGAAGATCGGGGTGAGTTCTTCAAACCGCGGTCGAACCTTCGAATCCTCCGGGTCCATCCCGTTGATCGATTCGACCCGCAGCAGCCCGTAGTACTTCTCGGAGTCCTTTGGCGGCCGGATCTGGCCGATCACCATATCGCCGGTGCGGAGCCCGAAGCGCCGAATTTGGGATTGGGAGACATAGATATCGTTCGAGCCGGGCATGTAGTGATCGGCGCGCAGGAAGCCCATCCCCTCGTTCATGACTTCGAGGACCCCGCCACGCAATTCCAGGCCCTTGCGCTCGGCCTCGGCCTGCATAATACGCAGGACAAGGTCTTCCTTCTTCAGGCGGGTTGCGCCTTGGATGTCAAGGTCCTTCGACATTTCGCGCAAGTCCGTCAGGTTCATCGATTCAAGTTCAGCAATGTTCATCTTTCGGATACTCCGTCCGGAATCGAGCGGGCGGCTGGGGCGCGATCCGGTGTTCCACGCAGGTTGCGCAGGATGTTGGATGGATCAAAGCCAATCAATCGCGTGAGGGCGGCACAATCTTCGAGTCGGGTTGCAGAGTCGGGGAGTAATGTCCTAGTGGCTTGGTAGCCTCGTAAGGACGCCGTTATTATAACATGCCCGATTCTGCCCCGCAAGCAAACTCAGGTAGGGGTCTCCTGCTCGCTCTCGACCGGCTCGGAGGTCCCATCCGCGCCCTGCAGCTGCTGAGCGCCGATGAGATACACCGCGTACTGTCCTGACGCCACCCACAAGATGGCGAGTCCGAGCAGGAGGGCGGCCCCCGCGATCCAAAGCGGCGAGGACGCCGCGATCCGATCGAGGCGATCGGCGAGTTCGAGAAGTGAGAGCCGCTGCGCTTCGAGCGAGTCCTGGAGCGACTGCAGCTCGGTCGCCATCCCACCAACCCCGTCCGCGACCTGAATCATCCGGTCGGAAAGCTGGTCGAGGTCTTCATTTGCGCGTTCAAGCTCACTGCCGATGGCACGCAACGAGGCCGGCAGCGGGCGCAGCCCCTCGGCGGCCTGGGCCAGGCCAGCGTCGAGCGGCTGGTCCGGATCGTACTGGACGCCGGTCAGCGGCCCGAGGGCGGCCAGCGTGCGCAGGACCTGGTCGATCGCCGCTGCCCCAGCCTGCGCAGCATTCAAGGCGCTGCGCGTGGCCTCAATCGTCCGGGGCGCTTCATCTGCAAGGACTTCGCCGACGGAACTCAGGATGGGGCCGGTGTTCTGCAGGTTGGCGCGCATGGCGCGCAGGGCGAGTGCCGAGCTTTCCAGTGTAGTGGCGGCGTTGTCCACGCCGTCGATCGCGATCTGGAGCACGTCGGCCAGGGCGCGCGCTTGCCGCGCCCCTGCCTCAAATCGGCCGGGCAAGGAGCGGGAAGCCTGCACGGCCGCCAACGGAAGCAGAAGCAGCGCTGCCAGCGAGATCACGACCCCGACTGCACCGGTGAATTGGAGCACACGGGCGCCGAACGGCCGGCGCACGGCCACCGTGGGAGGCCCGGTGGATTCAACGGCCGGAATCTCGGGCGCACCAGCGACGGTCCCCAAGCTGGGTTCCGTGGGCGCGTCCGCCAGCGCTGCAAGAAGCTCCGCCTTTGACATCCGGCTGTAGCCGCGCAAGCCCTGTTCCCGGGCCAACTGGCGAAGTTCGGTCAGCGTACGCTGTGCGAGGGGTCGATCGTTCGGCATCGTAGGAAGATTGGCCTGATCTCTGCTGGCTGCGGTCTAGTCCACTTCGCGATCGTATTCGATTTGAGAGAACCGCATCAGTTTTTCCCAGCGGTGAGTCGCCCGGATCTCTCGAACCGTCCCCGACTCGGCGCGCATGACCAGGCTGTGGGTCCGCGCGCCAGCGCCGAAGTACTTTACCCCGTCGACCAGTTCGCCGTCCGTGATCCCTGTGAGCGCAAAGAACGCCTGGTCGCTGCCGACCAGATCGTCGATAGTCAGCACTCGGTCCAGATCATAGCCCATGTCTCTGGCCAGCGCGGCTTCTTCCTCATCGCGTGGATAGAGGCGCCCCTGGATCTCGCCGCCCATGCACTTCAGCGCGCATGCGGCGAGCACACCTTCCGGCGTGCCGCCGACGCCCAGCAGCAGGTCGATCCCCGATTCCGGCCAGGCCGTCATGATGGCGCCGGCGACGTCCCCGTCCGTGATCAAACGGATGCGCGCGCCGGCCGCGCGCACTTCCCGGATGATCGCATCGTGGCGTGGCCGATCCAGGATCACGACGGTGAGGTCATCGATGTCATCCCCTTTGGCGTCGGCGACCGACTGTAAATTGTCCCGCACCGGCGCGTCCAGATTGATGTGTCCCTTGCCCGCCGGCCCGGCAGCGATCTTCTGCATGTAGACGATGGGACCCGGGTTGAACATCGTTCCGCGCGCCGACATGGCCACTGTGGAGACTGAATTGGCACGTCCCAGCGCCAGCAGCCGGGTCCCCTCCACCGGGTCGACCGCCACGTCCATCTGCGGTCCAGCGCCGCTGCCGAGCACTTCGCCGTTGAACAGCATGGGCGCTTCGTCCTTCTCACCTTCACCGATGACGACCACCCCCTCGATCTCAACCGTGCTGAGCATCAGGCGCATCGCTTCGACGGCCGCCTGGTCGCCGCTTTCCTTATCGCCCCGTCCCATGAAGCGCCCGGCAGCCATCGCGGCGGCCTCCGTCACGCGGACAAGGTCGAGGGCCAGGTTGCGAGAGGGTTCGTTCGCCATCCGTTCAATCCTTCTCTGACTCAGATCTGCTGCATTCAGGTTGTCACCAGGATCGGCGCCAGGTAAAAGCCGAGCACGCCCGCCCACAGCCAGGTATCAATGCGGTCGAGCGCCCCACCATGGCCGGGAAGCAGCGCGCCGGTGTCCTTCTGCTTGAGCTCTCGCTTCATCATGCTGATGCCCAGGTCGCCAAGCGGCGTGACCGCTGCCAACAAGAAGCCCATCAGCAGACCGCCCGCCAGGCCGACGGCGGGTTCGCCGAGCAGCCCCCAGACGAAGGCGACCAGCGCCCCGCCCAGCGAGCCGCCAACCAGCCCGGCCAGGTAGCCTTCCCAGGTCTTCTTCGGACTCAGCCGTGGGCTGAATTGCCGCCGACCGTACGCGCCGCCGACGAAGTAGGCCGCGCTGTCGGCGGCCCAGACGCTGATCAAGGCCAGCAAGACCCAGCCATGTCCCTGCGCAAGGTCGCGCAGCGACACCAGATAGGAACCGATCCAGCCCAGGTAGATGCCCCCGGCGAGCGTGACGGCGAAATCGCTGCCAGATCGGCCCGCACCGCGCTCAAAATCGAGCAAATGCCAGGTCATGCTGATAAGCGCCAGGCTCACCAGCCAGGCAGCTGTATGTTCGAAACCGGATACGTGCCGCAATATTGATTGCGAAAGAACAGCAGCTAGCAGGATGAATAGCGAAGGACGGTAGGATCCATGCTGGAACAGGCGGGCATATTCGAGTGCAGCCAGTGAAAGAATCAGCCCGATCGCGGCGGTGTACGCCCACCCACCCCGCAGGATAAGCCACAAGAGAATCGGGAGCAGCAGGAGGACAACAAGGGCGCGCTGGCGCAGCATGCCTACCCGGACGGAACCGGATCGGTTACACCGCCAAACCTGCGTTCTCGCCGAACGAACTCCCAGAGCGCCTTGCGCAGTTCGTCCGGTCCGAAATCCGGCCAATAGGTCCGGGTGACATACCATTCGGCATAGGCACCCTGCCAGATCAAGAAGTTGCTCACCCGCAGTTCGCCGGAGGTGCGAATGATGAGATCCGGATCCGGCGAATTGCACGTGTAGAGGTAAGCGCTAACAAGCTCCTCGTCCACCTGTTCAGGACGGATTCCATCGGCGATCATCCCTCGAATGGCGTGGACGATCTCATCGCGACCCCCGTAATTGAAGGCCACATTGAGGATCAGGCGGGTGTTGTCCCGGGTGAGCTCGATCGCCTGACGGACTTTGGTCTGCAGACCGGGGCGCAGTCCTTCAAGATGGCCGATATGTCGGAGCTGGACGCCGTTTTCATGCAGTTCCCGCAGCTGCGTGTCGATCACATCTTCGAGGATGCTCATCAATCCGCTGACTTCGGCGGGCGGTCGGGTCCAGTTTTCGGTGGAGAACGCGTAGATGGTGAGCGTGCCGATGCCGAACTCCACACAGGCTTCAATGACGCGGCGCAAGTTGTCCACACCGGCGCGATGACCAGCCACGCGCGGCAGGCCCCGCTTGCGCGCCCAGCGGCCGTTGCCATCCATGATGATGGCGACGTGCGCCGGTACGGATTCGGGCAGGTCGCGCGGGGGTTGTTTGGAGGCAGCCATCATCGGTGAGTGCTCAGACTTCGAGGACTTCGGCTTCCTTTCGCTCGCCAAGCTCGTTGATTTGAGTGACGTAGTGGTCGGTCAGCTGCTGGAGTTTTTCTTCCCCGCGATGCAGCTCATCTTCCGAGATCAGCTTCTCGCGCTCATACTCCCGCAGTTCATTGTGTACATCACGCCGCACGTTGCGCACCGACACCCGGCTCTCCTCCGCGCGGTTGCGCACGACCCGAACCAGTTCATGGCGTCGCTCCTCCGTGAGCGGAGGGATGCTCAGGCGAATGAGTTTCCCGTCGTTGCTCGGCGTGAGACCCAGCTCGGAGGAAAGGATCGCCCGCTCGATGTCCTTCAAACTGCCCGGATCAAAGGGCTTGATCGTCAGCATGCGGGGTTCGGGCACAGAGATCGTGGCGAGCTGCTGCAGCGGGGTCGGCGTGCCGTAGTATTCCACGTCAAGGCGTTCAACCAGCGCGGGCGAGGCTCGTCCGGTCCGGATGGACCCGAGATCCTGCTCAAAGGCGTGAATTGCGCCCTGCATGCGGCTTTCGGCTTCCGCCAGGGTCTCATTGATCATGACAGCGCTCCTTACCCGGAGGAAACCTCTGCGTACGAAGCAATCTAAGGATAGCTCAAAATCTGTGAAAATGCGAAAGAGCGGCCACCCGAGCGGATCAGGCGGCGATAGTCGTTCCTATGCGCTCCCCGCGCACGACATCCAGCAGGCTGTCCCCCTTCCACATGTTCAGCACGATGATCGGCAGATTGTTGTCCATGCAGAGCGAGATGGCCGTGCTGTCCATCACCTCGAGGCGTCGATTGAGGGCGTCGATGTAGCTGAGCCGGTCGAACCGCTGCGCGTTGGGGTCCTTCTGGGGGTCGCTGTCGTAGACCCCGTCGACCTTGGTCGCCTTGATCACGACTTCCGCTTCGATCTCCATCGCCCGCAGCGCCGCGGCGGTATCGGTAGAGAAATAGGGGTTGCCGGTGCCGCCGCCAAGGATCACGACGCGATCCTTCTCCAGGTGGCGGATGGCGCGGCGGCGGATGTAGGGTTCGGCCACGGCACGCATCTCCAGCGCCGACATCACCCGGGTGACGATGCCGATGCTCTCCAGCGCGTCCATCATGGCGAGCGAGTTCATCACCGTGCCTAGCATGCCCATATAATCGGCCGTCGCCCGCTCCATACCGCGCTGAATCCCCTCACGGCCGCGCCACAGGTTGCCGGCACCGATGACCAGCGCCACCTGCACGCCCAACTCCCGCACCTCACCCACTTTGGCGGCGACCTCTTCCGCCCGGTGCGGATCGATGCCGAAGCCCTGCGGACCGGCCAGGGCTTCGCCGCCAAGCTTCAACAGTATCCGGTGATAGGCGATCTCTGTGGTCATTCGAGGTTCAATCCTACGAAAAAGGGCCAACCCTCGGTTGGCCCTGTCTCACGAGTCCAGCTCTTCGCCGACAGACCAGCGCTCAAAGCGCCGTATGGCGATGTTCTCTCCCGTGGCAACGATCGTTTCCTGCAGCAGCTCGGCTACCGTCTTAGAGTCGTCGCGAATATAGGCCTGATTCAAGAGCACGCGATCTTCATAGAATTTCTTGAGCTTGCCTTCGACGATCCGCTCGATGACCTCGGCAGGCTTGCCGTCGGCGACGGCTTCAGCGCGGGCTTTCTCACGTTCCTCCTCAACAACACTCGGAGGCACCTGCTCGGAATCCACCCAGAAGGGCTCGTTGGCGGCAATCTGCAGGGCAATCTCATGGGCGAAGTGCCGGAATTCATCGGTTCGGGCGACGAAATCGGTTTCGCAATTCACTTCGACCATCACACCGACGCGGCCCTCGCCGTGGCTGTAGAGATCGAGCACACCGGCCGAGGTCTCCCGACCGGCGCGTTTCGCCGCTTTGGCCAGCCCGCGTTCGCGCAGCACGGCAACCGCCTTTTCCAGATCGCCGCCGCTTTCTTCGAGGGCTTTGCGGCAATCGAGGAAGCCGGCGCCGGTCGCCTCACGCAGCTCTTTGATTTTTTCAGCGGCGACGCTCATTCGTCCTCCTCGTCTTCCTCGTCTTCTGCCTGTTCGTCGTCCTCGTCCTCCTCGTCTTCCTCGTCTTCCGCCTGTTCGTCGTCTTCGTCCTCATCGTCGCCGTCGTCATCCGCCTCGTCCTCGCCTTCGTCGTCTTCAGCCTCCTCGGCGGAGTCTCCGGTGCTTTCATCCTCGTCTTTGTCGTCCTGTTCTTCTTCTTTATCGCCATCTTCGTCGTAGGCGCCGCTCTTCAGCTTGGCCAATGTGGCCTCGCCGAGCAGTTCCTCGTCGCTGATGTCCAGCTCTTCCTGGAGGACTTCGGCCTGCTCGACCACAGCCTCTTCTTCTTCGATATCTTTACGGAGCGCCTTGCCTTCAAGCACCGCATCAGCGATTTTGGAGGTGAGCAGCTTGATCGCCCGGATCGCATCATCGTTGGAGGGGACAACCCAGTCGATCCCGGCGGGGTCGCAGTTGGTATCGACCAGGGCGATCACCGGGATTTCGAGCAGGTTGGCCTCATGAACGGCGGTCTCTTCCCGGCGCACGTCGACCACGAACAGGAGCTTGGGAAGGCCGCGCATGTCGCGGATGCCACCCAACCGCTCCTGCAGGCGGTCGATCTTGCGCTGGAGCATCAAGCCCTCTCTCTTGGTCAAGAGCTCGAATTCACCCGCATCACGCCGCCGCTCAAGTGCCTTGAGTTCGTCGATTCGTGATCGGATGGTGCGCCAGTTGGTGAGCGTGCCGCCCAACCAACGGGAATTCACATAGGGCATGCCGCTGCGGCTGGCTTCGATATCGATGGTGTCCTGGGCCTGGCGCTTGGTTCCGACAAACAGCACGTTGCCGCCTTCGGCGACGGTATCGCGTACCAAAGCGTAGACCTCTTCGAGCGCCTTGAGCGTCTGCTGAAGGTCGATGATGTGAATGCCGTTGCGTTCGGTGAAGATGTAGGGCCTCATCCGCGGATTCCACTTCCGCGTCCTGTGCCCAAAGTGGACCCCTGTTTCCAACAGGGCTTTCATACTGACGACGGCCATGATGGCTTCCTCCTGTGCGTTTTGCCTCCGCCTCCCTCGTCTCTGCCCGGAACCGGCTGGCCGACCGGCACGCCCGAACAGATCAGGAGACGTGTGATGTCCCTTCGCAGGGCAGAATGGGTCCCGCCGGGCCCAGCGCACCAGGCGGGACAGTGATTGAGTATACCACGCCGACCTGGCCGATGTAAGGGCAGGCCGGTCGCAGGCAGGTTAGGCGTGGATGGCCGGCTCGGTGATCGCCACGGCGACCGCCACCGCATGCTCGTGGGTGTGGCTCAAGCTGATGGCCCACACCCGTACCCCCATAGCATCGGACAACCGCTGCGCTGCACCATGAAGTTCAAGGATCGGCCGTCGTCGGGGGCCGTTGATGATCTCGATCTCTTTCCAGCCGACATCGCCGATGCCGGTCCCCAGCGCCTTGGCAACCGCCTCCTTCGCGGCAAAGCGCGCCGCCAGCGCCGGCGTCCGGCCGCCACAATCGATGAGCTCGCGCGGGGTGAAGAAGCGTTCGAAGAAGCGCTCACCATGACGCAGGATCGCCCGGTCGATGCGGTACACCTCTATCATGTCGACGCCCGAATGCAGCACGCTCTACCCTCCGAGCGATGGGCCGGCCACGCCAATGGCGACGTGATCGGGATGGAGGAAGCGCTGCGCCTGTTCAAGCACCTGGGCTCGAGTGATCGAAGCGATTCGCTCCGCGTACGTTTGATAATACTCCAATCCAAGCTGGTATCGTTCGATGTGCACCAGCGCCCCGGCCACGCCTTCGTTGGATTCAAGCTGGAGCGGGAGCCGGCCGATGAAATTGGCCTGGTTGTCTCGGAGCTCATCCTGGGAGACGCGGCGGCTGCTGAAGCGCCTCAGCTCACTGCGGATCAGTTCAATCGCCCGCTCGACATTGGCCGGATTGACCCCGGCGATCACCCGCCAGGGTCCCGGTCCTGGCCCGCCGCTGATCGAGCTATAGGCGTAGTAGGCCAACCCAGCCCTCTCCCGAACGGCGTCCCCGATGCGCCCCATCATGCCGAAGCGTCCCAGAATATTGTTGCCGAGCACGGCGGCCAGGTAGTCGGAATCGAAGCGGCTTGGCCCGGGGGCGCCCAGGACGATATCGCTCTGTGATTTTCCATCAAGCGGTACCGTGGCGCGCTGCATGCGACTCGGCAAGCCCACCGCTGGCAGCGGCGGCCGCTCGGGCCGCTCCCCCGGCGACCAGTCCCCCAGGCTGCGAACCACCGTGTCGAAGGCGTTCCGTGGCTCGACCGCACCCACGATGGCGATCACCATCCCATGAGGACGGAAATGGCGGGAATGGAACCGGCGCAGATCCGCTACCTTCAACCCCGCCACCGTCTCCCGGTAGCCGTCCCCAGGGACCCGGTACGGATGATCGGGATAGGCGAGCTCGCTGAAGGCCAGCTGCGCGCGCGAATTGGTGTCCTGGTCTCGAATTGCGAGCGCCGTCAGGCTCTCGGCGCGGACCTGTTCGACCTCCTTCGTTGGGAAGGTAGGCTCGCGCAGCACCTCCCCGAGCAGCTCGATCAGAGTCCCCAGATCCTCCGCCAGCGATTTGCCTTGAAAGGTCATGGTGTGCTTTGAGATGCCGAAATTCAGGCTGGCGCCGATGGATTCGATCGATTCATAGATGTCGCGAAAGGAGCGCCGTGAACTGCCACGCATCAAGGACGACACAGTGAGGTCGGCGAGTCCGGCCTGCTCGGGGGTCTCATCGAGCGATCCGACGTTCAAATAGCCAGAGATCACCACCGAGGGACTGGCGAAATTCGGCCGCGCCAGGAGAATCATGCCGTTCGGCAGCACCGTTCGCTGAATGGTTTCGGGACCCGGAAGCGAGCTGGGGTCGAGCTTGGGCAGCGCCGGCTGAGCGTCAGGCATGAGACCCGTTCTCCACGGGCCGGTAAATGCCGACCACACGGTTGCCTGGATCCACC
>JBFJVD010000048.1:0-13759 GCA_041624375.1 Anaerolineales bacterium
GAGCTCGCCTCAGGCTGCCGCTGACGATGCGCGGACGGGCTAATTCCCGTCCGCGCATGCATTTAAGGCGCCGTCGCGTTCCGGGCTCCCGGATGGTACGATGGATTCGCGGCCTAAGCGAAGGAGCGCAATTTGTGAAACTCGTCACCTTTAGAGCGGGACTCTCGACGCTGACCAAAAAACCCTGATCCCGCTACGCTCTTAGGTGCTGAGCCGGTGTGATGCGCGCCGGTGACCTGAGCATTAAGACGAACTGCGGATCGTCCGGGCGAGACCCGAGGCAAGGAGCGAACCATGAGCAAAGAAGCGTTAACCATTACCGATCACCGGACCGGTAAGACCTATGATGTGCCGATCGAGTTCGAGACGATCTCCGCAATGACGCTGCGGCAGATCCGGGTCGGGGCCGATGACTTCGGCATGATGAGCTACGACCCAGCCTACAAGAACACCGCGTCGACGAAGAGTGCCATCACCTTCATCGACGGCGATCAAGGCATTCTCCGCTACCGGGGGTACCCAATCGAGCAGGTGGCCGAACAGAGCACCTTCCTGGAGACCGCCTACCTGATCCTCTTCGGCGAGCTGCCGACGCAGGACCAGCTGGACGCATGGGTCGATGAAATCACCCACCACACCTTCCTGCATGAGAACTTGAAGGCGCTGATGGAGGCTTTCCGCTACGACGCCCATCCGATGGGCATGTTTGTCAGCAGTGTCGCGGCGCTCTCCACCTTCTATCCGGAAGCCAACCAAGTCACCGACCCAGATTCGAGGCTCTACCAGATCAAGCGCCTCATCGCCAAAGTGCCGACGATCGCTGCCTACTCCTACCGCCACAGCCGGGGGTTGCCGTTCGTCTATCCGGACAACGACCTGAGCTACACCGGCAACTTTCTCAGCATGATGTACAAGATGTCGGAGGCCAAGTACGAGCCCAACCCGGTGCTCGAGCGGGCGCTCGACGTCCTGTTCATCCTGCACGCCGATCACGAGCAGAACTGCAGCACAAGCACGATGCGCGCCATCGGCTCATCGCACGCCGATCCGTACAGCGCGCTGGCCGGCGCTGCCGCCGCGCTTTCGGGACCACTCCACGGCGGAGCCAATGCGCGCGTCCTGGACATGCTGCGCGAGATCGGGCATGTGGATGAGGTTCCGGCGTACATCAAGCGGGTGAAGGACGGCGAGTTCCGGTTGATGGGCTTCGGCCACCGGGTCTACAAGAACTATGACCCGCGGGCCCGCATCATCAAACAGGTCGCCGATGAAGTCTTCGAGGTGACCGGCCGCAACCCACTCCTCGATATCGGCCTCGAACTGGAACGAATCGCACTCGAGGATGAGTACTTCGTCTCCCGCCGCCTGTACCCGAACGTCGACTTCTACTCCGGGATCATCTATCAGGCCCTCCAAATCCCCGTGCCGATGTTCCCGGTGATGTTCGCCATCGCCCGCACCGTTGGCTGGCTGGCGCAGTGGCAGGAGCTGCTCGAAGACCCGGAGCAGCGGATCGCCCGCCCGCGCCAGGTGTACCTCGGCGTCGGCAAGCGCGACTTCGTTCCGATGGACAAGCGCTGAAAGACAGCGCACGCAACGCATCCAGAGGCCGCGCATTGGGCGCGGCCTTTGCTTTTCCTTCGTGTGCGTTGACGGAGCAGGCCAGCCCTGCTAGGCTGGGTCATCCCAAGCAGCGGGCGGGCATCCGGGAGGCGGACAGCAATGGCCATCACCCATATCCACGGATTGGAGATCGTGACCCTCGATGACTCCGGCACGGTGCACCTCGACGCCGATCTGGTGCTCGAAGATGGCGTCATTGCCCATGTCGGACAGGCGCCGGAGGATTTGGACCCGGACGAAGTGATCGACGGCACCGGGCGCGCCGCGCTTCCCGGACTGGTGAACGCCCACTGCCACAGCCCGATGACCTTCGAACGCGGCTGGGCCGAAGACCTCCCGTTCGACCGCTGGCTGAACGAAAAGATCTGGGTGCAGGAAAGCGTCCTGACCTCGGATGATGTGTATTGGGGCGCTGCGCTCGCCGCCTGCGAGATGATTCGCTCAGGCACCGTTGCCTACAGCGACAAGTATTTCCACATGGACCGCGTTGCAGACGTCGTGGCGCAAAGCGGAATGAAGGCGGCCCTCACCTGGACCGTCTTCGGCCTGGAGAACGATCTGGAGTTCACCGGCCGCGACCTTGAAGGCAGCGTTGCCTGGGCTCAACAGGCCCACCAATCCGCCGGCGGGCGTATTCGCACCTTCCTCGGACCCCACTCACCGTACGTCTGCACGCCGGAGTTCCTGGCCCGGGTGGTCGAAGTTGCGCACGCGACCGTCCAGGGGATTCACCTTCACCTGGCCGAAACCCAGTCACAGGTGGATGAATCGATGGCGCGCCATGGTTTGCGCCCGGTGCAGCACGTCGCTTCACTCGGCATCTTTGACGCGCCCGGCGGCTGCGTCGCTGCGCACTGTCTGGCGATTGACGACGAAGATATGGCCCTGCTGGTCGAAAAGCGCGTGGTTGTGCCGCACTGCCCGATCACCTACATGAAGCTGGCGATGCCCTTTCCACCGCTCGCCGAACGGCTGCGGGCCGGGGTGCGCGTCTGCCTTGGAACCGATGGCCCGGCCTCCAACAGTGACCTGGACATGTTCGCCACCCTGCGCCAGACAGCGCTGATCCACAAGTATCAAGCGCTCGATCCGGAACAAGTCCCCGGCGACCTAGCGCTGCGGCTGGCCACGCGCAAAGACGCCCTCGGCTTCGACGAAAAGGGCACGCTGGAGGTCGGCGAGCCGGCCGACCTGATCCTGGTGGATCTCGACGTGCCGCACATGCGCCCGTTGCACAGCCTGGTCGCCAACCTGGTGCATTCGGCGAAAGGCGCCGACGTCACCGACGTGATGGTGGGAGGCCAGTGGTTGATGCGCGAACGAACGCTGCTGACTCTGGATGAAGAGCGGATCCTGTATGAGGCCGAGCGGCACGCACAGGATATGGTCCAGCGGGGCATGAAACAGGTGAGGGAGTATCGCAGCTAGCCCGCCGCTCCAAAAGCCTCGCTGACCTGGCACCAGGTCCTGCGGGTTGCTGGGTTGGACGCCGGCAGCCGCCTAGAATCCCAGCTCTTGCAGGAATGCTTCTCCAAGCTGACGAACCTGAGCCGTTTCTTCTGCGGCCAGGGCTTCTTCTGCCAGCCTGACGGCGGCAGCCCGTTCCAGCTTTCGCACGACAGACTTCACCTTCGGAATGACGCCGGGGTTCATGCTCAATTCGTCGACGCCCAATCCCACCAGGAGCGGCACCGCAACCGGGTCCCCCGCGAGCTCGCCGCACACCCCTACCCATTTACCCACCTCATGAGCGGCCCCCACCACTTCCTTGATCAATCGCAGAATGGCGGGGTTGAGGGCATCGGCAAAGTTGGAGAGATTCGGATTGCCCCGCTCGGCAGCCAGCGTATATTGCGTCAGGTCGTTGGTCCCGATGCTGAAGAAATCGACCCGTTTCGCGAGCGCGGGGCTCAAGAGCGCGGCCGCAGGGGTTTCGACCATGATGCCGGTTTGGATCGGCCACAGGTGCGGGGTACCCTCCTGCTCGAGAGCACGGTGAGCCTCGTCCAGCAATTGGCGCGCCAGGACCACTTCCTCCACACTCGTCACCATGGGAAACATGATCTGGAAATTGTGCTCCGCACCCGCCTGCAGGATGGCGCGCAGTTGTGTATGGAATAAGCCGCGATGCTGCAACGAGAGCCGTATCGCTCGCAACCCGAGGAAGGGATTATCTTCAACAGGAAGATCCATATAAGGGAGCGTCTTGTCGCCACCAATGTCGAGCGTACGCACAATGACCGGCCTTGAGCCCATGATCTGGGCGATCTTGCGCAGGCTTTCCACCTGTTCGGACTCGGCCGGCGGCTTGGCTCGCGTCAGGTACAGGAACTCCGTTCGCAGCAGCCCGATCCCCTCTGCACCGTTCTTGATGGCGGCTTCCGCATCGGGAAGGTTGCCGGCGTTTGCCGCGATCTCTACTCGATCTCCATCCAGCGTTTCGGCTGCGAGATGAGTCGACTGGAGGTATTGATCGCGCCCCTGAAGCCAGGTCTCTCGAGCTGAGGCCAGCTTCTCTTGAATGTCCCGCGGCGGGTCAACCCAGACAGTCCCTTGAAAACCGTCGATCGCCAAGCTGGCTTCCGCGGGCAGGGTGCTAATGGAAGCGTCTACGCCCGCGACAGCCGGGATGCCCATGCCGCGAGCCAGGATTGCGCTGTGGGAGGTTGGACCCCCGCCCACGGTGACGATTCCCAGGATCTGGTCCAGATCGAGTTGGGCTGTCTCCGTCGGGGTCAGGTCCTGCGCCACCAGGATCACCGGTTTTCCGATCGGGACGATCCGCTCGGCAGGTGCATCAGCCAGCGCGCGCAGCAGCTGAGTGCCGACATCTTCTACATCGATGGCGCGCTGCTGAAGGTACGTATTCTCCAGACCTCGATAGCTGTCTGCCACTTCTTCAATGCTCTGATGCCAGGCCTGAGCTGCGTTGAGCCTGCGCTCGAACACGCCCCGCCGAACTCTCGAGAGCAACTCTGGGTCGTCGAGAATCAGCCGGTGCGCATCGAAGATGGCAGCCTGGTCTTCGCCTAGGCTGGCCTGCACCAACCGCCGTCTTTGCTTGATCTCCTCTGCAGTGCTGGCCCAGGCGCGCTGGAAGAGGGCCCATTCCTCTTCCGGGTCCTCCGCCGCATGATCCGGCACTGGGGGCGGAGGCGGTGTGAAGTGGAAGAGCGGACCGAGGGCGATTCCCTCCGATACCGGCACGCCGCGGAGGGCTCCTTCCTCATCGGGGGTCGCCGCATCCACCGCCTCCGGGATCTTCGCCTCGTCGGGCGCCCGCTCCCCAAACCCTGCCTCAACGAGCTGGCGCAGCGCTTCTAGAGCCTGAGGGGCCTCAGGCCCATGGGCGGAGATCTCGATCTGGTGCCCCCGAACTGCGCCCAACGTGGCCAGCGCGTTGAGGCTCTTTGCCGAGGCGGGCCCGCGATCGGCGCTCAGGTTCGCAACGTGAACCTCGGCGTCAAAGGCATTCGCGAGCTGGACAAAACGCGCGGCCGGGCGTGCGTGCAGGCCGTGCTCATTTCTCAGGGTGAGCGACATCTTCTGCCAGGGCTCCCCCTCAGGCAGGACATCGCCTGGTGTGGAGGGGGCCGCCTCAGCTTCCTGGAGTCCGAAGTGCTCGGTCTTGGGGAGCAGCGCCTGCTGCGCCTCCTGATAGACCGTCTCAAGATCGCTTCCCAAACTCACCTGGACACCGGCGGCGATCGCCCCTTCGACCAACGGCGCAGCGCAGAAGCGGATGTGAGGCACCATCTCGGGTGGCAGGAACTCCAGGGCCAGTTCGGCGCTCAAGATGGCGCTTCCCAGGTCCATGAGCACAAGCACGCCGTCGGGTGAGTAAACGGATTGAATCGCTTCGGAGATCTCTACCGCGTCGGTGCCGAATTCCGCTCGCTCTGGGCCCACCCCTCCCGCGGAGGCAAGCGGTAGTCCGTCCTGGGCAACCTGCTCAACCAGGCTCACAAGTGCCAGCGCAAGGGATCGACTGTGCGAGACGATGACGAGCCCGACCATGCAGTCCGCGCGCTCCTGGATCGAGTTATGCGAAGGCAACCACGGCCTGAAGCAGCCAGAGACCGTAGATGATCGAGACGGCGCCGATCACCAGGAAAGCCGCATCGACGAGGCGCAAGATGCCCCGCGCAGGCCGCAGATCCAACACGATGCTGCGCATCCCGAGCAATGAGTGCGAGACGACAAACACAAGGAAGACGGCTTCCATCAACACGATCCACGGGTTGGTGTAGTACTCGACGACTTCGGCGTGGGTGAGCAGTCCGCCCTCCGCAACGAAGTGGTTAACCACCAGGTGCACCAGGAGCACAACGACGATCCCGACGCCGGTGAGCAGTTTCGCGAGCCAAAGCCAGACGTTCTCACCTGATCTGCGAACGGCAACGTCATTCAGCATGTCCAACCCCTTTCAGGATGGCCCATAAGAGAACTTCCGCCTTGAGGGCCATCATGCCGTGAACATCCGGACGCCAAAGATCAGGATTCCGATCACAGCGACCGTCATCAATCCATAAAAGATCTGCTTCTGGTAGGGGATGGCGAGCCCGAAGCTGTTCAGCGCCACCCGCAGGCCATTCAAACCGTGGATGATCGCTCCCGCCACCACGAGGAACTCGCCGAAGATGTAGGCGGGCGACTTGGCCAGCACAAGGAAACTGTCGTAGGCTTCCGGCCCTTGAGCCAACCGGCCCAAGATGACCAGATGAAGGTAGAGATAGACGGTCAGGCCAATGGCTGTGACCCGGTTGAGGATGAAGGCCCATGTGCCCGCCTGCCGGCCACGTGGGTCGAACCACCGCGCCATATTTCGCACCGATGGTGATCTCGTGGGCTGAGTCATCGTGATCCCTCGCTCCTTGTGCCGAAGATCGAGCGCAGGCGTCTTTGAACAATCTGCCTGCGCAGATTCATGATGCGCCAGGCCGGCTCCACATTGGAGGGGCAGACCTCGGTGCATTCGTGGATGCCGTGGCAGCGCCAGGCGCCATCTTCGCTGTCCACGAGGTCGAGCAGATCCGGTCTCTGGTCCAGTCCCTGGTGCTGCACCCCTGCCAGGACCGCAGGCCCCAAGTAGTCGGGGGCGGTGCCGACAATGGGGCAGGCACTGATGCACATGCCGCATTCGATGCAGTCCACCAGCCGTTCAATCCCCTCGGCCCGGCCGTTGGTTGAAGGTGCAATGCCTGGCTGCATCGGGGCCTCGGAGGCAGGAACCACCTGGCGGAAGCCGATCCTTTCCATGTTCGAATAGAAGCCCCCCATGCTGACGACCAGGTCGCTGATCACCGGGAAGTTCCGCAGCGGTTCGACCCGCAAGGTGCCGTTGTTCTGAGTCAGGATTCGGATCGGGGTGACGCAGGACAGCTTCTCAACACCGTTGACCAACATACCGCAGGCCCCACAGACAGCATGGTGACAGGCGTGTGCAAACGTCAAGGACCGGTCGTGGAACGCCCAAATGCGTTCAATGGCGTCGAGCAAGTTCTCGTCGGGGTTGACTTCCAGTGCGAATGAGTCAAAGCGCGGGGCCGACAGCCCTTTCTTGCGGAAGATGCGGAAGGTCACAGTCCATACTTCGCCCATACTCCCCTCCTGCCTCGTCCGGCAACCCTGGGCGATCCAAGACAAGCCCTGGATCAACGGCGAACTTGCGATCAGTTCATCCCCGCCAGACGAGGGAACTCACGGTATGAAATCAACGGCACTTCCTGCGTGGTGCAGGGCTCCTGAACACCGAATTTCTGGCAGACCACGTCGGCGGTCTTCTCGGCCATGACGCGCAGCGTCGTCGCTTTGCCTCCGGTGATGGTGACCAGGCCGTCCACATTGTCGGTCTCTCTATGGTCGAAGCACTTGAAGGTTCTGGAGAGGCTGCGGCCGCCGCCGCCGCCGCCGATGAGCGGCCGGGTGGCGGTGTAGATGCCGCGGGGTTTCGCCTGCCGGATCGCCGGGATCAGCTCGGCGCCTCGCTCGAGCATCAGCTCGATCTGATCTTCGATGATTGGAATGTAGTCCGGGTCCTCGACTTCGTAGGAGGTGGTGCCGACGACGACCAGGCGCCTCTGCGGCAGCACAATGTCCCCGTCGCTGGGCTTGGTGAGGCGATTGATGGTGCGGTGGACTAGCCGCTGATCGTACGCCACCATGATCCCCGGCGTGGGGCTGATCGGGACATTGGCATCCGCCATCGCCGTGATCCTCCCTGCCCAGGCGCCGGTGGCGTTCACCACAACGTCGCTGTGCAGTTCCATTCGCTCGTCAGCGGTCCGATCCCAGAGGCTGACCCCGATCACGTTGCCCTGGCCGTCTCTGAGCAGCGCCTCCACCTCATGGTAGAGCCTGAAGCGTGCGCCATTCGATGCCGCCGTGGCCGCAAAAGAGAGGGCGAGGCGGAGGGGGTCGAAGGTGCCATCCGGGACCCGAAAGGAGAGCAGCAGCTTCGGGTTCAGGTGGGGTTCGAGGTGCAGCGTCTCCTCGGCCGACAACTGCGAGATGGGGATGCCGCAGGCTTCGGCCCCCTCGATGAACTCTTCACCGTAGGCCAGATCGTCTTCATTGAGCGCGATGAACAGGCCTTCGTTGCGTTCAATCACCTGCGGGACGATCTTCCGCAGGATCATGTTCTCCTCGATGCACTCGATGCCGGCTTCCTTATCCTTAACGCAGTAGCGACCGCCGCTGTGCAGCAGGCCATGGGTGCGGCCGGAGGTTCCGTTGGCGACCGGCCCGCGATCGACCACAGTGACGTCGAAACCCCGCAAGGCCAGATCGTGCGCGGTGGCCACGCCGGTGAAGCCGGCTCCGATAATGATGGCATGCGGTTTGGCCATGATCATCCCTCCGAGTCTGGAAGGAAGGGAATAGGGTGCTTGATTCCGCTGCCCAGGATGTCGTCGTTGATGGGCGGCCCTAATGAATGGAGCCAGTCGCTTGCTACCGATGAATCAAAAACTGCTCGCAGAGGTACGGTCTCAACCGGCGGCCAGGTCCCGTCCCTAGCTATGGTAGATCCCGCGGAGACTGGGAGGAAACACGCATTCCTGCAGGACACCCTGAGGAATTAGCCCCGCCGGAGCCAACGATTGACGACGAAGACGAGCGCAAACACGAGCCAGATGCTTGCCCCGAAGCCGAGCCCCCAGAGGATGCTTTCGAGCAGGCTCAAGGCACTGGAAACCTGCCAGGTGGTCCAGGCGGCCAGGACAAGGCTCACGAAGGTGAGGACATAGAGACCTGTCCGGGTTGGCAACCATTGGCCGCCCGAGCTATCGTCCGCTTCAGGTTTGGCCGGCTTGCGGTCCTTCGGCATGGCGATCTCCGGAGCCGCGGGTCGAATCGGCTGTTGTCAAGGGGCCGAAGGGTGAGGCTCCTTCGGCCCCTCGCGTGTCAAGGTCTGATCCTGGTCCTGTTGTCGTGCCGCAGGACTAGACCCAGTCGAAGGTGCGGGTGACCGCCTTCTTCCATCCGGCGTAGAGCTCTTCGCGCGTGCCTTCGTCCATCTTGGGGTCCCATTCCTTGTCCTTGCCCCAGTTGGCGCGCAGCTCGTCGAAGCTGGTCCAGAAGCCGGTGGCGAAGCCTGCCGCGTAGGCGGCGCCCAGGGAGGTGGTTTCCGCCACCTTGGGGCGCACAACCGGAACGTTCAGCACATCCGACTGGAACTGCATGAGCGTTTCGTTGTACACCATCCCGCCGTCCACCTTGAGGGACGTGAGCGCCACGCCAGAGTCCTTCTCCATGGCGTCCAGCACCTCTCGGGTCTGATAAGCGGTGGCTTCCAGGGCAGCTCGGGCCAAGTGACCCTTGTTGACGTAGCGGGTCATGCCCACAATCACGCCGCGCGCGTCGCTCTTCCAGTAGGGCGCGAACAGGCCGGAGAAGGCCGGGACGAAGTAGATACCGCCATTATCCTCGACGGAGTTGGCCAGCTCTTCCACGTCACCCGACTTCTCGATCAGCCCCAGGTTGTCGCGCAGCCACTGCACGAGCGCACCGGTGATAGCGATCGAACCTTCTAGCGCATAGATCGCCGGCTGATCCCCGATCTTGTAGCCCAGGGTGGTGAGCAGCCCGCTCTTGCTGGGCACGACCTCCGTGCCCGGGTTGAGCAGCATGAAGTTTCCGGTGCCGTAGGTGTTCTTGGCCTCGCCGATGTCGTAGCAGGCCTGGCCGAAAAGCGCCGCCTGCTGGTCGCCCAGGTCGCCGGCGACGGGGATGCCGGCCAGATCGCCGATCGCCTCGCCGTAGACTTCACTGGAAGCCTTGATCGCCGGGAGCACGGCGGCAGGGATGTCCATGATCTTCAGGATCTCCGGATCCCAATCCAGGGTCTCCAGGTTCATGAGCATCGTGCGCGAGGCGTTGGTCACGTCGGTGACGTGCGCGCCGCCGTCGGGTCCGCCGGTCAGATTCCAGATGACCCAGGTGTCGATGTTGCCAAAAAGCAGCTCGCCAGCTTCGGCGCGGGCCCGGGCTCCCTCGACATTGTCCAGGAGCCACTTGATCTTGGGCCCCGAGAAGTAGGTTGCCAGCGGCAGACCGACCTTCGGGCGGAAGCGGTCCTGGCCGCCGTCCTCGGCCAGCGCGTTGCAGATCTTGTCGGTGCGGGTGTCCTGCCAGACGACCGCGTTGTAGACCGGCTTGCCGGTCGCCCGCTCCCACACGACGGCAGTCTCGCGCTGGTTGGTCACGCCGACGGCGGCGATATCCGACACGCTTGCCCCGGCCTTCTGAAGGCCGCCCTTGATCACCTCCTGGGTGCGGGTCCAGATTTCCATCGGATCGTGCTCGACCCAGCCGGGCTTGGGGTAAATCTGTTCATGCTCTTTCTGGTCTACGGCGATGACCTTGCCGCCGTGATCGAAGATCATGAACCGGGTACTGGTGGTACCCTGATCGACTGCAGCAGCGTACTTTGCCATTGGGAAACTCCTCAGTCTTCGAACGCAAGATCGAGGGGAGGCATCTCGCTACGAGAGCACATCCAGCAGCTCCTTGAGGATCAGGTAGGAAGAGGTGGCGCCGGGGTCTTGATGCCCGATGCTCCGCTCCCCCAGATAGCTGGCGCGCCCTTTTTTAGCGAGCATGGGGATGGTGTCTTTCATCCCCTGCTCGGCGGCGGCGACGGCTTTCTCAAGCGCCGCCTTCGAGTCGCTCCCTCCGTTCACGGATTCCATGAAGGTTTCGACTGCGGGGGTCAGGGCATCGACCATGGTCTTGTCGCCCAGGTTGGCCTTGCCGCGCTGGACCACACCCTCCACGGCCGCCTGCAGCAGGTTTGCCATATCCTGCTCGGTCAGCTCCTGTTTGTCGCTGACGGCCATGCCGGCCCGCATGAAGAACGTGCCGTACAGTGGCCCGCCGGCGCCCCCAACGCTCGAGATCAGCGCCATGCCTGTGGTCTTCAAGATGCTGCCGATGTCATGATCTCGGACACTGGGCAGCTGGCTCATGACCTTCTTGAAGCCGCGATCCATATTGATGCCGTGATCGGCATCGCCGATGGCGGAGTCAAGGTCGGTGAGATAGGCCTTGTTCTCCGCCAGAACCTCGGCGCAGGCTTCGATCCAGGCAAGAATATTGTCTCGGCTGACAGACATCACGCTTCTCCTAAGGGGGGCTGGAGCCGGCCTCCAGCCCCCATCGGCTCAAACTACGTCAGACGCCCCAGCGCAGGCCGGGGGTGTTGACTGGTGCGTCCCAGAACTTCAGCATCTCCTCGTCCATCTTCAAGAGGGTGATGGAGAAGCCCTGCATCTCCAGCGCTGTGATGTACGGGCCAATCAAACTGCGCACGATCTGAAGCCCTTTCGCCGCGCAGATCTCGGCCAGCTTGCGGTAGACGGCGTAGATCTCGGACACTGGCGTGCCGCCCATACTGTTGACGAACGCCAGCACCTGATCGCCGGACTGCAGCGGTGGATCGATGAGCTCCAGCTCGCCCCAGTCGCCCTTCTCATCGTCCCATTCTCGAACCACGCGCGAGTACGGGCCGTCTTCGATGATGGCGAGCGCCAACATCTCGGTGATCTCATCGGCCGATTTCACCTTCATGCGCTCGCGGCCTGGTTCGCCATGGATGCCAATGCCGATCTCCATTTCATCGTCCGGAAGATCGAACGTGGGCTTTCCGGCGGCCGGGACGATGCACGACGTCAGGGCCATGCCCATGCTGCGGCCATTGACGTTGGTTTTGCGGCACAGGTCGGCCAGCTGGCTTAGATTGTATCCGGCCTCGGCGGCTGCGCCGACGATCTTCTCGGCCAGCACCGTGGTGCCCACACCCCTTCGCCCGGCGGTGTAGAGGCTGTCCTTGACCGCCACATCGTCATCGATCAGCACGTTCTGGACTTCGATGCCCTCGCTGCGGGACAGCTCCGCTGCCATCTCGAAGTTCATCACGTCGCCGCTGTAGTTCTTCACGATATTAAGCACACCGGCGCCGCCGTTGACCATCTTGGCGGCCTCCGACATCTGATCCGGTGTGGGCGAGGTGAAGACCTCACCCGGGCAGGCAGCATCGAGCATGCCCATGCCCACAAAGCCACCGTGCATCGGTTCGTGGCCGCTGCCTCCGCCGGAGATCACGGCCACCTTGCCCTGCACGGGGGCGTCGGCGCGGTAGACGAAGTTCGGATCGAAGTGGACCTTGAGCAGGTCCGGATGAGCCGCGGCCATCCCGGCGAGCTGTTCGGTGACGACATCCGAGACTTCATTGATCAGCTTCTTCATAAGGGGTATCCCCTCCTCGCTTATCGAGTTCGGTGCGTCGCCAGACCCTCAGTCTCCGGCAGGCTCAGGCTCGGCCTCCAGCCCAGGGGTGATGAAGATGTCGTACAGGATGACCCCGAGCGGGCCGCCGATTAATGGACCGATGATCGGCGCCACCAGCCAGTACAAGCCGGCAAACAAGCCGGTAGTCCCGACGACAAGGCCAAAGAGTCGTGGACCAAGATCGCGCGCCGGGTTGATGGCGTAGCCGCTGGGGCCGCCCAAGGTGAGGCCGACCATGACGACGACCAGGCCCACCACCAGGGGGCCGAGGTAGAGCGTCGATTTCCCCCAGTTGCGGTCATCGAAGAACGAGACCACGCCCCATAGGAGGACCATCGTGCCGATGATCTCCGTAAAGAAGGCGTTGGTCAGGCCATAGGGCGTGCCTCCTGCCGAGCCGGCCGCGCCGAAATAGGTCTGTCCGAAGACGGACCCCGGACCGGTGGCCCAGACGTTGGGCATACCGGCGGCCTGCAGCCCCTCGAAGTAGGCCACGTAGACCAGGGCCGCGCCGACGAAGGCGCCCACAACCTGGGCAATCATGTAGGGCAGGACCTTCCCCCAGGCGAAGCCGCGCTTCACCGCCATGGCGAGCGTGACCGCCGGGTTGATGTGCGCGCCGGTGACCCCACCGCCCACGTACACCGCGACCATCACCGAGAGCCCCCACCCCCAGGCAATGGTGTTCCAGTCGTAGCCCTGTGATGCAAGGCGTGGCGCCAGACCGACGTTGGCGACGACGCCGTCACCCCCGACGATCAGGATCATGGTGCCGAAGAACTCGGCGAGCAACTCGTGAGTCAGGGTTCTCCGCTTCATGGTTCACTCCTCCGGTGAGTTGGACCCATGTCCAAGCTGGGAAGAATCATGGCTGGCGGAAGAGGTATCCGCCGGAGCCAGACAACAAATGGGGCCGTCCGCTGATCCATCTTTGCGATAGTTCGCCTCCTTCGGGTTCGGGGAGAGAAGTGTTGAGAAGAGATTCAGGTGGAGCCCTCAGCGAACAAAAAGCCACCAGGCTGCCCTGGTGGCTTACATGCGAAACCAGACCGGAACTGACCAGCGAATACGATCCGGTCGCGAGGCGCACATCCGAAGACGCGTGAAAGACCTCATGGCGCTCGCTTTCTGGCCAGCCGTGGTGACGGTGAATTTGAGGGAGGCTTGAATTAATACTAGGGGCGTGTTGAAGAATCTGTCAATCTAGCGGCCCATTGTGTTTCGATTTGAAACAGATTCGCCGGCTGGAGAGCCGCTGCTGAGATGCTGGTGTCCGTTTAGTTGCGGCGGAACTCCTCGGGGGAGATGTCGAACAGCTTCATCTTCCGCCACACGGTGGTGCGCCCGA
>JBFJVD010000049.1:0-13738 GCA_041624375.1 Anaerolineales bacterium
CCCGTCGAACAAAGACCGGACCGCCTGCATGGCACGTCGGATCAGCTGCTCGAAGCGCTGAAAGCCTACGAAGACGTCGGCGTCGAGCACCTGGCGCTCCAGTTCATGGTGCCACGCTACCCGGACCGGGTGGAACAGGTCGAGCGCTTTGGGGAGGAAGTACTGGCTGAATTCACCTAGGCCGGCGTACGTGGAGATTGGAGACTCGTTACTGGTTATTGGTTATTCGGATCTCGATGGGGGAGTAAGGTTCCGCCAAATAACCAGTAACGAATAACGAGTAACAGCTACCAGTCTCTAGTCTCTAGTCTTTAGTCTCCAGTCTCTCGTTCCATCTACCCAATCGACCTTCAAGGAGTCGTTGCGACGAATTCGATCTCCAACCGCATTTCCTCTTCCACGGAAGCGACCTGCGGAGGGAGCCGCGGGATGCTCACGCCGAGGTCCTGGTAGCGGACGGTGGTGGCGGCGGAGCCGGCCAGCTGGCTCTCGGAGAGTGCCGTCACCTCCCCGTCGAAAACCACCTCGGATGTGGTGCCTTTGACCAGCAGGTCACCGATCAGGCGCACGGGATAGGTCTGCCCGATCTCGACCGCTGCAGGAAGGCCTTCGATCGAGGTCAGCGTGTAAACGGCGAACTGATTGTCCGGGTTCCCGGTCTCGAGAATGAAGTCCCGCAGCGCCCGGTTTCGGAAGCTGTTGTCCGTCTGGAGCGTGCTCAGGTCGATCCGGAACGGCCCGACCACAGCCGTCGAAGCGTCGGCGAAATCGACGTCGATCGAGCCTTCCACGGCGCTGGTGGCGCCGATCACGGTGTTCAGCTGACCGCTCAGGATTTCGTCGACGACGAAGCGGGCCTCAGACTGGGACGGATCGATCACAAAGGTCGTCGCACCGGCCGGTGGTTCGGCCGCCGGCGCCGTAGGCTCGCTTGGGGCCTGCGTCGGGGCGGCGGTTGGCGGGGGCGCTGGCGGCTCCGTTGGGGCAGCGGCGCCGCAGGCCGTGACCAGCAGGGCAGCCAGGACCGGTACCAGGACGGAAAACTTCGGCATCGTAGAGACCTCTCGCTATCCTCAAAACGGCAAGGAGAGCAGTCTAACACGCCGGCCGAGCAGGTGGACCGCTGCCCGTCAACCCTCATCATTTCTTCATCTTCCGGCATGTATGGAGGCCTCCTCGCATGCTGCTTGCACGTTCTGGTATGGTCAGGGTGTACCGCAGCTGCGAAGATTTGTCCTGCCTTCGGGCCGACTGGTTTCGCCTGCGAACCGACAGCGTCGTTTTCCGGGGCCTGCACACGGACGAACACGAAAGAAGCTCAACCGGCAAACAAGAAAGGATGGTTGATGGCAGCCAATCGTCGCTCGGCCGTTTGGACGTGGGTCCGGCGCGCGGCAATCTTCTTGCTGGGCGGTGCCCTCGCACTGCTCGCGCTTGCCGCCGGGATCGTGATCTACGACAGCCTGTTCGGGCCGGAGACCCAGGATTTCGCCAACCTCACCTACCGCGATGCGAACGGTGAAACACGCTACGGCTACCTGGCCGAACCGGAGGGGATGGGGCCGTATCCGGCGGTGCTGCTGATCCATGAATGGTGGGGCCTGAACGAAGGAATCACGGTCCTGGCGGAGGCCTTGGCGGACGAGGGCTATGTGGTCTTCGCGCCCGATGCCTACCGCGGGCAGGTGACCGCCCAGGTCCCGCGGGCGCTGTGGCTGCGGCTGACCATCCCCGACACGCAGGTGGAAGCCGACCTTGACAGCGCGCTCGCCTATCTGCGGTCGCTCAACGGCGTCGACCCAGACCGGGTGGCGACCATGGGGTTCTGCTTCGGCGGGGGCCACTCGCTCCAGCTCGGCCTGCGGCAGTCGGAGAATCTGGCGCTGACGGTGCTTTACTACGGGGCAGTGGTGACCGAGCCGGACCTGCTGCGCCCCCTGACCGATGGGCAGCCGGTGCTGGGAATCTTCGCCGAGGAGGACAACCTGGTGTTCGCCGGCGACGTGCTCGAATTTGAGGCGGCGCTGAATAGCCTCAACATTGAAAACGAGATCACGATCTATCCTGGCGTTGGCCATGCGTTCCTGAATGAGGAGAACTTCGACCAACCCGGGACGGCGATGGATGCCTGGCAGCAGACGCTGGCGTTCCTCGAGCGGAATCTAATGCCGTGAGCGGAAGTCTCTCGGGCTACCGGGAGCTTCCCGGAAGCTCGGACTGACGGCTCCCAACCTTCTCCATCGCCCGTTCACATTTCCTCCACAATCGGCTGGCATCCTTGCAGTCAGCATCCAAGCGATCGAATAGGAGGATCGAACGATGATGGGACGAGGATGGTTTGCCGGTCTGGTTGCGCTGCTCATGTTGGCAGGCCTGGTGCTCGCCGGGGTGTACGTTTACAACCTCGGCGTCGGCGAGGGGCTGGCGCGCGGCGCAGCGGTTGAGGTACCGGAGGGCGGTGCGCTGCCCGCGCCCTACTACGGCCCGTATTTCTACCCGCGGCCGTTTGGCTTCGGCCTGGTAGGCTGCCTGGTGCCGCTGTTGTTCTTCTTCTTCGCGTTCGCCCTGCTGCGCGGCCTCTTCTGGCGCGGCCGCTGGGGCTGGGGCGGACCCTACGGAAGGGGAGGTTGGAAGGGTCACAAGGGCATGCCGCCCTTCTTCGAAGAATGGCACCGCCGGGCGCACGAGTCTCCGGAGGACGGCGAGCCGACCGCAAACCTCTAAACGGATCGCCGGGAGGTCCAACTATGAGGACCTCCCGGCGAACTGCTTCCCAGGCAGGTGCAACGAGGGTAGGATGACGGCGGGAGGCGTGTGATGACGACGGTCCTGGTCGTCGATGATGAAGTCAAGATCGTCCAGCTTGCCCGCGACTATCTTGAGCATGCTGGGTTTGGCGTCTTGACTGCCGCCGACGGCGAGAGCGCGCTGGCGCTGGCGCGCACCGAACAGCCAGACCTGATCGTGCTGGATCTCGGCCTGCCCAAGCTCGACGGGCTCGACGTCACCCGAAGCCTGCGTCGCGATTCGGACGTCCCCATCATCATGCTGACAGCGCGCGATGATGAGAGCGACCGCATCGTCGGGCTGGAACTGGGCGCCGACGACTACGTGACCAAGCCCTTCAGCCCCAAGGAGCTCGTGGCTCGGGTGCGGGCCGTCCTGCGCCGAGGAAGGCGCACAGCCCTGGGTGACGAAGTGATCGAGGCCGGAGATCTGCGCCTCGACGTCGCCCGCATGAAGGTCACCGTCGGCGGCCAGCCGGCCGAGCTCACGCCAACCGAATTTCAGCTGCTGGCCGCGCTCGCCCGCCAGCCGGGCCGCATCTTCACCCGGGCCCAGCTGCTGGACGCCGTCCATGGCGTGGCCTTCGAGTCCTATGAGCGCGCCATCGACGCCCACATCAAGAACCTACGGCGCAAGCTCGAGCCCGACCCGCGCCGGCCACGCTACCTGCTCACGGTGTACGGTGTAGGCTACAAGCTGGCTGAGGACGAACCCGGCGACTGAGATGCCGACACGCTACCGAAAGGGCGCGTCCCCCTTCTGGTTCGGCGGCCGTTTTCCCCGCCGGCCGCCCGACTGGTGGCCGGAAGGGGAGGCTTGGCCACCGCCCGACTCCTGGCGGCAGCGCGGCTGGCGGATGCGCCGCGGCCTCTTCTGGCGCTTTTTCCTGTTCTTTGGCGCGCTCCTGGCGCTGACAGCCGGCGGCTGCGCGCTCACCCTCTGGCTCGGCGCCGCCCTGATCGGCGTGGTCGACCTCCCGCAGGGTTCGCTGGCGTTCGCCGGCGGCGGCGCCGTTGGCGCCCTGCTCGTCGGGCTGCTCGGCATCTCGCTGACCGTGCGATCGCTGCGCCGGCTTGCCGCACCCGTCGAATCGCTCGTCGAAGCCGCCGGCCGCCTCGAACAGGGCGACTACAGCGTTCGCGTCCGCGAGCGCGGACCGGGCGAACTCCGGGCCCTCGCGCGCGCCTTCAATGGCATGGCGGAGCGGCTGGAGCGCGACTCGGCCCAACGGCGCACCCTGCTGGCGGACGTCAGCCATGAGCTGCGCACACCGCTGACGGTCATCCAGGGCCAGCTGGAAGGCCTGCTCGATGGCGTCTATCCGCGCGACGACGAACGCCTGCGCTCCCTCCTCGACGAGACCGAGATCCTCGCTCGCCTGGTGGACGACCTCCGCCTGCTGGCGCTGGCCGAACGCGGCGAACTTCAGCTGCACCGAGAACCGACCGACCTTGCCATCCTTGCCAGTGAGGTGCTCGCTGCCCATCGGGCCCACGCAGAGCAGCAGGCGGTGACTCTGGATCACCAGGTGCCCGACGACCTTCCCCTGGTCGACGTCGATCCGATGCGCCTGCGGCAGGTGCTCAGCAACCTGCTTGCCAATGCGCTGCGCTACACACCGGCCGGCGGGCGGATTGAGCTCTCGGGCGCGGCTGGGCCGGGCGGGGTGACCCTGGCTGTGACCGACAGCGGGTCCGGCATCGCGCCCGAAGCGCTGCCCCATGTCTTCGACCGCTTCTACAAATCCGAAGATTCACCCGGCAGCGGGCTGGGCCTGGCGATCGCCAGAAACCTTGTCGAGGCGCACGGGGGCCAGATCGAAGCCGAGAGCCGCCTCGGCCAGGGAACCACCCTACGGCTCACACTCCCCCAGGAAGCCACCGCTGACGTCGTCTAGCCCGCCATGAATCTCGAAGACCCGAAACGCCGGGCAGAGCGCGAACCGGCGGCACGGTGAGGCAGAACGGGGCCCGTCCCGCCGGACATGACATTCCGCCCGTCGATCTTGGCCAACTTTCACTACGCTGATCTACGCCGGGGCTCTAGCATGTGACTGCGCGCGGCATGCGCTTCAGCTGGCCCAGCTTCGTAGGCTCCCCAAGCACGGCGGTCAGCTTGAAACGCACGCCGCGCAGCATTTCTGGCGCCGGCTGCGTCGGGGTAGACTTCCAGCGGAAGGTACCACCAAGCAATGGGGCGACCCATGACAGATCACGATGAACGGGCTGTGATCACGGCGCGCGGCCTGTCGAAGCGATTTGGTCAGGTGACCGCACTGCGCGACCTTAACCTCGAGGTCCGTGCCGGCGAGATCTTCGGCATGCTGGGGCACAACGGCGCCGGAAAGACGACCACCGTACGCCTGTGCAACGGCGTCCTGGCGCCAGACCACGGCGGGCTCGAGGTGCTCGGGCTCTCGCCGCTGGAGGACGGCCCTGCGCTGCGGCGGCGGACCGGCGTGCTCACCGAAACGCCCTCACTCGAGGAACGGCTCAGCGGAAGAGAGAACCTGACGATCTATGCGGAGCTCTTCCAGGTTCCACCGGGCCGGGTCCGGTCGCAGGTCGAGGGCCTGCTCGAGCGCTTCGAATTGGCGGAACGCGGCGATGAACGCGTCGCTCGCTACAGCAAAGGCATGCGCCAGCGGCTGGCGCTGGCACGGGCACTGATTCATGAACCCGAACTGCTCTTCCTCGACGAACCGACAGCCGGATTAGATCCGGTGGCCGCGCGTCAGGTGCACGAATTGATCCTCAGGCTCAGCCGGGAGGAAGGTCGCACGGTGTTCATCTGCACCCACAATCTGATCGAGGCGCAGCGTCTGTGCCATCGAGTCGCCGTCCTCGAAGAGGGACGCCTTGTCGCCGTGGGCGCGCCGGAGGCGCTGGCTGGAGAATGGGTGCGGGCGGGGACCCTTGAGATCGAAGTGGAGGCGGACCAGCGCGAGGCGGCGCTGGCTGTCCTGGCCGCCATGCCGGCGCTGCGCGCCCGAGCGGGTGAGGCGGCGGGGATCATCTGGATCGAAAGCGCGTCGCGCGAGGCGGTGCCCGAACTGATCCAGGGCCTGGTAACCGCCGGCGTGCGCCTCTACCGGGTGGTGCCGCGACAGGCAACACTCGAGGATGTCTACTTCGCGCTGCACGATCCTGCGCAGACGGAGGCCTCCACATGAACGCCAGGGCGCTGCGGGCCATCGTCCGCAAGGACCTGAGGGTGGTCCTGCAGAATAAGGGCGTCACGCTGCCCATGATCATTGTGCCGCTGATCATCCTGGTCGTTCTGCCGGCGATCGTCGCCTTCCTCCCGGCGCTGGCAGGCAGCTCGGCCATGCCCACCGATGACCTTGAACTGCTGTATCGTCAGGTGCCGCCGTCTGTGCGCGCCTCGCTCGAGGGCTACAGCGACATGCAGCGCATGGTCGTGATCCTGTTGCTCTATTTCTTCGCGCCACTGTACCTGATCCTCCCGCTCATGGTCTCCAGCGTGATCGCAGCCGACAGCTTCGCCGGCGAAAAGGAGCGCGGCACGCTCGAGGCGTTGCTGCACACACCGACGACAGACGCGGAGCTCTACCTCGGCAAAGCGCTTGCCGCCTGGCTGCCCGCGCTTGCGGTCTCCTGGATCGACTTCGTCGCCTATGGGCTGGTCGCCAATCTGGCCGCATGGCCGCTGCTCGGCCGGCTCTTCTTCCCGAATCTCACCTGGGTGCTGCTGGCGGCGTGGGTGGCGCCGGCGGCCGCCGGCCTCGGCCTGGGGACGATGGTGCTGGTTTCTTCGCGCGCGCAGGGCTTCCAGGATGCCTACCAGATCGGCGGTGTGATTGTGCTCCCGGTGGTGCTGCTTGTGCTCGCACAAGCTGCCGGTGTGCTGTTCTTCAGCCTGGCGCTGACCCTGGCGCTCGGGTTGATTTTCTGGGCAGTCGACATCGTCCTGCTGTGGGTCGGCGCCCGGCTGTTTCGGCGCAGCGAAGTGCTGGCCCGCCGCTGAGCACGCTTCCGGCGCAGGCCGGAGAGGAGCGTAAGATCGAGCACGGTGAAGGCGTCCAGACACAGGTAGCATGATCCAGATGGAGTGCGGGGCAGCGCAGGAGCGCAGCCCATACAGATTGTGGGTGACATGAAGGAAAAGATCCTGGTTTACGGTCGACCGTATTGCGCCATGGTTCCGCCGGTGCGCGAGTTGCTCGAACGCGCCGAGGTCGATTACGAATACACGGATATCTGGGAAGATGAGGAAGCGGCGGCGCGGGTGCGCCGCATCAACCAGGGGAACGAAACCGTTCCGACGCTGGTGTTTCCAGACGGCGCGACGATGACAGAACCGTCACTGCGCGAGCTGCTGGGCAAACTGGCCGAAATGGGCTACCAGCTCAAACCGCGCGCCCGAAGCAGAACTGGCAGCGGCTAGCCCCGGCGTTCGGCCGCGAACCCTCCAGCGAAGTCCGCCAATTCAATCGCCCTCGCTTGGCCCTCCGAGGACAGCATATTCACCTTCCCGCAGAGGGTCTCCGGCGCTCCACTCCCAACTCATCGCCAAACATCTTGACGGAACACCCACCCAGCTTAGAATCGTCCGCGGGCCGTGGACGAGCTCCGCCTGCGGATCAGCCGCAGCTATCCACGACCGGCCTCCTGCGGCCCGGGCCCGGTCGGGTGGAGGTCGCTTCCATGAGCGTCCACGGTCGGGTCGTGTTCCTTAACGGCACCTCGAGTTCAGGCAAATCGAGCCTGCTGCGCGCCATCCAGGCGCAAAGCGCACGCCCGTTTCTCGAGCTGGGACTGGACCGCTTCATCTGGTCGCTGCCAAAAGCCTATCTCGATGCGCCTCTTTGGCATGAGGTCTTCCGTTACCATCGCCGGGGCGGTGAGCTGCGCATCACGCCAGGGCCGCTCGGCGACCGCCTGGTCAGCGGCATGCACGCCGCCATCGCCGCCGTCGCCCGCGCGGGGCTGGATGTACTCGCCGACCATGTCCTGCTTTCCCCGCATTGGGTGCGCCACTGCGCCGTAGCGTTGGATGGGCTGCCGGCCTACCTGGTCGGGATCCGCTGCCCGCTCGAGGTGCTTGAAGCGCGCGAACGAGAGCGCGGCGACCGCACCCTGGGCCAGGCGCGTGCCCAATACGACCTGGTGCATGCCCACGCCCACTACGATCTCGAGGTTGACACTTCCGTTGACACGGCGGAGTCCGGCGCACGGGCGGTTCTCGCCCGTCTGGAGTCGGGCGCGCTGCCCACGGCCTTGGCGAAACTTCGCGACCAGCGCAGGCCATGAGTCCCCACGCACCGGATCACCATGCAGATGCACGAGGAAGGACAGCTGATTCCATAGTTTCGCGCAGCATGCTCGTCGATCTCATCGGTTGGACGGGGCGACCCTGCTGTTGATCGCCTACCCTCTGGTGTCGGCCCGCAGGGTTCAGGGGGATGCCGCCCGCTACCAGCTGCCGAATCTCTTCGGGAGTGGATTCCTGATCCTCAACTCCCTCTATTACGGAGCCTACCCTTCCGCCGGTGTAAATGTCTTCTAGATCGGCATCGCGCTCTATGCCCTGGCGCGGGGCCAACGCGGCGCGCAATTGGAGGTGGCCGCGCAGGAACAACCGCCCGCTTCCTCGTGACCTTCGACACTGCCGAGCGAACCCCCGGCTGTGGATGATCACTATCAACTTGCAGCTTGAGGAGGGTGGCCCATGACCCGATGGACCCATTTTCGGACGCCGCTTCTGTTGCTGATCTTCGGCCTGCTTCTGCAGGCCTGCGGGGGCGGCGGATTGTCGGTTGGCGACAAGGCGCCGGAGTTCAGTCTGCCTGCGACCGACGGCAATGAAGTCTCGCTGTCGCAGTACAAAGGCGTGAAGCCGGTCTTGCTTTACTTCCATATGGCGCTTGGTTGACCGCCCTGTATGCAGCAGATCGTGGATCTGCAAACAGACCCGGCGTTCCAGGCACTGGATGTCGCCTTCTTGAGTATCGCCTTCGACTCTCCGGCTGAGCTCTCGGCCGGCGCTGTCGAGTACGGCATCGTCGGCGTTCCCCTGCTGACGGATGTCAACCAGCAGGTCTCGGAAGCCTACGACGTCCTCCAGTGGGCTGTCCGGACCGGCGAGCCAGGGCACACCTTCGTGCTGGTCGATGCCGATGGCAATGTGGCCTGGATCCAGGACTACGGCGCACCGGAAAACGGCGGTGTGATGTACGTCCCGGTTCCCGACCTGGTAAGTCAGATCGAGACCCACCTTCAGGAGTAGTTCAGGTGCGCGGGGCGGCGGATGGATCGCCGCCCCGCACGCTCCAAAGTCGCCAATCCGGCTTCCCCCCAGAGGCTGGCCGATTCCCGGCAGTTTAGAATGTACACAGGCCTGGTCGACAACGATGAGGGGGCGGGGGCCGACGCGCGCAAGGGCTGGCGCAAGCTTACAATCGGCAGCGCGTGGTCGGCCGGATGCAGGACCACCGGGCCTGGGCGCGAGTTCCATGCACCAGAAAGGCCTCGGCAGCAAACGAAACCTGATCCTGGCAGCGGCGCTGACGCTGGCATTGACGGCCTGCTTCGGCCCAGGTGTGGATCCGGCGATTCTGGGGGAGGAGGGCTGCCGGCCGCCCTGTTGGAAGGGAATCGTCCCGGGAACGACAACTGAATCCGAAGCGATCGAGGCGCTTCAAGCCCGGCGGACCCCAGGGCCAACCGCCCCGGAACTCGAATTGCAGGATGAAGGGCTCGTTTGGTCCAGCGGTCCGTTCGGGACGCGAGTTCGACTTGAAATGGAGGCGGATCTCATCACCGCCCTTCGATTGGCGCCGCGGCGAACTCGCCTCACCGACGCCGTGGCGGTCCTTGGCCAGCCGGAGGCCTTTCTCGGCGGGGCCCAGGGCGCGGAGGGCTACCAGCTGGTGGTCTACTATCCCACGCGCGGCGTGGTATTGGGAGCCAGCGGACGAGCCGGCTCAAGTCCGTCCGGCCAACCCGCGACGGCAGGGCTGACGGTGACGGCTGCTTTCTTCACACAGCCCGCCGACCTTTCCAGCCTCCTCGCCGCATTCCATGGAACCTCGCCGGCCAGGCTGCTGCTTCCCTACGTCCGGTCGTGGCCGGAGCGTTGACAATTGGCCCCTTTCGAGCGAAGGATGGCGGAGCATGCGAAAAGGCGCGCTGATCCTTCTGTATCTTGTTGTCGCCGGCTTGCAGGCCTGGGATTCGGGCGCGACCGACGCCGGCGCCCTCATTCTGGCCGGGATCGCCATCGCCCTGCTGATCCCGGTGGCAGCCATCGCCGGCTCGAGGACCGCGACCTGGCACCTGGCCGCCTGGCTCGGAACGGTGGCACTGCTCGTGATCACGCGCCTGCTCGCCCCGGCCCCGCTTCCCGGTTTGCTGCTGATCGCCACGCTTGCCGGGATCGTGCTTTTCGCCGACGTGATGCTGGCAGGCTATGGCAGCCCTCAAGTCCCTCCGGGCGGCAGCGTCGAGTGAGACTTCGCTGCGCCCCGGCCTCGAAGGCGCTCAACAACCAACCCTAAAGGAGGTAGGCCGTGAGTCCTGTGAACACGCTGCGGGCGGCTGCAGTCGCCGCACTCGTCGCCACGGCGGCTGTGCTGGTGATGGGCTTCACCCTGCGCGCCGCCGAGCCCGGGCTCCGGATCCAGCCGAGCGTGCCGGCCGTCCCGGCAGAAGTGTTCGTGCGCGCCACCAACGCGGCGCCCGAGCTGGCGCTCCGCTTCTTCGCCGCCGACTCACTCTTCATCCTCAGCTACCTGATGGTGTTTGTCGGCCTGGCGGCGGTGGTGGCACAGCATTCGCCGGGCTTTGCCCGGCTCGGACTCGCAGCTGGCACAGCCGCTGCGGCGTTGGATGCCATCGAGAACGCTTTCTTCATCAATTACGCCTCGCTGGCGAGCGCCGGCGTGCCGCTCAGCGATCCGGCGCTCCCGCTGATCTTCAACCTGGGAAATCTGAAGTGGATGGCCGCATTCGCCGCCCTTTACGCCTTCGGCTTGCCCTGGCCACGCGAGGGAGCCCTCGACTGGGTGCTCAGCGGCCTGATGCTGCTGTTCCCACTCTTTGGGGTGATCGGTGTGGCCCAGCCGGACCTGATCGAGGCGCGCGGTTTCTTCTTTCTCGTCGGCATGCCGCTGTTCGCCTGGACACTGTGGCGTCGAAGCGGCCAAAAACCGGCCGCTTCGATGGGCTTTGCCAAGACCAGCTAGCCCGGAAGGCAGGATCAAGCCATGCCCGCAGATTGGGTACTCAATCGACTCGGAAACCCGTTCGTGACCTTGCTGCTCCGCTCGCCTTTCCACGGGATGCTGAGCGACCAGCTGCTCTTGATCACGGTCACCGGGCGCCGCAGCGGCCGGCGATACACCACACCGGCGAATTACCAGCGAGATAACGGCTGCCTCTGGATTGTGAGCCGCCGCCGGCGCACCTGGTGGCGCAACCTGCGCGGGGGCGCGCCGGTAACGCTGCTGCTCAAGGGAAAGCGGGTAGGCGGCAGGGGGGAGGTCCAGGAAGAGCCGTCAACCGTCGCCTCACAACTGGGAGCCTACATCGCCCGCCGGCCGGCGATGGCGCCGGCATTTGCGGTGACGCTGGACAACGATGGGAGGCCCCGCGCGGAAGACCTGCAGCTCGCTGCGGAATCCCGGGTGATGGTCCGGATCGTGGTTGTTGCGGAACCCGCCGCCTAACAGGAGGATGCGCGGCTTGCTGCAGAGGAGTCAGGCTGCTGGCGGATCGCCATGAAAGCTGCACGCCTGCGCAAACGGCTTGAGACAGCAAGGCGCCAATTCGAACGGGCTGTGTTCAGGTTCGAGCGCGGCCCAAGCGGCGCCTTCGTCGCCACCGACCGGTTCAAGTACCCCGCAGACCAGGTGATCGCTGCCGGGGTCTGGGGTGCCTGGTCGATCAAGGATCTCCTGTGCGTGCTGGCCGAACAGGAGGCGCGCTGCGAGGCCTGGTGCGCGGCAGGCGCGCGAGGGGAGCTTGAAGGCCCGCAGTGGCAGGATTCGGAGTCTGTGCCGGCGGCCTGGCGGCGCAGCTGCCGTCCGCAGGGAGTCGACTCGGTCGTAGCCAGGTGGCGGGGGAGCTTCGGACCCTTGCTGCATGCGCTGGATAAGGTTCCCGAGAACAGGGTGCAGCGTGCCGCAGAAGGCCTCGATGCGCAGTTGATCGAGGGTTACGAGCGCTCCAAGAAGCGCATCCGGCGCTGGATGCGCCGGCGGCCAGGCGGCCAGCTCAAGAAGGAAACCCTGCTCGAACGCATCCATACCGAGCGGCGTCGGCTGGAGAAGAACCTCCGGCGCCTTGACGATTCTCGCCTGACCGAACCCGGCGTCGTGAACGAGTGGTCGGTGAAGGACATCCTGACGCATCTCATCGATTGGGAGCAGCGTCTGCTCAAATGGATCGGCGCCGGCCGCAGCGGTGAGCCGGTTGAGATTCCTGCAGCGGGCTACGGCTGGGCCGACCTCGACGCCCTCAACGATGCGATCTTCCAGGCCAACCGCGACCGCCCGCTCCTCGAGGTGCTCGCAGCTTTCGTCGAATCCCGGCAGCAAGCGCTCGAGCTGATCGAATCGCTCTCCGAATCCGAGATCTTTGAGCCGGGCTATTACGCCTGGCTTGGGAAGAGCAACTTGCTGAGCTACATCCTGGCCAACACCGCCAATCATGACCGCTGGGCCAAGGAGCGCATTCGCGCCTGGCTCAAGTCGCGCGGCACCGATTAGCAGGCTTTCTTATTCAAAGCGAGAGGGGACGGATGCGCGTCTTCGATTTCTCCGCCGAAAACGCAGACCGGGTGGACGCCCATGGAAGCCGAGGCGCTTCCTTCAGCCGGATCTACCCGCGCTCGCCGGGTGCGAGCGATCTTTACTTCGGCTGCATGTACCTCGAGCCGGGCGGCCGGTTGGGGCGGCACCCAGCCGCCGGCGATCAATGGTTCCTCATCATCCAGGGCGGCGGCACTGTGCAGGGGGAGGACGGCCCGCTGCGCGTCGGCCCCGGCAGCGCGGTCTTCTGGGCGGCGGGCGAGCCGCACGAAACGCGCGCCGGCCGCCACGGTCTGACGGCACTGGTCGTTGAGGGGACACAGCTCGCGCCAGTGGAGGAGCAGCTGGACATATAAACCTGAACCAGGCGTCGGCTCCCACCTCAACCAAGACCGCGCATGGCGAGCAAAACCATGAAGATCAGACCGCAGACCGCGAGCGCGCCCACCGCCAGCAGGATCCCCCCGAGCCGTCGCTGATTGCGAAACAGAAACACCGCCCCGAGGACGATGAGCAGGACTCCGAGCAGGCTGACCAGACCGACGGGCAGCGAACTTAAGATCGACATGAAAAGTATTCCTCCAGACCATCCGCCTGTTCCCCGGCCCGCCCCCCAAAGATCACCGCTTTCATAACGCCCCTCCGATCAGCAGCCCGGGTTCGCTGCTGCTGCACAACATCAGGCACAGCCCTGCCGGCGCGTCCGCTGGAGGTATCGGGGGAGGGCGGGCAGCACGGAAGCCGGCTGCACATGGTTCCCACCGTCAGGATCAGGGCTGCGCCGAGGCAATGAGCGTGTCACCTCCACCCACGGTATACAGGTACAGTTCAAGATCCGAAGCTGCCGGTTTGGCGACGAAGCGACCTTCATCCAGCCAGGTAATGTCGTCGAGGCGAATGTCAAGGGGCACCGGCTCCTGATCCACCTGACCAAGAAACACCTGCCACTGATCTTCCAAAATTACGGCGAAGAGGAAGTAGTGGGAATCGGGCCCCCAATGGATCAACCGGGCTTCATTGCCGCTCGCGTAAAGCACCTCTGCCCCGCTGGCGAGGTCGACCACGTAGATCTCCCGGTCTTCACTCTCGCGGAGCGCCCGTACATAGCCCAGGCGGTCCATATCCGGCGACAACATGGCCGAGGGGTAGAAGCCTCGCAGTGCTTGCGTCCTGGCGAGG
>JBFJVD010000050.1:0-13722 GCA_041624375.1 Anaerolineales bacterium
AGCGAATGACAGGGCCCCACTGATCGGAACCCCCACATTCGGCAAAGGATCGGTGCAGGCGATCCTCGAATTGAGCGATGGGTCGAGCCTGCATGTAACCGTGGCGCGCTGGGTAACCCCCTTGAAAGTATTGCTCGACGGCCAGGGATTAACGCCCGATATCCCCGTGACGCCGGACGGCTCAAGCGGAGGGGATCCCTGGTTGCAAGCCGCCGAAGCCTGGTTGGCCGACCAACGAGAGTTGGGGCGCGATGGCTGACGAGGGGCTTAAGGTCGTCGCCCGCAATCGCAAGGCGCAGCACGATTTCTTCCTTGAAGATCGTTTTGAGGCCGGCCTTGCCCTGCGCGGCACAGAGATCAAGTCGATTCGCGCCGGCCAGGTGAGCCTGCGGGAAGCCTACGTGCGCATTGAACATGGCGAGGCCTGGCTTATCGGAGCGCACATCGCGCCGTATGAAGCCGCCAGCCAGCAGAATCACGACCCGACCCGCCCGCGCAAGCTGTTGCTGCACCGCTCGGAGATCGCCAAGCTTGAAGGCAAGACGACCCAACGCGGCTATACCATCGTGCCGACCCAGCTGTACCTGAAGCGTGGACTGGCCAAGATTGAGATCGCCCTAGCCCGGGGCAAGCGGCAGTACGACAAGCGCCGGTCGATTGCCGAGCGCGATGCCGCCCGCGATATCGAACGGACCCTTTCCCGGCGCCGGCGCTGATTGAACCCTGGATTCGCATAGCCTCGTCGCTTTTCGCGCTCGAACCCGTCGTGACCTCAGCAAGGCTTTGTGGCTATGCGCAATACACTAGACAGCATTCACGCCTGTTGGTATACTTCGAGCAGATGGGGATGAAAGGCTTCGACGGAGGTGGTTGGTCGAGAACTGCAAGCCGAGCGGCGCCGATCTCGTAAAAGCAGCGCACCCTTTAAGTGCCAACCGCACTGACTATGCGGCGCTTCCTCTCGCGGCCTAAACCCCGCTAGAGAAACGCCCCGGCCCTCCTCGCTGAGGGCCCGCCCGCCAGGAACCCCCTCGACCGGTTCCCGACCGGGCGACGCTGAGGTCGAGGTGCCGTGTTGGACGCCGCTAAAGACACGAAAGACGGGGCTCTCGGGTCCCAGCGGCTAATCGGATGGACACCCTGCCGGTCGGGGGCCAGCCGGTGAAATCGAAATAGCCCGGCTATGCTTGTAGACGTTCTCAGACTTAAGCTTTCGGACGCGGGTTCGAATCCCGCCATCTCCACCAAAAACAAGCACCCTCCCGCATGGGAGGGTGCTTTGATCTGAGATCGAAAGCTCACGACATCAAGGGATTGTCGAGTCGGAATCCGTGGCCGCGCACGGTCACAATGTAGGCGTGCTCAGGATCGGATTCATGCAGGCGGTCGCGCAGCCGTCGCACCAGCGCGTCGATGGCTTGTTCAGAGACTCCGGCGCCAAGCGAATCCGGCCAAACCTCATCGATGATTTCATCCCGCGAAACCACCCGATCACCGTTGTCGTAGAGCAGTTCCAGCAGCCGGTATTGTGGCGGGGAAAGCGGCGGTTCGATCTCGCTCTCCCCCACCCAGATGCGGTGGGATTTGCGGTCCATGCGCAGGCGTCCGAGGCCGAGCTCTGCGGCATCCGCCATTGAAAGCGGCAGCGTCGCTTCATTGCCGATAAAGGTCAGCTTAAGCGCCAGGGCGATCTGGATGATGTCGCCATCCTGCAGACGCACTTCCTCGCTTACCTTGGTGCCATTCAAGTGGGTGCCGTTCTTGCTGTGCAGGTCCGCCAGGAAGAGCCCGGTTGAGCGGCGCTCGATGCGCGCATGATGGCGCGAAACCTGCCGATCGGGGACCACCAGTTGGCAATCCGGCGCCCGACCAATCAGGAACTCCGGCTGGTCCAGAGACCAGCGTTTGCCGCGCAGCTCTCCGGTGTCGGCGATCAACACCGGAACCTCATCGACGCCCTCCGAGAGACGGGCACCGTGTGCCATCCTTAATCACCTGCCTTGATGCTGGAAAAGGGTAGTGTGAGTATAATCCAATTCAGTTCGATGTGATCAGAACAAGAGTGAGAGACGGGTCACGCCGAGACACCGTCCTCAAGGGCAGACCAAGTCGCACATGGCGGGAGAGAAGAGAGGCCGGGTTCTGGATTCGGCCGCCCAAATCGACAAGGGTTTCATCCTTCGCGAACGTTATCACGTCCGTGAGATCATCGGGCGCGGGGGGATGGGCTCCATCTACCTGGCCGAAGATGAACGGCTCCCCGGTCGTCTCTGCGCCATCAAAGAGATCGGCCAGGAAGCGGCTCTCCCCGATCCGATTCGCGATCAAGCGCGCGAGCAATTCTACCGTGAGGCCTCGGTGCTGGCGCGACTTGACCACCCGAACCTTCCCAAGGTCTCCGATTACTTCACCGAAGCGAGCCGCGACTTCCTCGTCATGGACTACGTCCCCGGCGAAGATTTGAAGCACCTGATGGACGAAGCCCGACGGAAGGCGGAATTCCTCCCACAGAGCGAAGTCCTCACGTGGGCCGAGCAGCTTGGTGACGCGCTGGCCTACCTCCACCGCCAGGAGCCGCCTGTCATTCACCGGGACATCAAACCGAGCAACCTCAAGGTCACCCCGTCCGGCTTGCTCAAGTTGGTCGACTTCGGGCTGGTCAAACAAATGCTGCCGGACGAACTCACGATCACCGTGATTCAGGGGCGGGGAACTGCACTCTACACCCCGCTCGAACAGTATGGCGGCGATACGGGACATACCGGTCCCCGGACCGACATCTACGCGTTCGCCGCCACCCTCTATCACCTGCTCACCAATCAACCGCCTTCAGAAGCAAAGCAGCGGTTCCTGCGCGCCGATTCGCTTCGACCGCCGCGCGAGCTCAATCCGTCGATCGATCCGCATGTCGAACGGGCGATTCTATGGGCGATGTCGCTGCATCCGGATGAGCGGCCGCCGACTATCGACGCCTTCTGCGACGCCCTCCTGCGCGGCCAAACACGACGCAACCAGGAGACCCGTCCGCACTCGGTGCCCCCAGCAAGCCTCGACTACTGGCTTCCTTCGCGTGTCGAGGGCGCGCTGGCCGCATTCGCCGGATTGTTGGCCCTGATGGCGCTTCTCGCCTCTCTCCGATAGTTCACCCGCGGCGCTCGAGCAATGCGGCGATCGCGAAGGCTGCGGCGCATCCCGCCACTGCGAGGAGAAGCGCCGACCATGCCCCCAATAGTCCGTGGAACCAGCCGGCGCCCGGCAGACCGAACGCGAGGTAGTTGTAGCCGATCAATCCGCCGATCAAGGTGATCCACACCCGCCGGATCAGCCGCCGGTGCGACCTTCCCTCATTGGCCAGGCGCCAATAGCTCCCACCTGTCACAAAGGCAATTCCAATCAGGCCCAAGATGAGATCCGCAATTCCGATCTGGCCTGCGGAGGCATCGGACTCGCCAGGGCTTCCCCCATTTGAAGCCGCTGCTGTCGGCGTGGCCTCGACAGGGGTTGGGGTCGGCTGCGCGGTCGAGGTCGGAGCTGGCGTCGGTGCGATCCGGGTCACAAAGGCTTCGATCCCTTCCTGCACGTTCAACTGAACGATCTCGGAAACCTGAGCGGAGCCGCTCTGGGCCCGGATGCTGAGCAATCCAAAGCGCTCCAAGACAAGGGTCGTCACAGCAGACCCGTTGGCGGTAAACGCTTTGATCTCCAGCGTGGTCGCCGAAGACTCCCCCTGGAAACTCAGGATGAACTCCACCGGCGTTCCATCCGGCACCGGGTGACTGTTGTGATCCAGGATGACTCCCGTCTGAAGCTGGATCGAATCCCCAACGGTGAAGCCTTCTTCGTCACTGAAAGGAGCGGATCCTTCAGCCGGCAACACCTCGAGCGTGATCACTTGAGAGGGATTGGGACCGGTGGCCTTGCTGAGGTCATACCCGATTCCGGGAATGCTCACCGGCGCCGAGCCTGGTGCAATGAGCTCCTGGAACAGCAGTCTCGCCGCCACCTCGACGAAGGGCTCCGCCTTTGAGTACAGGGCGAAGAGGACGTCGAGCTTGCTGATTTCGGTCGCATCAAAGTCGTAAGGTACGTCGAAGGCGAAAACAACCACCTTCTTGTCGCGGGCGATATCGGGCCGGCGATCGAGCAGCAGCCGCAGCGCATTCGAGCCGTATTGTGCGTCCCCGCTATTCAAGATGGAGAAGATGATCCAATCGGCGGTGCGCAGAGCGTCCTCGACCTCCTCCGGCGGAAGCAGCGGGGGGACCTGGAGCGTGGTTGGCGGCTCTCCCAGGAAGTTGGCCAGATCTGCCATGCGATAGGAGGTCAGATTCCATTCCCCGACCTGACCCGCTGCGCGCGAACCATAGAGGGTGAGGATCCGGTTCTCCAAATCTCGCTGACCAAGTTGGAAATCCGGCACACAATTGGTGCACTGCCGGTCGGTGCGCAAGTCGGTGAAGAAGACGATCTTCTGATCGATCTGGGGCGCACCGCCGAGGCGCTCTTCAATTTCTGCGGCCGATGGGCTGATCAGCGTCGCCGCCCGTCTAGCAACGTCAAAGGTGAATTCGCCGCCATCGCCAATCACTTCGAGTGCCGAAAGCGGAGGAAGAACGCGCGCCAGCGAGAATTCGCCACCATAGAGGCGTAGCTTCATCTGAAGGATGCGCAGGACGGATTGATCGACTTGCTGGGCGAAGACTGGATCTTCGCGGTACTTCTGGGCAAAGAAGGCGAGCGTTGAGCGAATGGTGGTCACTTCATCAGGATCTTCGCCTGCCTGGAAGTTCGAGAGATAGAGGAGATCGTTGCCAGCCAGGAAGGCATCCCGGGCCACGAGGTGGGCTCGAAACGTGAGCTCAAGCGGATCACGGAACCGGCGGATCGCTCGCGAGCCGAGCGAATCGGTCATCATCACGCCCCCACCCTGGCGCCAGAGCGGAAGCGGTTCGAGACTCATCAGCAGATCCAGCGCATCGCGATCCAGACTGATTGGCCTCGTCGTGTCCCGGATGTTCCCCTGCAACCCCTGATATCGAATGTGCGAGGTCAGAAACCCATCGACGATTCCAGCGTTCTCCCCCGGCGCTCCACCCGCGACCGAAAAGAATGGGGCCAGCTCAATTTGCCTCAATTGATCGAGGGACCGCCGAACGGTAGGCACTTCCTCTTCGAGCGGCCGGTCACTGCTGCCAATTCCTGGGAAGTGCTTTGCGAAGACGGCCAGCCGGCCACCTGAACCCCCATGAACTCCTTCAATGTAGGCCGCGCCCAGCAGACTGACCCAATATGGATCCCCGCCGAAGGTGCGAACGCCAAGCTCGCCAGATCCTCCGAGGCGCGGATCTTCGAGAACATCCAGAGACGGCCCGATCAGCAGGTTGATCCCGATGGCTTCCAGCTCGCGTCCAAGAATTTCTCCCGCCCCGCGGGCCAGCTCGGGATCCCAGGTGGCGCCGAGAGCCATCGGCGATGGGAGCTCGGTGAGCTCGGCCAGGATCTGGGATCCTGGGGCCCCATTTCCCTCCTGGCTGAGGCCGATGAGGAGCGGGACAAATGCCTGCTGCGGCGAATCGGCAGGAGGCTCCTCTTCCGCTCCGGAGTCGAAGCTTGAATCAAATTCGGATTGTTGGAGAAGCTCGATGAGCTGGCGTGCAGAGGCAGCAGTATCCGGCGCGTCGACGAAGTTGTCGCTGCGCCGCTGCAGAACGACGCCCCCGATGTGATGTTCCTGAATCAGACTGAAGATCGGGTGATCACGCGCCGGATTGCTGCCGCGGAATGTCACAAGGAAGAGCTGGCCTATTCGTTCCTCCGGAGTCATCGACGCCAACAGCGCGGAGGGGTCGACGCCCTGCGGGAGCGGAGCGGAGCCAGCTGTCCCCACTTGAGGCATAGCAATGGTGAGAATGAGCAGTGCCGTAAGCCATACCCTGCGCATGGGCATCAGTATACCGTTGGGCCAAGTACGCTCACAAGACTCGCTCGGGGAGTCTCGCTTCTTCCTCAAGGATTCGCTGCAGTTCCTGCCGGCGAGCGCGCCCGCTGTAGAGCTCGAGCGTTCGGATACCCAGGGGATCAACCTCATCCTTCAGGATCCGGCGTTCGTCTTCAGTCGGCGGACGGGATGTGCCGATCTTCGCAGCCCGTTCGAATTCGAAACCCGTCCGCTTCACGACGTGATCGATATCAACCCCAGGGTGTAGATGCGTGAGACGCATCTTGCCATCTACGAAGTCGAACTGCCCGAGATCGCTCACGAGGTACTTGGGTCCTTCGCCGTAGCGCCGCGCAGGATCATGGCCAAGCCCCGATTTGTAGTCGATCTCGTTGACGAAGGTGACCGGGGAATGACGAGGTACGTAGAGATGGATATCCGAGAAGACCGGCGTGACGTCCGGAATCCCACCCGATCCGGGCAGTCGAAGCCGAGGTCGCCTCGGGTCGGACCCGAAGGCGAGGTTGTTGAAGTTCCCATGCAGGTCTACTTGGCCGGGTCGAAAGAACTCCATGGGCCGAATGCGGGGCAGCAGCTCCGCCGCTGCTCGCGCGAATCCGAATTGTTTGAGGGAGCGATCGAGCCAGAGAGATTCAATTCTGCCCAGCGCCAGCGGAGCACCGGTTCGGGAAACCGACTGCCCGATTGCTGAGGCGAAATGGAGATTGGGCGCATGTGTCTTCCATGCCAGCAGGTAGCCAGCAGCCACAAGCGGTGTGGCGAGCCCTTGTGCCACCACCTCGCCGTCGCGAACCTGCCTGGCGATGCAAATACAGATGAGATCCGCGACTTCTGAGACACTGCGCTTCACGAGTTTCTCTCGTCTACTAGCCGCTCAAGAAGCCGCTCGTCCACGTTGCCTCCGCTCAGGACAGCGACGGCAGGCCCCTCACCAGTTTGCAGGCGCAACGCAGCCAAAGCCGCTGCGGCGGCGGGCTCGATCGGACGTTCCAGAAGCTTCAAGGACCATGCCAAGGCTTCCAGCATCTCACCTTCTTCAACCAAGACAATGTCGTCGAGCAACGCAGCGATGAGGTCAAAAGTGATCGATCCAGATTCGACCGCCCCCGCCAGCCCGTCGGCCAATGTAGGCCGTTCGTTCACCTGCCCCACCGTCCCATGATGGAAGTAGGCGTGCAGATACGGCGCCGCCGCCATCTGTACGCCCACAACGCGGGCCTCTGGCGCCTTCCAGCGCAGTGCTGCAGCGATACCGGAAACCAGCCCACCTCCGCTCGCCGGGACGTAGACCGTCCAGGTCGGGCCGTCCGAGGTCATCGGCAGCTGGTGAGCCAGCTCGAGCCCCAAGGTGGCCTGTCCCGCGATGACCTCCAGATCGTTGTAGGGAGAGATCCACACGGCACCGGTCCGCTGCGCCAGCCGCTTCCCTGCTTCCTCCGCACCGGCAAAGCCGCCATCCGCTTCGACCAGACTCGCGCCATAGCTTTCGATCGCCCGCTTCTTGACGGCGACGGCATCGGCGGGAACGACAACCGTGGCTGCGATACCCCGAATCGATGCCGCATAGGCGACCGCAACGCCGTGATTGCCGGCAGAAGCAGCCACGACACCACGAGCTGCGGCGCCTTCATCGAGCAGTAGCAGTTTGTTGAGCGCGCCCCGCAGCTTGAAACTGCCGGTATGCTGCTCATGCTCGCACTTCGTCCAGCAGGTGGAGTTTGGGAGCCGAAAACACCGGGTCGGCACCACATGGGCCGCAAGTCTCGTTGCCGCGCCAGGGATGCGATCGCGAAGCTGCTGCAACGCGTCCAAGCGCCCCTCCCATTCCCATTAACCGGCATCTTCCCAGCCAGAAGCGGCTGGGAAGAGCGCAGTCTCATCAACAACTAGAGATCGACGAAGTAGGCTTCGGCGGCCCGATCAACCAGATCTTTGCTCATGACCGGATCCGTATTCATGTAGCGGGAGATGTCCAGGATCTGGTCGCAGATATCGCGGGGGTGTGAGGCGCGCAGCTTCCGATTGCGCTTGATATACCATTCCTGGAGTAGATAGGCGAGCCCTTGATCGGAGTAGGCGACGCCTTTGTCTTCAGCAACCTTCTTGAAGATCTGTCGGTAAGCTTCGTAGGTTGGATCTTCGATTTCGATCTTGTGTCGAAGCCGGCGGAGGAAAGCCTCATCAACAAGGTCCTTCGGCGGCAAGTTCGTCGAGAAGACCACCATCACATCGAAGGGGACCTCAACCTTGCGGTCGGTGTGCAGGGTGAGATAGTCGATGCGGTTCTCTAGCGGGACAATCCAGCGATTGAGAAGGTCGCGCGGGCGGACCTGCTGCCGGCCGAAGTCGTCGATCAGGAAGACACCCCCATTCGCCTTGACCTGGAACGGAGCCTCGTAGAACTTGTTCACATCGTCGAACACCAGGTCGAGGCCGGCCAGGGTCAGCTCACCGCCGACGACAATGAAGGGACGCTTCACTTTCACCCAGCGTGGGTCCCGCTTGGCACCGGTTCGCAGCGAGCCGGTCCCCGAATCGGTGACGTCCTCCTCCGGGCCCAACTCGTGGTTCACCGAGTCATACATCTTGACGACCTGGCCATCAATATCGATGGCATAAGGGATGTACATGTCTTCTTGCAGGATCATATTGCCGATGGCGCGCGCGATCGAGGTCTTGCCGTTTCCGGGAGGCCCATAGAGGAAGAGCGAGGTGCCGGAGTTCACAGCCGGCCCGATGCGGCTGAAGGTGCGCTCCGAGAGAACGAGTTCCGCCAGCGCCTGACGCATGATTCGCTGGTGGACGGTCGGACGTGCTCTTCCCTGGCGGAGAACTGCATCGTTGTAGACCACGATCGGAACCGGCGCCGGCCCCGCGTACTGGCTGCGCTCGAGTGCTTCTCGGGCGCGGGCGATACCTGCGCCAGTGATTGCGTACTGGTAGGATCCTTCACCAAAACCGACCTGCGTTTTGACCTCGACGAACTTCTCCCGCTTCAGCGCTTCCAGCAGCTGATCAACCAGGCCAGCGAAGGGAAGCGCCATCGCCTCCGCCATTTTGAAACCGGTCAGATAGCCCCGGAAGTAGAGGATCTTGAGCGCCAGGTCCTGAAGCCAGAGCTCAGAGAGGCCGGTATCTTCCACGCGGCTGATGGGGGGTGGCACGAAGCGCAGATTGCCGGTGGTCGGCCGCCGCACACCAGTCGGTGGTGGAGCGGAAGGTGATCGTGGAAGCGACATTCCGTATATACCTCCAAAACGGCCCGGAGACCCCAATGATCAGCGCCCTGCGGGCCTTGCATGGCACCAATGGGATAATGACTGGCGCGATTATAGCCATGCATTCTGATGCGGGCAAATCCCCAATGGGTTTGCCCCCTGCCATGAAGATGGCTACAATCCCGCTCATGACTCTCTCCGTGATCGTCCCTGTGTTTAATGAAGAACCGACCATCCGCGAGATCCTGCGCCGGGTGGAGGCGAGTGGCCTGGCGGACGAGATCGTCGTGGTCGACGACGGCTCAAGCGACGGCACGCGCGAGATTCTTGCTGAGATCGAGAAGGAAAACGCCCACCTGAAGCTCATCCTGCATGATAAGAACCTGGGGAAAGGAGCGGCCGTCCGCACCGGGATCCAGGCGGCCAGCATGGAGTACCTGCTGATTCAGGACGCCGACCTAGAGTATGATCCTCGGGATTATGCCGCGCTGCTAAAGCCGCTTCATGAGGGCATAGCCGATGTCGTCTACGGCTCGCGGTTCCTGGGAGCGCCGCGCCGTCCAACAATGTTCTGGCATATGGTGGCCAATAAGCTCCTCACACTCCTCACCAACATCCTCTACGATAGCATTCTTTCCGATATGGAAACCGGCTATAAGGTCTTCCGGCGCGAAGTCATCCAGCAGATCCCTTTGCGCGCCGATCGATTTGACATCGAACCGGAAATCACGGCCAAGCTGCTCAAGCGGCGGGTCCGCATCTTTGAGGTGCCGATCACGTTCAATCCCCGCGAATATTCGGAGGGAAAGAAGATCGGACTGAAGGACGCTTTTGAAGCCGTGTGGGCGATTTTGCGCTACCGGCTCGCAGACTGAGCCGGCCAATATCCCCTAGTATCGAAAATCAATCACCCGCAGCTGGTGGCTGGTGTAGCCCAGATACTCATTGCGTTCGAAGTGGTAAGCAACGTCGACCTGCTCGGGCAATTCCGGAGCCGCCCCGCCCCAGCCAAACGCGATGGCATCGATAGGCTTTCGCTGGGCAGACAACGTCAGCTTGAGGTGTGTCCCTTCCCGGCCGACGACCCGCCTGTCGAGAATCCTCACTCCCCTTGTCGCCAATACCGGGAGTGGATTCCCCTCCCCGAGCGGTTCAAGCGAGTCAAAGAATCGCAGCAGCCGATCGTCAAGATCAGAGAAGCCTACTTCCACATCGATCTCTAGTGTGGGCTGGAGCATATCGTCGGTCAGTTGCGCCGCAGCATCGGATTTCAGGCGATCGATCAGATCTACCCAAGACTCTCGTTCGAGCGTGAAGCCTGCGGCGGCAGCGTGTCCGCCATAGCGGAGAAGCATGGGGTGGTTCTGTTCGAGCGCACGGGTGATATGAAATCCGGGGATGCTGCGGGCCGAGGCGCGCGCAAGTTCACCCTGGAGCGTCGCCACGATCGCTGGACGATGGAATTGCTCGGCGAGCCGCCCTGCCGCCAGACCGATGACACCTTCGTTGAACCCTTCATCGGCAACCGCCAGAAGCGGGCTTCCAGTATCAGCGGCCACCCGATTCTTCGCCGCCTCAAAGACGCGCTCGGTCAATTTCTGGCGTTTTCGGTTTAGCTGTTCTAGAGTCTTTGCCAGGCTGGACGCACGGGCGGGCCGATCCGTTAACAGCAGATCGAGGGCGATGCTCGCGGAATCGAGGCGGCCAGCAGCATTGAGTCGTGGTCCGAGAATGAAGCCGACCGTACGAGCCGTGATCTTCCCGGGCGCCACGCCCGCACTCTCCGCCAGCGCGCGAAGACCCGGTCGCTCCAGCCGATTCAATACCGCCAGGCCTCGCTGTGTGAGTGACCGATTCTCGCCCACCAAAGGGGCCACATCGGCGATGGTCCCCAAGGCGACCAACTCCAATCCATGTTCAGAAGGCGTTCCACCCAGACGGTTGTGGAGTGCAGACAGCAATTTGTATACGAGGGCGACACCCGTGAGATGCTTAAAAGGGTAGCCGTCGCCGGGTTTGCGCGGATTCAGAATAGCGATCGCTGCAGGAAGGTCTGGGCCCGGCTCGTGATGGTCGGTGATCAGCACATCCATCCTCAGCCGATTCGCCAGCTCAACCTCCGCTAGAGAACGCACACCACAATCCACCGTGATCAGCAGGGTGGTGCCGCTGCCCGCAATCTCCTCCATGGCGGACGGATTAAGGCCATATCCCTCCTCGAAGCGGTCCGGCAGGTAGTGATGAACGCTTGCGCCCCGGCTGCGGAGCCCCTCAAGCAGCAGGGCCGTCGCTGCGACGCCGTCGACGTCGTAATCACCGAATACGGTGATTTGTTCTCCGTGTGAAACGGCATGCCGAATCCGGTCCACCGCTTCTTCCACCTCAGAGAGTTCCAGCGGGTTGTGGTCGACCGGATCGGTCGCCAGGAAATCACGGACGGCTTCCGGTGTGTGGAGTCCGCGCCGAGTCAAAATCTGGCGCTCGATGGGGCGAAATTGCGACAGGTCCGGAGGATCTAGTTCTCCCTGTGAATCAGGGAACACCCATCTCTTCTTCACTGCACTCCCCCTCGGAAATGAATAGACAGGGCCCGCGGTGCGCGGGCCCTGTCATCACTGGAGATCAATGTCAGGCCCAGCCCTGGTTCTTGATGAAATTGGTGATCACCGGGATCTCCGTGTACTCCCCCTGATAGGATCCCCAGGCCGGCCAGAGAGTCACCAACCAGAGCAAGGGCGCGCAAATGGCGCCGAATCCAAGCGTGACCGCACTGACCACGAAGATCAGGACATAGATCGCCAAATTGAAGATCAAGGATTGAACCGCATGGAATTTGATAAAGGGACGTGCCTTCTTCTCCTCCATGAGCAGCACGATAATGGCGATCAGCGGGATCGGATACCCCAAGGCCGACCACAGCCGATCGTCACTCGTCACCTGAGATTGATCAGTCATCGTTTGAGTCTCCTTATGCAGCGTGGATTCGACGTCAGTTGTGTCCGGAGACGCTCCCCACAGCCAGTCCCCAGCACGACACCGCCATTCTATCTGAGGCTTGCCGGATTGCAAGCCCAACCTCTATAACACCGCAACCAGATAGAGGTTGCTGTCGCCACGCCCTGAGTCCCGCGTGTTAGGATGTTCGCATGCGGATCGTATTTATGGGCTCCCCCAGCTTTGCAGTGCCCAGCCTCGAGGCCTTGGCAAGCGCGTTCTCGGTTCTCGCTGTTGTGACCCAACCGGATCGGCGCGCCGGGCGTGGGCAAGAACTCCAGGAACCAGCGGCAAAGGCGGCGGCAGCGAACCTGGGCATCACGGTCCTTCAACCTCACAAATTGAGTGACCCCGGCGTGTTCGAGGCGCTTGCCGAACTCGCTCCGGATCTCATTGCGGTAGCCGCCTACGGACAGATCCTGCGCCAGAAATTGCTGGACCTGCCTGTGTACGGGAGCGTAAACGTCCATGCATCGATCCTGCCAAGGTGGCGCGGGGCGGCTCCGGTGCAAGCAGCCATCCTTCACGGCGACAGGGTCACCGGGATCACAATCATGCGCATGGATGCGGGACTCGATACCGGGCCCATTCTTGCCCAGCGAGAAACGGAGATCGGACCGAAGGAGACTGGAGGCCAACTCGAAGCGCGTTTGGCAAAGCTGGGTGCGGCGCTGCTTGTCGAGACCCTTCCGGCCTATATCGATGGAACTCTGGCGCCACAACCTCAGGACGACTCACAGGCCACCTACGCGCCCCTGCTCAAGAAAGCAGATGGCAAGCTGGATTTTTCGCGGCCAGCTGAAGCGCTTGCCCGCCAGGTGCGCGCATTCGAACCCTGGCCGAGATCCTTCTTCCACTGGCAAGGCGAGCGCATCCTCGTCACCGAAGCCGCTGCCGAGTCCGGTCGGGCCGAGCCCGGCACCGTCGTCGCTGTGGAAGATCAGCCTGCAATCGGCACGGCAGCCGGCCTGCTGCGGCTCATCCGTGTGCAGCCGGCGGGGCGCCGAGCCATGGATGCCGATGCCTTCGTGCGCGGCTCTCCGGATTTCATCGGAAATCGCGTGGATTCTCCGTCCGAACCATCCAATGAGCCTTGAGCGCCTGATCCGGCAGCACGCCCCTCAACAGCATCCTCAAAACCAATAAGAAACCCGGATGAAGCGATTCATGAAGACCACGCTGATTACGAACGCCAAGATCCTCTCTTTGACCGGAGAGCCGCCCGCCGCGTGGATGTTCATCAGGGGCGATCGGATCGACTCCTTGGGAGCAGGCGAGCCGCCTCCGACCGAGGCGGATGAGACTCTCAATCTGCGAGGCCGGGTTATCTTGCCTGGACTGACCGATGCTCATATCCATCTCTCGAAGTACGCGCTGAATGCCGGCATTGTCGATTGCGAGACCTCAACCATCGGAGCATGCCTCGAACGCCTGGCCACTCGCGTTCAGGAGCTCCCGCCCGATCGGTGGTTGCTGGGCCACGGATGGGATCAGAATCGATGGGGTACATTCGGCCACCGCCGACAGCTCGACCAAATCTCACGGATGCAC
>JBFJVD010000051.1:0-13666 GCA_041624375.1 Anaerolineales bacterium
CACCCCGCCAGCGCCTCGCTCTGGCTCGCAAATCCACGCAGTGCACTGGGCAGAGACGACCGGAGCGGGGTATCCTCCAATGAAGCCGCAACCCGTGGAATCGAGCCGCATTCGCTAGCATTCCACGCGGATGAGCCCCTTGTTTCGTAACGATTCTGGGACGCTCGATTCGTAGGATGGAGACGAGATGGTAGCCCGACTACGCAGCTTCTGGCAGGCTTTGGCCGGATCCCCTACTGAGGAAGCGCCCTCACGAGAGCTTCCGACCGCCGAAGGCGCACGCTGGGAGGTCGCTCCGCCGATCGAGATCGCGCCGAACGACCCGATCCTGACCTATTTCCTGAGTTCCTCGGGCGTGGTGGAGATCGACAAGCTGCAGCGCGACTCGCCGGCCCTGCGGGAGATGAAAGCGGCCGGCATTAAGCTGAGCGTGCCGTTGATCGGCCAGGGCGAGCTGATCGGATTGCTCAACCTCGGCCCCCGATTGAGCGAGCAGGAGTATTCCGCCGACGACCGGCGCCTGTTGAGCAACCTGGCGACGCAGGCGGCTCCAGCGCTGCGGGTCGCACAGATGGTGCGCCAGCAGCAGGAGGAAGCGCAGGAGCGGGAACGACTCGAGCAGGAGCTTCGGGTGGCGCGCGTCATTCAGCAGACACTGCTGCCCAAGGAGCTGCCCGCGCCGGCGGGTTGGCAGGTGGCAGCCCACTGGCAGCCGGCGCGCGCCGTCGGCGGCGATTTCTACGACTTCCTGACTCTGCCCGATGGCAAGATCGGCTTTGTGGTCGGCGACGTTACCGACAAGGGCGTGCCGGCGGCGATGGTGATGGCCACCACGCGCAGCATCCTGCGCACAGCGGTCGAGCACGCCAGCTCGCCCGGCCAGGTGCTCGGGCGCGCCAATGATCTGCTCTGCCCTGATATCCCCCAGAACATGTTCGTGACCTGCCTCTACGCCGTCTTGGATCCGCAAAGCGGCCACCTTTGCTTCGCCAACGCCGGTCATAACATCCCGGTCAAGAAGCACGGCACCTCCGTTGAGGAACTGCGCGCAACCGGCATGCCGCTCGGCCTGATGCCCGGCATGGACTATGAGGAGAAAGAGACCACCCTCACAGAGGGCGACTGCATTTTGTTCTACAGCGACGGCTTGGTTGAAGCGCACAACCGACAGCGGGAAATGTTCGGCGTCCCCCGCCTGTGCGACCTGATCGCCGGCCACCCGGGTGGCGCCGCGCTGATCGGCCACCTGCTCACGCAGCTGTCCGACTTCGTCGGCAATGAGTGGGTCCAGGAAGACGACGTCACCTTCGTCACGCTCGAACGAAAGCTGGGTGAAGGCGATTCGGCGAAAATCGCCGTCGAGGACGCACGGCGGGCTGCCGAAGGGTGGAGCGTGCTGGACGAATTCGCTCTGCGAAGCGAGCCGGGCAACGAACGCCAGGCGATGGAACGCGTGGTGAAGTCCGTCGAAGAGCTGCAGCTCCCCCAGGCGCAGATCGAGAAGCTCAAGACGGCCGTCGCCGAAGCGGCAATGAACGCCATGGAGCACGGCAACAAGTACCAGAGCGAGCTCCCGGTTGAGGTCCGTGTGCTCGCTTCACCGCATTCACTGATCGTTCGCATCATGGATCAGGGCGGCGGATCGCCGATCCCCGACCCAAAGACCCCCGACCTTGAAGCCAAGTTGTCCGGCGAGCAGACGCCGCGCGGCTGGGGACTGTTCCTGATCAAAAACATGGTCGACGAACTGAATGTCCACAGCGACGAAACGCATCACACCATTGAACTCATCATGCGCCTTGAAGGAGGCGACCATGCTTCCTAAAGAACGACCCCTGGAAACGACCGTGCGCCACAAGAACAAGGTGGCGATCATCGACCTGCATGGCGAGATCAATGCCCTATCGGAACAGGGGTTGCGCGAGGCCTACCTGGAAGCAGAAGGCGAAGACGCCCAGGCGATTCTGCTCAATTTCACCAATGTCGATTACATCAACAGCACCGGCATCGCGCTGATCGTCGGCCTGCTGGCAGAGGCGCGCAAGACTCACCGTCGCTTGCTGACCTGCGGCCTCAACGACCATTACATGGACATCTTCAAGATCACGCGGCTGGCCGACTTCATGAGCATCCATCCGGATGAGGCCAGCGCGCTGAAGGAAGTTGAATCCTAGGCCACCCTGACAGCCACGAATGCCACCGCTCGAGGAGGATCCCGTGAGCACAGCAAACATCCAGGTGACCACCCGACAAGTTGGGCCAAACATTAGCGTGATCGACATCCAGGGCGAAGTCACCGGCTTCGCCGAGTCGGCGCTGATGGACGGCTACAACGCGGCCGTTGCCGAGGGAGCCCAAGCGCTCATCCTCAACTTCAGCGAGCTGGAATATATGAACAGCTCCGGCATCGGCCTGCTCGTCACGCTTCTGATCCGGGCCCAGCGCCAGGGGAAGAAGCTTCACGCCTTCGGCCTTAATGAGCACTACAAACAGATCTTCGAGCTCACCCGGCTGAATGAGGCGATCCAGATCTATGCGGATGAACCGTCCGCGATGGAGGGGGTCGCCGCGCACGCACGTTAGGTGCCCACTCGGTCACCTTGAGGAGAGGATCCGATGACCGAATCAAGAACAGATACCGCACCGGAGGAGAGCTCAACCTCGGCGAAGTCGCCTCGGGACGTCGCCTACTGGGCCAAGCCGGTCAGCAAGCTCAAGGTCTCTGAAATGCCGGTCGACGCGGTGAATCTGAACGTCGAGGGCCGGCAGGTCGTCGGGCCGCTGCAGGGATTCGGTCAGATGTGGCAGAAGACCTACCGGATTCGACTGGCAGGCGCGGAGACCCAGCCGACCGACGTCATCGCGACCTGGAAGAAGGACTTCCCGAGCTTCTGGCCCGAGGGCAACCGCTTCTACGCACCCTTCACCGGGATCGCGCCGGGGGAAGTCGCTGTGCTGAACCTGAGCGGGCCGGGCAACGTGCTGCTATCAACCGGCGTCATGGTGATTTATGCCGATGAAGAGTCGTTTTCATTCATGACGCCGCAGGGCCACATGTTCGCCGGCTGGATCACTTTCAGCTCGTTCGAAGAGGCCGGCGAAACGATCGCCCAGGCGCAGGTCTTGATCCGCGCCAACGATCCGCTGTGGGAGATCGTCATGCGTTTGTTTGGCTTCGCCAAAGAAGACGAATTCTGGCACAGCACCTTGAAGGCGCTGGCCGCTCGCTACGGGGTCGAAGGGAATGTCGAACAGAATACCATCTGCGTCGACCCCAAAGTCCAATGGTCCCAGGCCATGAACGTCTGGCACAACGCCGCCATCCGCTCGGGGATGTACATGCCCATCCGCCTCGTGCGGCGGCTGTTCCGGCGCTGAAAGCGAGAGAGCAAGATGACTACTCCGGATTCTGACAATCCGCCGGCTCCTACTTCTGTCGAAAAGAAAACGCCCCGCGACGCCGCCTACTGGGCCAAGCCGGTGGCGAAGCTCAAGGTTTCCGAGCTGCCCGCGGGGGCGATGAATCTCAATGTCGAAGGTCGGCAAGTTGTGGGGCCGCTCCAGGGCTTCGGCCAGATGTGGCAGAAGACCTACCGCATCCGGCTGGACGGTGCCGCCCTGGAGCCCCCACAAATCATTCGAGAATGGAAGGAAAATTTCCCATCCTTCTGGCCGAAGGACCACCACTTCTATCCCTCGCTCACGGGAATCAAGCCCGGTGAGGTGGCGGTCATCAACCTGCCCGGTCCCGGGGGCATGCCCCTCTCGACGGGGATCGTCGTGATCTACGCCGATGATGAATCCTTCTCCTTCATGAACCCGCAGGGGCACATCTTCGCCGGGATGATCACGTTCAGCTCCTACAGAGAAGGCGGTGAGGTCTACGCCCAGATCCAGGTGCTGGTGCGGGCCAACGATCCGATCTACGAAATCGGCTGCCGGATCGGGCTCGTCCACCGCAACGAAGACCGTTTCTGGCACCACACACTGAAATCATTGGCGCAGCACTTCAAGGCTGAGCCGGCGGAGGTCGACCAGCACAATCTGCTAATCGACCCGAAGATCCAATGGGCGCAAGCCGGCAACATCTGGCACAATGCCGCCATCCGAACTGGCCTGTATGCGCCGGTCGCGCTTGTGCGCCGCATCTTCCGGCGCTGAGTACAGCTTTCCAGGACCGTTAGAGGACCGCTGAGCGCCCGGCGCCCTGAGCTCCGCGATCACAGATGAGCCAACGCTACGACTACGATGCCGTCATCGTCGGATCCGGGCCGAACGGCCTGGCGGCCGCCATCACCCTCGCCGAGGCTGGGGCGTCTGTGCTGGTTCTTGAGGCACGAGACACGATCGGCGGCGGCACCCGCTCGGCTGAGCTCACGCTGCCGGGCTTCGTCCACGACATCTGCTCGGCCATCCACCCACTTGCGCTGGCCTCGCCCTTCTTCCGCCGCATCCCTCTGTCCGAACACGGCCTTGAGTGGATCCATCCACCGGCCCCGATGAGCCATCCCCTGGATGGCGGGCATGCAGCGGTGCTCGAGCGCAGCCTGGAGCGGACTGTCGAGGGCATGGGAGCCGAGGGCGAAGCCTACCTGCGGCTGATGGCCCCCCTGGTGCGGAACTGGGAGAAGCTCATCCACGAGTTCCTCGGGCCACTGCGCCCTCCGCGGCACCCACTGGCGATGATGCAGTTTGGCCTACTGGCGCTGCGTTCTGCAAATGGCCTGGCGCGGGCGAAGTTGAAAGGGGAGCTAACACGCGCCTTGTTCGCCGGCGCCGCCGCCCACGCGATGCTCCCGCTGGAGACGCTGGCCACCTCGGCTGTCGGGCTGATCGAATCCGCGCTCGGGCATGCCGTGGGATTCCCGATGGCCAAAGGTGGATCCCAGCGCATTGCCGATGCGATGGCTTCCTATCTGCGGTCTCTGGGCGGGGAAATCCAGCCCAGTTTTGAAGTGACTTCGCTCGATGACGTTCCGCCGGCGCGGACGCTTGTGATGGACATCACGCCGCGCCAGCTGCTGCGCATCGCCGGCGACCGCCTGCCGGGCCGCTACCGGCGGCAGCTGGAAGGCTTCCGCTACGGCCTCGGCGTCTTCAAAGTCGATTGGGCGCTCGCTGGCCCCGTGCCCTGGGCGGCCGAGGCGACCGGTCGAGCGGCCACGATCCATGTCGGCGGCACCCTCGAAGAGATCGCCGCCGCCGAGCGCGCCCCGTGGAATGGAGAACATCCGGAGCGGCCGTTCGTGATCCTTGTCCATCAAACCCCCTTCGATCCGTCCCGCGCGCCGGCGGGGAAACATACCGCCTGGGGGTACTGTCATGTGCCGAACGGATCAACGGTCGACATGACCCAGCGGATCGAGCGTCAGATCGAACGCTTTGCGCCCGGCTTCCGCGACTTGATCCTGGCCCGTCACACCTACAACACTACTGAAATGGAAGCCTACAACCCGAACTATGTCGGGGGCGATATCAACGGCGGGGTTCAAGACCTGCGCCAGCTCTTCACTCGGCCGGTTCCGCGGCTGATTCCCTATTCGACGCCGGTCGAAGGGCTCTACCTGTGCTCGTCCTCCACGCCGCCCGGCGGCGGGGTCCACGGGATGTGCGGCCACTTCGCCGCGCGCGCCGCGCTGCGCGAGCTGAACGCCGCACCCCGATCGGTGCTCGTTTCCGCAGACTGACGATCACACCAAGGTCACAATCAGCCAGATGGCGATGATCAGGCCGCCCAGCACGGCTGCCGCATTCTGCTCAAGCGACACGCCAGTGCCACGTCCCGCACGTTCCCGTACCTCAGGCCGTCGAGCTTCTTCAGGCTGACCATTCTCCACCAGTTGATACACTCGGTAACGCATCTTATGTCCCTCCGCCGCCATGGGCAGACCCGGATTCTCGTTTTGATCTGCACCCAGCATCGCACACAGCCGTGAGCCGATCGTTGGCTCAGCGTATGTGGCCGCTCCTTGTTCAGAGGGATCCAGCAAACGGTCCGAGAACTGCCATGAAATCGATTTCGAGGACGATTGGCATACCTGAGATGCGGGGCACTTGCCCGAGGGCGGCCGGCGTAGGCGAACCGGCGTCGTCAGCAGGATTAGGTGGCGAAGCGCCGCCTCAGAGCGTTTCGAATAGGGGGATGGATAAGCCGGTGAGCACCTTCAGCCGGTTGTACACATTGAGCACATGCACCCGGTACGTTGTGCGGATCGCCTGGCGGGTGATCTTGGGCACCGGGATGACGGTCGACTCATCCAGCCACCCGGCGATCGTCATCATTCGGGCCGTGAATTTCAGGACTTCGAAGTATTCGAGGTCTTCGACGGGCTGCCCCGCAAGCACTCCATAGTGCTCGAGGAATAGCTGTCGGACGCCGCCATCCAACAGCACCTCGAGCAGCAAAGCGCTCCAGGCCAGATCCAGGCGATAGTCCCCCACGCCGGCAAACGACCAGTCGAGCACCACCAACTCGCCGTCCATGGCCCGCTGGATGAGATTCGTCGAATGGAAGTCATTGTGAAGCAAGCACTGTGCACCGGCAGGCGCCGGTGAGCTTCGTGCTTCCAGCCACGCGAGGACAGGCACGAAAGCTCCAAATCCTGGTCGCCGCGCCGTGCGGTGCATCACTGCGAGATCGGGCGGGACGAATCCGCTCGCCTCATCGTGAGATGCGTCGGCCAGCGTGCGTGAAGGGAAAACCTCGCGCCAGGGGATGCGGTGCACGCGGACCAGCACGGCTACCATCTGCTCGATGACCATCTCGAGCTGCTCAGGCGGCACAGAACGGAGCACCTGGTCCAATCGGTCGCCATGGATTCGTTCCATCAGAATAAAGGGGTCCCCGAACGGTGAGGCGTCCAGTTCGAGCCGAACAACCTGAGGTACGGTCACTCCATGCTCTGCTACCCGCTGCAGCACATGATGTTCATGGACCGCCTGCTCTCTACCGCGTGAGCCGGGATACAGGCGCAGAATCAGTTCTTCTTGCCGTTCCACCCCGTGCAACTGATACCGAAGCACGCAGGCGAAGATCTGGGTTTCCCATCCCCCCCGGATTTCATCCAACCCGACCACTTCAAGGTGACGCCGCGCTGGATAGACCTCCGCCAGATAGCGGTTCAGTTTCGCCGCCTGGACCGCGTCAGGCTGCATCGTCCGCGAGCACGGCTTCAGCCCCGACCGGCCGACACCGTAAACAGCGTCGTGGGATGCGAGATCCGGGAAGGGTGGCCGTCAAGCAGAGAACGGTAGTGGCGGATGAAGGCAGCCAACGCATCGTCCGGCAAAACTCTACAATCCGCCTGGGTGAGGAAGCTCAGCAGCTCGATCTTCTCCGGGCTGCGACCCGACCCAAGCAAAGGAGAGATATCCAGGCTTGCCGGCAAAGTGGTCTTCGAAGAGGAAAACTCGTTGGCCTCCAGCAGGGCCGCAATATCGTCCGCGAAGAGCGGCTCGGCTCCGGTGCAAGCGAGCATCACCTGCGCGTAGGGCTTGTTGATCCCGCCACGCTGCGGACTGAAGATCAGGATTTTACCTCCCGGCGAAAGAAACCTCAGGGATTTCTCCAGCTCTTGAAGCGCCGTGTCTCCCAGGTACTCAAGCACATGATTGTAGAGGATCAGGTCGAATCGCTTTTGTGTGGTGAAGGCCTCAATCGAGCTCGGTACGATCTCAAACGCCAGGCCGACACCGAACGCTTCCTGCAACCGGCGTTCCAGCAGTCGGCAGGCATGCTCGCTCCGATCGACCCCTACGAAGCTGGAGATATGGATTCCGGAGGCCTCGAGCCGCTCGAGCATCGGTAGCTCGAATAAGCCGATGCCCGAACCGACGCTCAGGATCCCGAGCTGCGCGCGGCCCCGACCGATGGCGTCAACAGCCGCCAGCATGACATCGGTCTGGTCTGTCGCCCGGCGAAAGGCGGCATGACAGCGCGCATAGTAGTCTTCAGGAAGCAACCGGAGCCGACTCATGGTTTCTCAGGCTTGAGCAACAATGAAATGCACAGTCTGGGGAAACACATACGCACGTCGCTCGGGTTCGTAGAATTCATCCAGGATCGGCCTGAAAAAGTCCAGGGCTTCAACCGAGTCATCCAGGATGCACTTCCGCAGATACTTCTCCAGTCCGCTGCGGTGCATCCCTTTCACCGTGTGCTCAAAGGCAAGTGGATAAACATGGTAGCTCTGCCCGAGGTCATCGAGCAGGCTCTGGCTTTCCTCGGCCTGCATAAACGGCCTTTGGCTGGCTCCGTTCGGGTGGTGGACTCGATAGAAATCATGAAGCCGCTGATAGGAAGCGGCGGCGGCGAGTTGATAAAGGTAGAAATACCCGCCAGGCGCAAGCGCCCGGAACACCCAGGCAAGAACCCGAGGCATCTGCTCGAGCTCGACGGTGGTGAAGGAATGGATCGCCCAGATGACATCGTGAGTCTCTCGCCAATCCGGCAGCCGGTCCGGGAGATCTTCGATCCGCATCTGTAGACTTCGCCGGACGGAGAAGTGCGGAAGCCGCTCGAGGACCTGCTGCGCGGAAACCAGGCTGGCTGCTGAGATGTCGAGCAGGTCGGCCTCAACATGAAGGCCGTTGCCGAGCGTCGGATCGAGATAGCCGGGAAAGATCGCGGTCCCGCAGCCCACATCCAGCAGGCGAATTCGGTCTGGGCGAGTCAGCTGGCGCAGTGCCTGGCTGAAAGGATAGGCGGCCAGAAGAGAGGTGTACTCGACGGCGATAATGTCCACCCACGATCCCACATCCCAGCCGTCTTGATCGTAGTAATGTTCTGCACTGCCTGAGGTCACCGAGATCGCCTCCGGAGCCGCGCGCTGTTGCTCATGCTGGTTCAGGACGTGTAGTTGGGGTCGTCTGGCGGCACCTCTCGCTGGGTGTAGAGGTAGGTGTCGAGCCAGGCTTCGGATGGGAAGCTTGCACCTGGCGCATCATACGCCATGATGATGTTGATCCGTTCACGATCCCCCTGCACCCCGCGCACACTATGCCAGCAGCGGTTCGCACGCATCACCACCAGGCGGCCGGTGCGCGGGCGAACGACGATCCTCTTCCCAAAGATCATCCGCAGTGGACGGGACACGAGCACTCGATCAAGGATCCGCTGGAGCTTCCCATGGGAACGGCCGTTGAGCAGGAAGCGGTAGTTGGGATAGAGCTCCGTCTCGCCCCCCTCGACCTCATTCAAGTAAAGAATCGCGGTGATCGGGGTTCGATCGTAATGCCAGCGATAGGATGAGCGGCCGGGCGGCATCAGGTTGACGTTCACCCCGACGCGCTCGTTCGCCAGGGGCTCAAGCGGCGCCTCTGTCAGCTGATGGACAAGTTCTCGGGCGGCGCCGACGTACAGGTCCCAAATCACCGGCAAGTGGCGGCGGATCTGCCCACCATCGATCGCCGCGTAACGCAGCGGTCGCCCTTTGGCAGGTCGATGAATCTCGGGAACGGGATACTGCTCCCGGTAGCGGCGGATGGAGTCCAGCAGGCTTCGACAGTCTGCGGGCTCCAGGTACCGATCGAGGACCAGATAGCCGGCCCCTCGGAGCGACGTTCCATTTAAGTCAAGGTCTGGTGTTCTGGGCTGATGCATGTCTGCTGCCTAGAAGGTACGAAGATGGGTCGGGAAAGGCCACAGCCCGCGCGCCGGCCCGGGTTGGCACCAGCCCGCGCGAAAGCCATTGGTGAGATCATAGAACGAATCGTATGTGGCTGTCCACTCGATCCGACCTGCTGAAGAGACCGGCGCAAGCGGAGGATTTAAGAGACGGTTCAGGCAGATGGGAGCCTGTTCAGTACCGTTCTCGTACGAGGGGGAAGGTGGTCTGGTAGGTCCAGCCCAGGACTCTTCAGCGATCGCTTGCCCTAGGGCGTGGCTTCATGCTCCAGACCGTCCGCCGCCGGTGCGGCGAGCGAATACTCGGCGAACGCCTCGGCGGGAATGGGCTCGGAAACGAGGCAATCCACGTAAGCAGCAAGAATGCGACCATAGGCGATGTGCAGTCGCTCTAGCTTGCCCGCCGCCTCGAGCATGATTCGAAGCGATTCGCCTGCGGGCCGTCGCGGCGGCCCAAACAGGTCGTCGGGATCCTCAAATGCGCTGCTCAGCCGCATGGCGGTGTGCCGGATCTCGAGCGTCAGCCGCAAGGCCTGCGCGCGCAGATTGGCGCAGCGCAGCTCGTGTTCAACCACGCCAAACAGGTGATCACTCACGGCCAGGCGCTCATCCGACATGAGGGCCATCCCACGATGTCGCCAGTGTATAAGCGGGCACGCCGCCCAGGGCGGGCAATTGCTCATCCGAATCGTTCTTCGGCTTCGGCGTATGCGTCGGCTTAGGGGTGTTTGAACTCCGGGGGGTGTTGTCCGGACGATGTGTATTTGTCGGCCGAGGGGTATTCGAGGGTCGCGGCGTTCGTGTCGGATCCTCCAGTGTTGCCGGCGGCGTCGGCGTGGGGGTCTGGCTCACAACGGGCGTAGGCGTGCTCACCTGCGGAGGTTCAGAAGCATCCGTGCCGTCCGGTGGGAGGGTCTCAGCCGGCGGCAGGAGAGCGTGTTGGACGACAAATTCGGTTGCGAAGACCAAGGTTTGATCCAGTGTGCTCTTTCCGATCCGAATCAGGCGCAAGCGGGCCGTGGCCCCTTCCACGAGCGCTGCACCGACACACACGATACGATCGAGACGTCCACCCGGGTGCAGGCAGCTGTAACGCCCGACGGTTTCCGTCTCGATGTAGGCGAGATACCTTCCCGGAGCCGCAGTCTGAAGCGCGAGTCGAACCATCGAGCCACCTGACAAGAGCTCTGAAACGCCCTCGACATAGGCGCCCACGAACGGATCGATCCGAGCCCTTCGCGCCTGGCGCTGCATCACTTCCCGGTTTTCCGGCTGCTTTCGCTCCTCACCGAGTGCAGGGGCTTGTGTTCGCGCTCGCGTCGGGATCGGGCGAGGGTCGAGATCGCCGGGTTCGGCATAATCGGGCAGTGCAAACGGCAGCAAAAGCAAGGGTCCCACGGTCGTTACCAGAATGACGGAAACGACGATCGAAGCCACCGACCGGTCCGAGGGCAAGCGCATCCAGGCTTCCGTTCCGGAAATTGATCCAAGCAGGGCCCACCGATCCGGGTCTCACGGCATGCGAATCGGCGCGCGATCACACAAAGTCTGGCACCGGGCGGATCGCAACGGCCCCGGAAGATCGCACGATCGTTTCTGCGCAGTTTGAGGTGACCCTCCGGCGTGCGCATCATGCCGGCATTCGGGCCGGCAGGCACTTCCATTGAATCACCATTGCTGAGGCCCGGCATCACCCGAAGGAATGATTTGCGCGCTGCCTGGTGGGTGATCTTCCGCGTGACCGCTTGGCGGGTGGAGTCAGTCAAACCACGGCTGGTAGTAGACGGGTAATACGCCACTCAGCCAAAGCCATAAATTCAGACCGAGCATGACGGCAAGCACGAGGTGTGGAAGGTAAGGGCGCAGACGCTCGGGCAGCAGCCGCGACCAGCCGCTCGCCACCACCAGCGTCAGCGGACCAAGCGCAGGAAAGAGGAAACGTCCCTGGCTGTTCGGCGTTGTGAGTCCGTTCTTCAGGATCGCCAGGACGGCGAGGCCGGCCGCGACCCAGAGCCACCCCCAACCCCTCCGGCGCGGTCCATCTGCCTCAGGATCTGCGGGCTGGCGCAGGGGCGCACGCACATCGGCGAGGGCGCCGGCGAAGGCGAGCGCGGTCAGCCCGGCGATGAACGCCCCCGGCAGCCCGACAGCCAGCCAACCGACCTTGCCCCAGAAGCTCCAGGCGATTTGCGCGAGAACCGGCCACAGGTAGCTCCCCTGGAATGCGTCTGGGCGGACGGTCAATGCGCGCCACAGAATTTGCTCCACGATCAAGCGCGCCATTTGCGGTGAAGCCAGGTAGAAACCGGCGCCAATCAGCGCCGCAGCGGCCGCGCCGCCGGCGAGCCAGCGGATCCGCTGCGTCCAGAGCGCCTCCCGATGGACCCAGAATACGGCAGCGATCACACTGAGACCCATCGGCAGCACACTCAGCTTCGTCGTCAGGGGAACGACAATGCCGAGGAGCACGGCGAGAAAAGAGCCCGCCCACCCCGGCGGCCGGAACCACACCCTGGCCAGCAGCGCAAACAGCAGAGCACCGGCCAGGGCGGCGAACGCGTCGTTGTTGACCGCCGAGCTGATGTGCAGGTATTGCGGCGTGAGCGCAGCCAGCAGCAGCGCCGCCGTCCGCAACCGTCCACCCTGGACAAAGCTGCGGGCGGAGCGATCGTTGACCCAGAGCGCGCCCGCTCCGAGCAGCAGATTGAGCCAGCGGAGCAGCTGCGGACCCGGGAGAAACTGGTAGTTCTCGTCGTTCCAGTCGAAGATGCGGACGGGCTGGCGTACAAAGCGGAAGTAGGGATACGGGCGGACGTAGGCGATCGATTCCGGATCTTGCGCCTGTAGAATTTTCAGCGGCAGGCTCGCCAGCCGATAGTAGAGCTGGGGCTGGTGGGCCTCATAGTTTCGATCCAGAGTCTGGTATTCATTGGATCGCGCCAGGGTGAGGGCCAGGACGTAATGCGCCGGCTCATCCGGGCCTTCCCACATCGGCATGAGCAGGCTCCAGGCGGCGCCCAGGGCGAAATAGAGTGTGAAGGCGATCGCCCGCCAGCCTCGTTCGGTCATGCAGGGTGGCCGAGGCCCTCGACGGTTCGGATGATCCCGGCGGGATCTGCGCCGACCTCGAGCCGGTAGCAGCTGGCGCGGTCGAGCATCTGCAGGATCAGCCGAAGGTTCGCTTCCCACACGACCGGCGAGTCGTAATGCAGGCTGTTCGCCATCACCGCCGGAAGGATCTCATCCCGCGCGACCGGTTCGAGACGCGTCGAGGCGCCCTCACCCACTGAGAGCAGGCACAGGTCGATGGCTGCCGGGATGACGGCGGTATCGCAGATCAGCCTGCGGTCATAGGCACGCACGTCGACCGCCTGCTTCTCTTCCCCGCGCACATGTTCACTCGTTGCGAAGGGCCTGGCTCCCGGGAACGAGTCCAGCGCATCCGGGCGCAGTTTGATCCGGCCCACGGGGAAGCCGGTGAGCTGGAGGTCTCCCTCGACCTTGGTCAGATACACCTGGCTATCCGCCAGCAGACGGTAACCGGCATGGGCCAGGTGGAACGCCGTCGTCGACTTGCCGGCGCCGTGCGGCGCCATCAGCAGCAGGACGCGCCCCTCCCGGACCAGTCCGCCGGCGTGGAGCATGGCATATCCATGACGGGTGAAGAGGTTGTTGAGAACCGTGTTCACCCCCCACGCGCTGACGAGGTCCGGACGGGCTGCCAGCGACGGGCTGAGCACGAAGATCGCCTCGCGGCGGTCAAGGGCCGCGTGACAGGCGCCCCAGGCGCCGAACTGCAGGCTGAGCCAATCCTGCGCACCCGAGTACTGAATATAGGAGACAAGATCTTCTGGCGGCGGCCCAGGGTCCTGGGGCGGCGCGTGGACAACTATCTGCAGCTCGAATGGCGGAGCATCGGATTGCCGGGCGCGTGAATACACGGCTTCCGAGTACTCGGCAGCGCGCAGGGCCTGCGGGTCGTTGCTGCGGAGATGCACCCGCCGGCCGAACGGATGGATGTGGAGGTCATGCTGCAGCTGG
>JBFJVD010000052.1:0-13610 GCA_041624375.1 Anaerolineales bacterium
CACGGCGACCATCCCAAAGTCGGAAAGCCGGCCTACCCCGTTCAGGAGCGGGGTCGCCCATGGATCCCGGTCCTCCTGAACACTGGGGAGATCGAAGCCATCCAGCACTGCGTCGCGCGGCGATGCGGCGAACAGCTGGACTGCTGTCGGTCCGCCCGAAAGGTAACCGAGGTGCACGTAGTTCCGTCCGTTTTCGACCTGGTGGGGTGCCCCGATCCGGCGCACAAGCCGGTCGGCCAGCGGCGGTCCGGTTGGACGGGTTGAGAGTGTGACAACGCGCAGCTCGCGCGCCATTACATGCTCGAGCAGCGCGCCGGCCACCGCATCGAGCTCCCCGGTGAAGCCGGGTTCATAGTCGAATACCATAAGTACGGGCCGATCCGTGGGGATCGAATTTACCAGCGAGATGAGCGGCCCCAGATCTCGCGGCACCCGCGAGGGCAGGCTGAAAGACGGCACGCCAAGTCCGATCGGCAGGAGCACGGCCACAAGCAGCAGCAGGCTGACCGCCCAGCGAAGCAGCGGCAGCGGGCGGCGCTCCGGCGGGACGGCTGTTTCCTCCCGTTCTTCATCTGCAACCATCCGGCGCAACATGTCCGCCTGGGCAAACTGCCGCTCCGTGACCTCAAGGCGTGTACCGGCGATGGAGGCGGCGCGCGGTTTGGCCACGACAGGTTCAGCGGAAAGCACGCCGCGCAGTCCAGCGAGCGGCCCAACAGATTCAACGACCTGGTCCTCCTCTGGTTCGAGGTCGATGACGGGCTGGAAAGTTTCCACCGGGCGCATCGCCTCGAGCCAGGAAGGGAGGGTTGCCGGGGCCAGATCGCCGCTTCGCTCCTCACCGGGAGTTTCGGGTTCGGCCTCGGCCTGAGCGGCGCGCGCCTCGCTCAGCCATTCGGGAAGCTCGATGGCGTCAAAATCGACATCATCCTGCTCAGGAGGTCCTGCCCCCTCGTCATCGAGGATGAGCGCCGGCACCCGCGGCAGGCCCTCTTCCTCAGGAATCGGCTCAAGCTCAGGTTCGTCCTCAAGTTCGGGCGCTTCAGCCTCTGATGGCTCGAGCTCCGCTTCTTCCAGCTCGGCGGCCTCGCCCGCCTCCCGAGCGCGGATGCGCGCCAGCCAATCCGGGACTTCTTCCCCTTCCTCGACGTCGGCGGTTTCACCATAGCCCGAGAGCCAATCGGGAACGCCCTCTGCGGACTCTTCGGCGGGCTCGGGCTCAGCTGGCTCTGGTGCGGCTGGCTCTGGTTCGGTCGGCCCCTCATCCCATGGCTCGGGGGCATCCTCTTCCGTGAACGACTCGGATTCGAAGGAAATCGGTTCGGGCTCTTCGGGCGGCCGATCCTCCGCCATCCAGTCAGGAGGGCCTTCTTCTTCGAGGTCCGCTTCTTCCGCGCCCGCCGCGCGCAGCTCTTCCAGCCAATCGGGGAGTTCACCGGTCTGCGCCGGTGCGAGGTCTTCAGCGTCCGGAACGGCGACCGGCTCGCCAACATCGGCCGCCAGCCACTCGGGGATCTCCCCCTCGGGCGGCCCCTCTTCTTCGGACTCGATCTCGCGCATGCCGCTGAGCCACTCCGGTTGTTCGGACTCAGGCTCGTCCTCAAATGCCGGTGGTTCCTCGTCGCCTTCGGCATCGAAGCCGGCTGGATCGAACGCGCCGGGGGCATCGGCGGCCGGCGGCTCGTCTTCCGCCGGGCTCTCCCCGCTCGTGACCTGGGGCTCGGATTCCCGCAGACGACCCAGCCAGTCGGGGACCTCTTCCTCTTCCGCCTCCGGCTCAGCCTCCTCGCCTTCACCGTCGGAGGGCTGATCGAGCCCGGATTCGGCACCCGTCTCAAGATCCCAGGTAGGCTCGGCTTCAGGCTCCTCGGGAAGCGCAGGCTCTTCATCCGGCCCGATGCGACTCAGCCAATCGGCGGCCTGCCCCTCATCGTCGTCGTCCGAGAGGTCATCCAGGCGGCCCAGCCATTCCCCCTCCTGGGCATCTTCCGGTTCCGGCTCGTCCCCCTCAGGGCGCATTCGGCTCAGCCAGGTGTCCCCGTTCTCAGGCTGTTGCGCGCCCGGGAACTCCGATTCCGGCGGGCTGTCGCCGACCGTCAGAGGCTTGATCCGCGCGCCACAGAACTCGCAGACTTCTGCGTGCTCTTCGTTGGGCTTGCCGCACATCGGGCAGCGCACATCAGCCATTGAAATCAGTCCCCGTACGGCCTGTCGGCCGCCAGCAGGATGCGGAGACCCGTCGTGACCGCGCCCAGGGCGACGCCTAACAGGACGCCGCGCGCCCCGCCGGCCGCCCAGACCTGGCTGATCCATGCCCGCAGATCACCAAATCCCTGGGCGATGAAACTATCGCTGGCCACCGGCCACGGTCCGGTCCCAATTAAGACCAGCAGAGCGCTGCCCAGGAAGATCACACTGACCAGGTCTCTTCGCCGGCTTACCAGCCGGAAGCCAGCCAATGTCAGCGCCACCGCCAGCAGGGCCGTCAGGCTGGCTTCGACCGGAAGCTGGACGTAGTTGAACAGCAGTCGCACCACCTCATAATCCGGACCGAAGATTAATCCCAAGACGAGGGTGACCAGAAAGAAGAGGATCAGAATCGCGCTGTACGGCCAGCCGACCTCCTGCAGGCTGACTTTGCTCCAATGAACGGAGAGCAGATTGAACAGGCCAACCAGGAGCGCCGCGGCTGCCAGGAGAACCGCCCATTGCAGCAGCAGTAGCCTCAATCCAAGCAGCACCTGCAGCTCAATGAAGTAGCCGAGCAGAACGAGCAAGCCGGTGCCAATAGCGACTGCCGCCCAAATCATGTAGGTGCCGATCTTCACAGCCCGACCCCCAGGGTGCGCAGCAGGGTGCCGATCAGGATTGCCACCACAACCAGCAACCGCACCACATCCTGCGCGCGGATGCTGGAGCGATGCAAATGACCGACATTCAGATAGGCTCCGCTGGCGAAGACCTCTTCGCCGATCAGTGGATGGTCGGCGGTGGCGAAAAGCAGTGCCTGCGACTGGACATCGTCCGTGCCGGCCAGAACAAAGATCCGGTTCCTTTCGCCGAAGTCCGCGCCAAGCGCGCCTTCAGCGCCAAACGACCCGATCAGCATATGAACCGAGACATCCTCCGAGGCGAGCAGCACCGGCAGGCCGGCGATGTAGGAGAATGGAGTAGGGGCCAACAGGCGGCCAGAGGTCGCCCGGTAGCGGTCTTTGGCACCCGCCTCGTTGTAGGCGGCGCGAAGGGTGTCCTGGGCCAGCAGCGTCATGGCGCCGTCCCCGGCGGTTACCACCACCGGGCGGTCGCTCATCGAGGTCTCGCGCGCCACCTTGCCAAGCACCGCCAGACCGGCGAGCGCTGGGGCGCTGTCGGAGCCGATGACCGACCCGGTTCCGAGAGAGAGGTGGACGCGCTGGCCCGCTTCAACGGCCCGTTCGATCCGCTGCCCCAGGAGGCGGAAGGACTCAATCGGTCGGAGTACGACCGGCCAGCGGTCGCGCAGCCCGGCGAAGAGCAGGATGAGGATGACAAAAACTACCAGGAGGGTGATCCCGACCAGCCCCTCAACGGTCACCGTTTGCCTCCCTCCCGCAAACGCCCTAAGAAATGCGCCCGTTCTTGCTCGTTCTCGAGCAAGCGCGCCACCGCGCGCGCACGTCCACCCGGACCGAAGAAGGGCTCGAGCAAGTAGGCGGCTTGTGCACCGACGACAGCCAGAGGGCCAATGGCTTCCAGCACGAACAGCGCCGGCCCCTCGAGACCGTGCTTGCGCAGACCGTCGGCGAGGGCATCGGTTGCGGCCCGGTCGGCGTTCATGTCGCGGAGTATAGCACAACCATTCCAACGCGGCCACAATCCCCTATCGGTGGGGGTAAATGGCCGCGAACATCCCGAATATAGGGGAGGAAGGAACGGATCGCAAGCGTCCAGCGGGCTGCGCTTGCACCTTCCCCGGCGCCGTTTATAATACGGAACAGGTGTTCGAAAGGGGCACGCATGAGTCTCGACCTTCCTCAGCTCCTGCCACAGATCGACGCAATGGGCGAATCCGCGGCGGCTCGCGCCGCCCGCCTGGCCAAGCTGCTTCCGCAGGCCGTCGAGGCGCTTGACACGGCCGCCGGCCTGCCGGCCGAAGCGTTGGAAGCCCGGCTGGCCCGCGCCGGCGACCGCTGGCCGGGCGCCAAACCCACGGATGAGCCGCTCGACGCCATTCTTCCTCCCCCGCCCCATCCGGAACGGCTCAATATCGCCGGCGCCGACGGATCGCAGATCTACCCCGACCGGCACGCGCCGCTGCTCTACTACCTGATCAATATCGGGACCATCCTCATCGAACAGGGGACCGGCTCACGCCCCAAAACCTCAACCCGGCCGAGCCTGCGTTACGAAGACGCCGATCTCTACTCCGAGAGCGACGCCCTGATCAACGTCCCGCTCGTCAACGGAGAACGTGACGTGGCGGAGATGGCTGCGCTCGGTGACCTGGCCGAAAGCAGCCACCCGGCGCCCACGCTGGCCCTGCTGGACAACGGCCTCCTGCTGTGGCTGGCGTTGCAAGTCCAAGACCAGCAGCGGGAGCCGGCCGACCGGCTCTTGGCGGACTACCTGCGGCAGATCGATCGGATCCAGGCCGCAGGTGCCGCTGTGGCCGGGTTCATGGACCGCCCGCGCAACGCCAGCGTCCTTGCGCTCCTCCACCTGGCGCTGCTCCCCACCGAGCATGTAGATGAGGCCAATCTGCGGCAGAACCGCTTTCGCGGCCTGACCGATCGGGCGCTCTTCGCGCAGCAGCTGCCGCCGGGCCACCGTAGCGCGCGATTCGTGCATGCCTCCCCCGTCAACCGAGATTTCCGGGCCGCCGGCCACGAGGTGCAGTTCTTCTACTTGAATACCGGCGAGGATTGGCACATCGCGCGCATCGAAATCCCGGCCTGGGTGGGGGAATCCCCCCGATTGCTGGAATGGGTGCATGCCGGAATCCTGGGCCAGTGCAAGGCCACTGGCGGCTTTCCCTATCCGCTCGTGCGGGCACACGAGCTGGCATTGGTGAGCCACAGCGAGCGGCAGACGCTCGAGACGATGCTGGGCCGTGCCGCCATGGGGCGCGGTCTCGAGGCGCGCAGCTCGCAGAAGGCACGCACCAAGCGCTGGACCGGTGCCCGCCGTCGCCACAGGCTGTAACCAGGGAGGATCAGCGAGCATGGCAGATCACACGATCATCGGCCGGGTGACCCGCTGCAGCACGCGCGGCTTCGTTGGCGCGATACGCCTTCCGGAACCCGACCTGCCGACCTTCGGCAGCCTGTGCCAGGCTGAGGCCCAGCAGGGCCGCTCGCAGGTGGTGGGGTTGATCTACGACATCAGCATCCAGGACGACGAGTTCGCCCGCCAGCTGGCCACCGCCGAAGGCGTCACGCCGGAACAGCTGGCCGACAGCCAGGCCAACCGGCAGGTCCCCGTGGAATTCAGCGCGCTGGCAGTCGGCTACGCCAACGCAGGGAAATTCCACTATGGGCTCCCTCCCCAGCCGCCGCTCACCCTGGCCCCCATTCACACCCTATCGGACGAGGAAGCGCTGGCATTCAGCGCCTCCCTCGACTTCCTGCCCCTGCTGCTTTCGGCCACGGAGGTTCCCGTCGACGATCTGCTCGTCGCTGCGCTCCGGCGGGCATCCGCGCTGCGTCCCAGGTCGCAGCGGGCGGGCTACCTGCTGCAGGCGGGCCGCGTTTGCGCCCGGCTGCTTGGTCGGGACCTCACCCGCCTTGAGACCGTCCTGAACGGCCTGGCGGTGACGGCGTGAGCGCCGATCGAGCGGCAGCGAGAACACCGGAGGAGCCGTGATGACCGAATCTTCGGACCTTGACCGTCACTTCGGGCCGCGGCGCGACGAGGCGCTCCTTGGCCAGGTAGTTGGCGGCTCGCTCTCCGCCGGCCTCCAGGTGAAACTGGACTCGCGCCTGGCGTTGGAGAAGCTGGCCGTCGGGCGCTACGTCACCATTCGCAGCGGCCAAACAGACCGCACGTTCTTCGGCATCATCACCGATATCGCCCTCGATTCGACCAACCCGGACCTTGCTCGCCGTCCCCCGAACGAGGAGGAGGCTTTCCTGGTGGAGGTCTACCGGGGCGAGGTGGCCTATGGGGCGCTGCATGTCAGCCCGATGCTCATGCTGGACGAAGGTGAGGACGAACCACGGCCGATCAAGACGATCCCGGGACACTTCTCTCCCGTGTATGAAGCCACCCCGGCGGACGTTGAGCGCGTATTCGGGGAGGAAGATAAGCAGCACTTCTTTGTCGGCACGCCGCTCGACATGGAAACCGTCCAGGTCAACCTTAATCTGCGGCGCTTCGTCGAACGTTCCTCCGGGGTCTTCGGCAAGAGCGGCACCGGCAAATCCTTCATTACCCGTACCGTGCTTGCCGGCGTGATTCAGTCCGGCCTGGCCTCCACCCTGATCTTCGATATGCACAACGACTACGGTTGGGCTGTACAGGACGAGGCCGGCCACGAGGTCAAAGGCCTGCGCCAGCTGTTCCCGGACGGCCGGGTGAGCGTGATCACGCTCGATCCAACCACATCTCGCGCCCGAGGCAGCAAAGTCGACGGCGAGCTGCGCATCGGGCTGGAGCAGATCGAGCCGGAAGATGTCATCATGCTCGCGTCGCTGCTCGATCTCAGCGAGGTGCAGACCGGCGCCCTGCATTACCTGCGGCGGCACCTGGGCAAGGACTGGATCGCCAAGCTGCTGGACGAAGACAACGACTCGGATGAGATGCAGGAGCTCATTGAAAGCGGCAGGATTGTGGCGGGGACTCTAGGCGCAATTCAGCGCAAGTTCGATTTCTTCCGCAGGATGGACTTTCTTGTGCCCGGCAAAGCCGATGACATCGTCGAGGATATCTTCCGGCGCCTGAACCTTGGGATCCACGTCGTGCTCGAGTTCGGAGTCTATGGGAATACGCTGGCGGCCTACATCCTGGTGGCCAACTACCTGACCCGGCGTATCCACGAGCGTTACGTCAAGCAGAAGAATCTCGCGGCGGGCAAGAAGGCGGACGATCCGCAGCCGCTGGTCATCGTGATCGAAGAAGCCCACAAATTCCTCGACCCGCAGATCGCCGGCCACACGATCTTCGGAAATATCGCCCGCGAGCTGCGCAAGTACAACGTGACACTGCTGATCGTCGATCAGCGGCCGAGCGGCATCGATGACGAAGTGATGAGCCAGATCGGCACCCGCATCACCTGCTTGCTGGACAACGAAGCCGACATCCGGGCTGTGTTCTCTGGTGTGAGCGGCGCAGGCGCCCTGCGCGAGGTGCTGGCCCGCCTCGACACCCAGCAGCAGGCGCTGATCCTGGGGCATGCGGTGCCGATGCCGGTTGTCGTCCGTACCCGCGATTATGACGAAACGTTCTACGCCGCCATCGGCGCGGCCGAAGGTGAGGCGCTCTCGCAGCGCGCGCAGGAGGGGGCGGAGGCCCTGTTCGGCGACAGCTGAACCTTGGGAAGCGCAGCGAGGTCCGTCAGGACGGGCGTGCGAGCGCCGAATCTATCCGCAATCCGCCCGACTCACACGCCAATCACAGTGAAGGGGAAGCAGCCCGGCGGCTGGGAGGTTCAATCGCCGCAGCAGCATTCGGGCGCCATCCGCATGGCACGCCGGGTTGGTCGTCAGCGCAGCTGGTTGGAAGCAGGGGCTAGCGATCTCGCCGCTGATGCGGGTCGGCCACCTCATTCAGCCCGCGCCCTACCAGGTAGAAGGCGGCCGCAAAGAGCGAAATGGCCAGGGATGGCGGCAGGAGCACATGCCACTCGATGCCGGTCTGCAGCGCGCCCGAGTAGGCCTGGCTCAGGTAGATCATCGTCCCCCAATTGAGGTAAAGCCGGGTCAACCCAAAAAAGGAAACAAACGCGTCGGCGACCACCGCGCCGGTGACCGTGATCATCATCAACGTCGCCGCAAGTGGGATCAAATGCGGGATCAGATGGCGGGCAATGATGTGTCCGACCCCGCCGCCAGCAACGCGCGCGGCAACGATGAAGGGCTTGGCCATCACCGTGAGCGCCTGTGAGCGCAGCACGACCGCCGTCCCGCCCAGGCCGGCGATGGCGCCATAAAGCGCCCCCAGCCTGGCCGCATCCCAATGGCGAAGCGCCACCCCCACCACAATCATGGCGATCGGCGCCGGCAGGAGCAGGAACGCATCGGCAATGTGCATCAAGACGGAATCGACCCGGCCGCCGTAGTACGCGGCCACGGCGCCGATCAGCGTCCCGATGAACGCTGTCGTGATCGCCGCCGTGAAGCCCAGCACAAAAGTCGGTGTGGCTGAAGCCAGCAACATGCTCAGCACATCGCGACCCAGGCTGTCGGTACCCAGCCAATGCCGCGCCGAGGGCGGCGAGGGATGGGGGAAGATCTCCAGGTCGTAGCCTGTCTCCGGGTCGTAGATCCCGGAGGGCCAGACGGTGTCGATGAGAATTGGATGCGCGATCGCCATCAAACCGAAGATCAGAATGAGCACAAGGCCTAAGAGCGCCAGCCGGTTCCGGGCGAAGACAGACCAGGCTTCACGGCCCCTTCGGCTGAGCAGCTGAAGGCGGATCTTGAACCGGTCCCAGCGGCTCAATCCTCGATGAACACGCAGCGAACTGACCTCAACGTTCAAATCGCTGGCTCCCTCTTGAGCATATCGAACGGATCGACCAGGTCTCGGACGCGTGGATCGATCAACACCTGGAACAGCTCGAGCCCCAGGCGGGCCACCATCGCCAGCACACCGATAACCACCATCGAACCCATTACGACCGGCATATCCTGGGTGTAGAGCGCCTGGAACAGATTCTCCCCCATGCCTGGCCAATTCAGAGGCCGTTCGATGATCACGATCCCGGTTAGTAAGTACGGAAGGCTGACGACCAGCCGGCTGAAAACCGGAATGATCGCGTTGCGCGCCGCATGGCGGTCGCGCACCGCAGCCTCCGAAAGCCCCTTGGCGCGCGCCGTTCGGACATATTCATCATCCAGCGTTCCCTGCATGGTCGACTGCATGATGAGCATCGTGTCGCCGGTGGAAAGCAGGACGAAGGTGAAGATGGGGAGCGCCGCCAGGTAGAGCATATCCAGCGCCGGCATGCCGAAACCGAAGGCAAACCAGCTCCCGACCAACCCCAGCACGCCAACCGGCAGCATGACGCCGGCCTGGACCCGCCTGAGCCGGGTTCTGCGCAAGGCAAGGCTGACCAGCATCAGCAGGAGAACAACGATCACGACGCTCAGGAGAATCCAGTTGATGACCGTGTTGGGACTGACCTCGATCCCGGCCCAAATGCTAGGATTCAAATCTTGCGAGGGATTTGGGCTGAGGATCGGCCGGAAGATGTGCAGCCGGCGTACAAAGAAGTACACCATAAGAAAAGCCAGCCATGGGGGGAAGGCCGTATAAAGCGCAACAGCGCTGAAGGTCGTCGTTCCCGAGAACAAGCCGGCGCCCCGCCAGGCAGTCACCCTCCCGAGCCATTGCCCAAACAAGAACGCAATGATCGTCCCGACCAGGAAGACCAGCAGTGTCGGTGGAAGAACGGCTTTCAGGTTCTCCAGCACCGAATAGCCGTAGAATGAATTGCCGAATTCCCCACTGACCACGGAGCGCAACCAGAACCAGTAGCGGTCCAGCAAGGGACGGTCGAGGCCGAGCTGTAGCTGCATCGCCTCGCGCTCAGACCGGCTGAGCTGCATGGCGAACTGTGTCGTGAAATCGCCGGGGATGAGAAGCTGGGTCCCAAAGAAGAGGAAGGTTAGAAACAGGAAGAGGGAGATCAGCCCGCGCAGTGTGCGCTGAAGGATAAAGCGGATCATGTAGAGATCTCCTCTCGGTGTCGCGTACCGGCAGGTGGGAGGCAGGAGGAGACGGCGGATCCTTCGCCGAAAGGCGCGCCTTCATCATACTCCTGTTCGGCTCCGGGTGGGCCGCGGGACGGCCCCAAGATACTACTTGTAGATCGAAGGGGTGGTTCGAGAGGCTCAGGGAGCGGGTTCGGCGAGCAGCGCTTGAATGGCCGCCTCTGTCTCCCCGTAGGCGCCTTCGCCGATATGGCGGTAGCGGATGTGCCCGGATTTGTCGATCAGGTAACGTGTGGGCCAGTAGCGGTTGCGGTAGGCGCGCCAGGTTGTGCCTTCATTGTCCACAGCGACCGCATAAGGCACATCCAGAACTTTCAGCGCTTCCTGCAGATTGCTGAGATCGGCTTCGTGGGGGAATTCTGGGTAGTGGTTGCCGATGACCACCAGACCTTGATCGGCGTAGATTTCATGCCATCCCCTCACCGAGGGAATCACCCGTTGGCAATTGATTCAACCGAAGGTCCACATCTCCAACAGGACAACCCTACCGCGCAGGTCCGCCAGTCTTAGCGGCCCATCGACGTTGAGCCAGACGTCATTTTCAAGTTCGGGAGCCGGGCCGTAATCCGGCAGCGGGGGTGGTTCGGTCGGCGGGTCTTCCGGTGTCGGCGTCGGCGATGCGACCCCTGCGCAGGCGGCGAGCACGGCGGTAAGCAGCGGGAAGAAGAGACGCTTCATGCTGTGCTGACTCTGCTCACAAGCTGGGCGTTTCCGGGATGGAGAAGAAGAAGGCGGCGCCGCCCTCCGCCGGGTTCTCGGCCCAGATGCTGCCGCCGTGCGCAGTCACCAGGCCCCGCGCGATGGCCAGCCCGAGGCCGGAGCCGCCGTGATCGAATCCACCGCGGCTGCGGCTTCGCTCTCCGCGATAGAAGCGCTCGAACAGGCGCGGCATGACGTGCGGATCGATCCCTTCACCACTGTTGCGCACACTGATCACCACCGCCTCGCCGGCGCGTTCGGCGCAAACCTCGATCGTTCCACCAGCGGGCACATGGCGGAGTGCGTTGTCCAGCAGGTTGCGCAGTACGCGCTCGATCGCCCGCGGCGCCAGACGCACCATGTCGGCCTCCTGCCGAATGGCTCCTACCAGCTCGACCTCTTTTACTTCGGCCTGCGCCGCCGCACCGCCAAGCGCATCCGAAACCAGATCCTGCAGTGAACAATGCTCGTAGACCAGCTCGATGCGACCTGCATCCAGCCGAGCCAACTCGAACAGGTCGTCGATCAGCTCACTCATGCGGCCAATCTCAGATTGGCTTTGGAGCAGGTAGCGCTGGATCGTGTCCGGATCATCGACGACGCCCTCGGCCAACGCGTCGATCATCGCTTGCAGTGCAGCCAGCGGCGTGCGCAGGTCGTGAGAGACCCAGGCCACCAGATCGCGTCGAGCAGTTTCCAGCCGGTGTGATTCTTCGTTGGCTGCCTGCAGGCGCTCCGCCATCCGATTGAAGGCGTCGGCCAGCCGCGCCACTTCGTCGTGACCCGCAGTCGACACGCGCGTGGAGAACTCACCCCGGCTGAGCTGCTCCGCCGCCCCAGCCATCTTGCGCACGGCATCGGCCAGACTGGAGGAAAGGAACGCGCCAATCGCCACCGAAATGGCCGCTGCGAAGAGCAGGAGCACGCCGGCGAGGCGGAGATCATGCTCGCTGAGGAACATCAAGCGTGCAGCCACCCAGACGCTGACCAACGTCAGCGCCGCTGCGAGGACATAGCCAGCGCTGAGCGAACGCGACAAGGATCGGAAACGCCGCCACCATCCCAGCCGGTCGGCCACGACACCGAGCAGCCCCGACACGACCACCGTGCCAGCGTAGATCAATGACAGCTGCGCGAAGTCGGTCGGCGGCGGGTCCATGAGGAACATCGTCAGCACCAGCGCCAGAGCAAAGGCGCCGAGCAACCCAAGGAAGAAGCCCAGCGAACGCGGCAAGCGGGTCTTTATGCTAGCCATCGAACTTATAGCCTGCCCCCCAGACGGTCAGCAGCCGGACCGGATTGGAGGGATCGTGCTCGATCTTCTCCCGTAGCCGGCGGATGTGAACCGTAACGGTGGACGGATCCCCGTAGAATTCGTAGCCCCAAACGCGGTCCAGCAGTTGATCTCGGCTGAACACCTGCCGCGGGTGGCGCATCAGAAAATGGAGCAGCTCAAATTCCTTGGCGGTGAGACTGACCTGCTGCTCCTGAACAGACACGGTGCGCGCCGCGGGGTCGAGCAGCACGCCGTGGAGCTCGATTGAATCGGCTGAACTCAGCGCCGCCTCCTCGGCCCGTCTCAGGATGGCGCGCACCCGCAAGACAAGCTCGCGCGGGCTGAAAGGCTTGACGACGTAATCATCGACACCGCGCTCGAGGCCCTCGATCCGATCATGCACCTCTCCGCGTGCCGTCAACATCACGATGGGAAGCTCCGACTCCTGGCGGACGCGTGCAGCGATGGCGGCCCCATCCATTCCCGGCAGCATCCAATCGAGGATCATCAGATCGAAGCACTCGTCAGACAGCCGCGCGAGCGCCGACGGTCCATCGATCGCCTCCGACACCTCGAATCCTTCTCTTTCAAGGTAACGGCGCACCACCTCGCGGATCGTCTCCTCGTCGTCCACCACCAGAATTCGGCTGCGTGTCTTCGAATGCGCATACATGTTCAAGTCTTCACTTTCGATCCAGCGCACCGCCGGCGCGCCGCGCTAGGGTAGACCGTAGACTTCTGTCTGCGGATAGAATGCAAACCAGCCAAACCAATAGGCCAGGTGCCCGGGCAACCGCTCAAGCTGTTCCCCCTCAGGACCGAGCAGCGCTTCCTCGGTAATGTCCCAGATGCGTCCGTTCTCGTCAAGGACCGTGGCCTCGGTCTCGCCTGGCGAGAATTGATGCCCGCCCCGTTCGTAAGCCCGTACTTCTGCACCGGAGTCGTAGCGAACCGCCCCGGTGCGCAGACTGATGCCGTCCACCACGATCGATTCACTGGCCGCGATGAGAACCACCGTCTGCCCGGCAAGCTCATCATTCACGACCCGCTCTTCCACCAGCCGCTCGATCGGGTAAGCTTTCGGGATTCCGTCGATCTGCAAGGCATAGATACGCGCTTTGTCATCCAGGGCTGCACTGCGCTGCCAGACCGGGAACATCGTGGCCTCTGAGGAGAAGTAGTCGCCATACGCAGCGCCCGGGAAGTAGACCCGCTCGTAACCTGTCCCGAGGTTGAGAACCAGCGTGTCGGGGTGCTGGCTGCGCCAGTCTTCCCAGGAGGTCAGTACCACCGGCAGCAGCTCGAGCCGCAGCTCCTGCCCTGCGAGCTCGCCATGGACCGGTTCGCCACTCAGCTGATTCCAGAGTGACCGCGTTTGCCGGTCGTACATCAGCTTGTTCGAGCGGTAGAGCAAGCCGGACGAGCCGAAAGTGAACACGACCCCGTCTGGCCCGCGGCCATCATATGCTACGCCAGCGCCGCACAGCGTGCAGTAGGCTAACGACACCGGCACCCCTCCGACCACATCGTTCACCATTTCATGCCAGTCCATGATTCGAAGGGGATAGGCACGGGCTTCCCCGTTCAGGCTGATCCCAAAGACCGGCTCTCCGGGCTCAAGGTAGTCGGCGTCGTCTGCCGGAATCACCTCGGGCTGATCCAGCGCCGGAATGCCATCCACGGTCACCCCGCCCCAGACGACCTCCTCCATGCGCAGCCGGCTC
>JBFJVD010000053.1:0-13585 GCA_041624375.1 Anaerolineales bacterium
CCTCGCCGCGCAGCGCGATCGGCCGCTCGATCTTCGAGCTGGAACCCGGAAGGGGGGCGTGGCTGGCTGTATAGCGGGCCTGCTGCTCTCGTTCAAGCTGGCGGGAGAGCAATTCAGCCCAGGCGGTTGAGGTTTGCTGGCGGTAAAGCGCATCGACTTGCTTCAGCGTCTCCTCGGTCTCCTCGAACAGGCGCGCATTCTCGAGGGCCACTGCGATCTGGTTGGCGATCAACTCCACGACTTCAATCTCGTCGTCGTCGAAAACCTCGCCTCCCGGCTTCTCGATCCCCAGCGAGCCCAGGATGTTGCCCCGGCTGATGAGCGGGACGGCGAGCGCTGTCTGCATGTCATCCAGCAGTGGATCTGGAGTTCGCAATTCGCGCGTCGATCCAGCAGCGATTTGCACAGCGACCTGACTCCGTTGGGCGACTGCCCTTCCTAGAATGCCCTTGCCGATGGGGACCGCGGCGCCGAGCGGCGCAGCCGGGAACCCGCTTCGAGCCGCCGCGCTGCGCACGATGAGTTCCTGTCCCTCCGCCAAAGCGAGTGTGACGCGGGCATAGGAGAATAGGTCGGCCACCAGCTGAGCAACGTTCGTCAACAATTCGTCATAGCCCAGCAACTGCGTCAGGCTGCGGTAGACCTCCAGCGCCTGCCGCCGCTGGAGGGCGACCCTGGTCTCGCGGTCCAGCAGACGGACATTCTCAATGGCGATGGCCAGCTGATCGGCCATGGTTTGCAGGATAGCGACGTCCTGATCATCGAACGCGTCCGGCTCAACGCTCTGCACATCCAGTGCACCGATCACGCTGTCGCCGACTGCCAGTGGGACAGCGACTTCGGAACGGGTCAGGGGCAGATCGGGGTTGGCGAAATGAATGGCGTCTTCTCCGACGTCAAGGGCGATTCGCGCTTTGCCAGTGCCGGTCGCGTATCCGACGATCCCAACCTTGCCGACCGCCAACTTATGTCGCCGCTCCAGCATCCGCTTTCCCCCTTCGGATGAAGCTGCGTGCAGGACAGCGTACTCCCCGCTTGGATCGATCAGGAACGCGCCCGCATGGTAATAGCCAAATTGGCTGGAGATGAGGCGAACCGCTTCGTCGAGAAGTTGATCAACATCGCGGATGACGGCAGCGTCCTTCGCAACCTCGGCCGCCACTTGAAGCTGCGAGGCCCGGCGCTCCAGGGCGCGCGTCCGCTCGGCAACCCGGGCTTCCAGTCCCGTGATCAGATCGCGAAGTCGCGCGGCCATGATGTTGAAGGTGTGGGCGAGCAGGCCGATTTCATCCTCTTCACCGGCCTCAGCCCTGGCGGCCAGATCGCCCTCGGCTAGGCGCATGGCCGCCTCTGTCAGGCGGGTAATGGGTTTCGAGAGCTGCTCGGCGACCGCCAGCGCGGCCAGCGCAACCCCGCTGGCGATGAGAATGGCCAGCAGCACCGTGCTGCGCGCCTGGGCTTCCACCGGTGTGAACAGAACGTCTTGCGGCTGGAAGAAAGCGACCAGCCACGGCTGGGTCTGCATCTCGGTGACCGCCACCTGGTTGATCCGGTCACCCGTGGCGACATCCTCGGCCTCGAAGAACGGTTCGGTTCGTGCCCGATCGAGCTTGTCGAGCAATTCAGGCAGGTTCGTGGTGAGCTCTTCAGGCGGCGCGTCCGGGATCCGCATCTGGGATTGAAGCTCAGCGACCGTCGCCGCATCGAGTGGCGCCACCAGCTTCAAGATCGTCTCCGGCGCTGTGTTGTGCGCCAGATGGATGTAGTGCTCGTCGAACAGAACGGCGAAGGATTCGGGGCCGGCCAGGCCCGCAGTTTCAACGATCAGTTCCTGAAGCTCTCGGGCACGGAATTGGAAGCGCAGCACCCCAATCATGCGCCCTTCTTCGTTGCGGATCGGGCTGCTGAAATAGATGGACGGCAGCTCGAGGAAGGGAGAGATCTGCACGTGGGACGCATAAACCCGACCGTTTTCCATCACCATTCGGAAGTAGTCGCGGCCGCTCTCATCCCCGCCGATCAGGGCTTCTTGTGTGTCGAGGATGTTTCGCCCGTTGCGGTCAAGCAACCCATAGGACATCAAGTTGGTGACGTTCCGACGTTTGAACACCAGCAGAAGATCGAGCACATCTTCGCGGAGCTCACTTTCTGCTTGCTCTGCATCGGGCATGCTCATGAATTCTTCGAAGATGGTGATCTGCGCCTGCGTGCGAGCTGCGTCCAGGTTCGAGTCGATGAACGAATCCAGCAATCCGGCAGTCTGGGCGGCCGCGCTGAACAGTTTCTGATTCGCTTCCTGCGTGAGCGCCTGGCGGGTCGCTCGAGCGTTGAGGTAGGCCAGCAAGCTCAGCGGGATCAGGGCCACGGCCAGGAACCCAATGATCAGTTTGGTGCGCAGCGTGTAGTTGCGGAATTGGCGGACGACGATGTAGCTGAGCAGAACAATCAACGCAGAACTGATCAGGGGGAGGACCCCCTCCAGCGGGGCGAGCCGGAGTCGATCGAGCGGGGAGTAGAAGTCGATGATCAGGCTGCTCACCCCAACCAGCACACTGAACAAGATGGCGCGACGAACGTGGTCGGTGGGCAGCAAGGAGGCTGCCAGTGCCGGGAACAGCAGGATGCTTGCGATTCCAAGCACAAAGCCGAGGTTTTCGATCATGGCCGAAAGTGCAGGAAAGGCGACCAGCAATCCGCTGAGGATCAGCCAACCGCTGGTGACGGCTCGCTCTCGGCGCCCGGCAAACCAGGCCCAGATCCAAAGTGCGGACAGCCCGGCGAGCAGGAGGGCCCCCAGGCGGAGAATCGTATCCCCGGTTCGTTGGGCAAACAGAAGCGAGAGGATCGCAAGGACAACGGAGATCGGCAGCAGCGTCAGTGCTGCCCGGCGGGAGCGAGCGCTCAGCTCACGAATGTCCTGGCGACGGCCGAAGGACTTCGACGGGGTGTCGTCGATCACCGTCATCCTTCCCCATCCTCCTGGCCGGCCAGGTCGATGTCACTGGATGGTGGCGCTTCAACAGGTGGCTCCACGCTGCCACCACCCCCCGATCCAGCGCCGAGCCTGACCGAAGTCCGAGAGGCATTGAGCGCCCGTCCGACCTCGCGAGCGGCAGTCTCGAGCACGGTCTGGATGTCCGCCGATCGTCGAACCTTGCTTGAGATCTCGTGAATCAAACGTTCCCGGCGAGCGCTCCGCTGAATCTGGTCGAGAAGGCGCAGATTCTGGAGCGAGGTGGCCACTTGCCCGGCGATCGTTGTCAGCAGCGCTGCATCTTCTTCACTGAAGCGGTGCTTCGCTTCCATGTCTTGCGCGGCGAGGACCCCGATAACTGCATCGCCGGAAAGCATCGGCACGCCAAGCCACGACTGTGGTGGCTGACCGAGGATGCTGGTTCCAAGTGAACGGGCGCGGGCCTCGGCATCTTCGGCGATGAGCAGCGGCTGGGCCGAACGGATGACGACTGAGGTGAGACCCTGTCCGACTTTGGTCGGTGGGATGCTCAATACTTCGCCACGCTCGGCAACATAGGGATAACTGATCTGATCTGCTTCGCGGTCATAGAGCGCTACGAAGAGGTCGGTGTCGCCAAGGACCTGAGAGACCTGGCCGTGAACGATGCGAAAGAGGCTTTCTGGACGGAGGAGCTGTGAGGCGGCCTGGCTCACGCGGTTCACCACCTCAAGCTCGGCGACTCTCCGCTGTTCCTCCGTGTATTGGCGCGCCGTCTCAAGCGCGAGACCCGCTTGCCCGGCAACCGCGGTGATCAGGGCGATGTCGTCGTCGGTCCAATGTCCATCTTCGCCGCTCTTGCGGACCGCAATAGTAGCCACAACTTCGCCACGGACCTGAACCGGCACTGCAAGCTCGCGGCCATCCTCGCGCAGCGTAATCCTTCCCGTCTTGAGCGCTTCATCGGCCGCCTGGATCTCCTTGGGTTGTGCACCGAGCTCAGTTGATGCGGGCAGCGCAACCACAGAACGGGCACCTGCTCGGCTCAGGCGATCCCAAGAGCTCCGGATCCGCTCTCCCAGCTGCGGCGCGGCGGTCGGCGAACGTCCTTCTCGCTCCCGCAGCAGACGCGAGTTTTCAATGGCAATGGCAAGGTCGCCGGCGATGGCCTCCATGGTGCGGACGTCGGCTTCCCGAAATGCATCCGGCTCGGTGCTGTGGACGTCCAGCACGCCGACGAGCCGTTCGCCTGAGATGAGCGGGACGGCCATCTCGGAGCGCGTCTCGGTCAGGATGGGATTCTGAAAATGGAAGGGGTCTTCCTCAACCCGGGCGCTCACGCGCGGCTCACGGTGTGCAGTGACCCAGCCGATGACGCTCGCGCTGCCAACGGCCAGTCGATAGCGGCGGGCCAGGAGTTTACGACCTGCTTCGCCCGTGCTGGCTGCCAACACTGCCCAGCTCTCGCTCTCGTCAACCAGGAAGATGGACGCATGGTAGTAGTCAAAGCGTTCGCTGATCGCGTTCAGCGCTTCGGACATCAATTCGTTCAGCCCAACCGTGGTCGTCGCCAGCTTCGAAATCTCCGCGGCGGTTTCAAGCTGGAGCGCCTGCCGCTTCAGCTCTTTGGTCCGTTCTTCCACCCGCCGCTCAAGAAGCTGCTGATCTTCCTGCAGCTTGCTCACCAGGCGGCGCTGGTTCTGGACCGAGGCCTCGAGCCCCCGAATGAGAATGCCCATGGAGGCGACCAGCAGCATCGTCAGAAGGGCAAATACAGCGGTGGCGGTGAGCCAGGCCGCAAGGTCGCCCGCGCCGACGGCTTCCGGGATGAAGGGGATTTGCCCACTGGTCAGGCCCCAGCCGATTCCGATCAACGTTGCCAGGCTCAGCAAGAGCGCGATCACTCCGCCGCGTGTGCCAAAGAGCATGGTGGCCGTGAGCACAAACAGGATCAGGAAGATGCGTCCGCTTCCGGGGAGCGCGGTCGCAAGCAGCGAGTTTACGCCGAGCCCAAAGGTGAGGACGAGCAGTCCAAATGCCCGGAGCAGGTAGGGGAGGTACCGCCTGCCGAAGCTCATGGCGAGCACAGCGACATAGACGCCGCCAAACAGCAGGATTTGATTGACCTGACCTGCGCGGTATGCGGTCAGGCCGATGCTGACCAGTACCGGCAGTCCGAGGAGGGCCGCGGCATAGAGCATGCCGTTAAGCAGACGTACCCGGGATGCGCCCAGGTCCTCGAAGCCGAAGCCGCCGCTGGTCGAGCGGGGCCGCTGCCAGACGCCGCGGACGAGTCTCATTCGGACTCCTCGAGCCAATCAAGCGGATTCACGTCCCCATCGCCCCGCGTCGTGCCCTCATCTCCGGCACCGCCGTTTTCCGACGGTGGTCCGGCTTCTGAGTTGCCTGAGGCTAGCTTGACGATGACATCGGGTCTACCCAGGGCTCGTTGGATCGAGCTTGCGGCGGCATACAGGACTTGGTCGACTTCGAGCAGACCGCTGAACTGGGTGGTGGCTTCGCTAACCAGGCGGGCGCGTTCGGCTGCGTTCATCGACGTTTCGGCGAGGCGGGCATTCTGCAGCGCAACACTCAACTGGTCGGCCAGGGTCTGCAAGATTTCCACGTCTTCGGGTTGGAAAGCCTCGGGCTCGGTGCTTTGCACGTCGAGCGCGCCAAGCACCTCGCCGCCAACCTGCAATGGAACCGCGGCTTCAGCCCGGGTATCGGGAAGGAGCTCGTTCTTGAAGTGCACCGGGTCTTCCATCACATCTGAAGCGACGCGGGGCTGGTTGTTGGCGGTCACCCAGCCGATCACGGAGTTAGAGCCGACCTCAAGGCTGTGCCGGCGGGCCTTCAACACCTGGCCGATCTCGCCGGTGGCCTCGCGCAGCTCGGCGCGCTGGGTCGCCCGGTCAATCAAGAAGATAGAGACATGGTAGTAGCCAAACTGATCGCGGATCAGATTTACCGCCCGCTGCAGCAAGTCGTCCAGCGTTGGCGCGGTGGTGACATCGTGGGCGACCTGGGCAGCCGTTTGAATCTGCTTGGTTCTCGCCTGCACCTGAGCCTCCAACGAGTGATACAGGTCGCTCAGGTCCTGGGCCATCTTGTTCAACGCAATGGCGAGCGCGCCCAGTTCATCATTCCGTTCTTCCGGCACGCGGTACATCCATTCCCCCAGGGCAATGCGGCCGGCAAAATCGGCCAGTCGCTCAAGGGGCCGGAGGGTGCGCCGTGTCGCGAAGGCCACCACCGACATGGTGATGACGATGCTGGCCAGCAGGGTGATGATGACAAACGGGATCAGGCTGTCCAATTCTCCGAACACGACCGCTTGCGGCATCTCGACCAGCACGCCCATGCCCCAGCCGGGAAGCCATTCATAGGCGCCGATCACCGGGATGCCGTCGAGACTTTCATAGGTCTGGGCAGCGGAGGGCGCATCGGGAGTCCAGCCAAAGATCGGCAGCTCGCTGGCCGGCACCGCACGCGGCTCGATGGAGTAGCGCGGCAGGCTCACGAGCAAATCAGGCGCTACGGTCAGGTACGTGGTTCCGCGTTCAACCCGGAAGACGCCCCGCTGCTGCTGGAAGACCTGCATTTCCTCCATAAGCGCGCCGAGGCGGACCCCGAAGTTGACGCCCACCAGGAGTGCGTTAACTTGGGCGGCGCCCGGCGTGCGGAGCGGGGCGCTGGTGACCACGGTCAGGCCCGTCATCGACAGCGAAGTTTCATCGACGAGCGCCTGGGTTTGGGTCCGGTTGTTCGGCAGAAGGCCCTGAGCGGCTGGCTCGAACCTCGAGCCTTCCCAGGCTGGCCGGGTGGCGACAAGGATCTCGCCTGTTTCCGTGTCGAGGATCATCACGTCGCTGAAGCGCACCTGGCCTTCTTGTGTTTCCATCCGCTCGAGTTCAAGGCGGGCGTTCTCACGTGCCGGCTGGGCGCGTGGCCCTTCGTTGGCCTCGAGCAACACACTGATGGGCTGCAGCAGGCTGCTGCGCTGCGAGCCAAGCTGAAGGAGCTGTTCCCGGGCGCGACCCCATTCAAGCAGGGCTGTCGCCTGGGTCTCGGCCGTGAAATTGAGCTGGTCGACGGCCTGGCGCTCCAGAATGGCGCGAGACTGGAAATACCCGGCTAAACCGATAATCAGGCTCGGAATCAGGGTCAGCGGCATGAAAACGAAGGCGAAGCGGCGCCCCAGGCTGCCGCGTGGGCCAGGACGAGCTGCAGGAGGACGCTTTCCAGTCGGGGGATTGGTCAGCCGGCGAAACATGGGAGACCTACTGCATCTCCCAAACCGGCTCCCCATTGAGCATGCGCCGCACTTGCTCCGGGAATCGGTCGGGGTCGAGCGGTTTGCCGATGAAGCCGTCAAACCCCGCCGTGCGGGCCCGGCTCATCTGCTCCTCACTCGCATACGCGGTGACGGCAACAACGGGGATATCGCGGAGCTTATCGGAGGCGCGCAGTTTGCGCAGGGCCTGATAGCCATCTTCGTAGGGGAGGCGGATGTCCATCAGGATCAGATCCACCCGGGGCAGCGTGTCGGCATACTCGACGACCTCATACCCGGAGGTCTTCCATTCGCAGTGCACCCCGACATATCCCAGCATGCGGGCCATCAAAACGAAGTTCGAAACGTTATCCTCGACGATCAGGACGGTTGCGTCTTTAATGTCGGTCGTCACGAGCGGATCTCTCCGTTCTTCTGGCCCGGCTCAGGCCTCCTGATGCAAGAAGCGTGCGATCTGGCGGGGCAGCACATCAACATCGATCGGCTTCTGAATGTAGCCGTCGCACCCGGCTTCAAGCGTTCGTTCCCGGTCGCCGCGCATCACATTGGCTGTGATGGCGATGATCGGCGTGTGGGCCAGGGGCGGGTGAGCTCTGATCTGGGAGGTCAGGGTGAGGCCGTCCACGTCCGGCATATTGATGTCCACCAGGATGATGTCGGGACGCAGTTCGGTTGCCAGGCGCAGCCCATCGGCGGCCGTTCCGGCTTCGACCACGGAATGGCCCTCGGCTTCCAGGATTCGACGGACAAGCACCCTGTTTTCGGTGTTGTCCTCGACATAAAGCACTGTCGCGGCGTGCTCCGGCATCCGGACTCCCTGAGTCAGGTGATTCCCTGCCCGCGTTGGCTTCCTATTATATGTGCAATTGACTTGCCCGCCGCCTTACAGTTGCGTTGCAGGCGAACAAGAGGTCGTTCTGGCTGTTATGTAAGGTGTTTCAGGCGGCGTGGGGTCAATCCCGCACGGTTCAGCGGTTCTCGCCCCGCATCAGTTGATAGACGTCCTGCTCGCCGCGTGCCAGTGCACGGATCGCGTCCGCGCCTTGCACAAAGAACACCACCTCGCTGCCCGACCGCTGCCGGCCGATGAGCTCCATCCGTTCGAGCTGCCCACCACCCGAGAGCGGGGCGGAAGCGGCAACGGCCGGGAAGAGCTCGGCGGCGAGAAAGAACAGGTCTTCGTCTGCGGTCGGAGGGGCCGTCAGGCGGGCGCTGAGCGTCGATGCCCTGAGTTCAACCTTCAGCATTGAGGCGTACGCGGGGAAGAAGACCGCTTGCTCCGCGGCCAGGCGCCGCTCAACGTCTTGCCAGAGCGTGGCGGCTGCCGGATCCACGCTGCCGGTTTGCATGCGGGAGGCGCCTACAGAACCTGGTGGATACAAGATGCCGACGATGAGAATCGCCGCAATCGCCAGAACAGCCCACAGTCCGGCGACCAGAACCCAGAATCGTTGGGATGGTACCCGATTCATCGGTCTATGCCTCCCTCGACGGCATGGAACACCAGGGGCTCATTGGCCCCGCAGGAAGTGTAGAGGCGAATCCCCACTCGGTAAAGGGGAGATTTGGACTGTATTGGCGTCCCGGCGATCCATCGCGGTCTAGAGATCGTATTCCATGTTGCATGCTGAGGACTGCCCGCTCGAATTGACGGATGACCCATCCGTGTGCAAGAAGTCCGGACCCTTTGCTCAGGGAAGGCGCATAAGTGATCATTGCCTGTCGCGCGTCGGATTGCGGGTGCACGCCGGGGGACACTCCCAGCTGTCGAGCAGAGAGTCTTTCGTCCCAACCCGAGGATTAGCAGGAAGACCCCGGCAGGGGTCTTCTAGGGGACGCTTCATCCAGGAGCGGGTGACGGGATTCGAACCCGTGAATGGTAGCTTGGGAAGCTACTGCCTTACCACTTGGCGACACCCGCTGGGCCTGGAGCGGATTATAACTCAGCCCCCATCCGACGACAACCGGCGGCGCATGAAATCAAGCGCCATGCTCGCCGCCCAACCCGGAGCGTTGACGGTTGCGCCGCCGTAGGACCGTTCGACCTGGGCTTCGCCGCCGGGCCATTGGAGACGGATCTCGATCTGCTGGCGATCCCCGGCATCCACGAGACGCAGCCCGAGCCGGGCCGTCGAGTCAAGGGCTTGGGCGGCGGCAGCCATGCCAGCTTCGAGCGTGTCGAAAGGCTCCATCTTGGGAAGCGTCCAGCCGCCCTGATAGCCATCGCCGGCGGTGGCCAGCCGCGCCGCCAAGGCGCCGCCGGTCCCACTTTCGAAGCTGGCCAACGACCAGCCCCGCCGGCGAAGCTTCTCCAGAGCAGCTTCCTCGAGCGTCACCTCGCCGACGCCATAGACCGCCTTATCCAGCCGGCGGAGCACCTCGGCTTCGAGCGTGTCGAGCATCGCTACCGCTCCGGATTCATCCCGGGCTTTGGCTGTGAGCCGGACGTCCACATAACCGGGGTGGGCGGCGATGCCGACGGTCGGGTTCGACTGCTCTTCTAGGTCTTTGATGCGCTCATCCAACCAGGACTCACCCACGCCGGCGGTGCGCACCAGCCGCGAAATGATGACCGCCCCCAGCTTCAGCCGGCTGCTGAGGTAGGGCAAGACCTCGGTCTCGAATAAATGCTTCATCTCCGCTGGCACGCCGGGCAGCGCGATCACAGCGGAGTTCTCCGATTCCAGTCGGAAACCAGGGGCTGTGCCGACGGGGTTCTCGATCGCCACCGCGCCCTCCGGGAGGTGAGCCTGCCGGCGGTTGTTCTCTGTCGGCTCCCTTCCGTAGCGAGCGAAGCGCTCCTTGATTTGGCGCCAGAGCTCGGGACGAAACTCCGTACTCACGCCCAAAGCCTCGGCGATCGCCTCCCGGGTTACATCATCAACGGTCGGCCCCAGTCCCCCGGTTGTGATCACCACTTCCGCGCGCCCCAATGCTTCGCGCACGGCGGCCGCGATCCGGCCTGTGTTGTCTCCCACCGTTGTCGTCCGGTAAAGATCGAGGCCGGCATCCCGCATGCGGCTGGCAAGGTAGGCGGCGTTGGAATCGACGATCTCCCCCAGCAGGAGTTCGGTTCCGATCGTGATGAGCTCGGCGGACATGGTGTCTAGATCACGTTGTATTCGTGGATCAGCCGCTGTTCGCTGAAGCGGGCCAGGTCTAACCCCCGAACATCCACGCTCGTTGGCTCGCCATCGAGCAGGTATTCCGCCATCAATTTACCGGCGATTGGGCCGTGCATGAACCCATGCCCGGAAAACCCGCCCACCACCCAGAATCCTTCCACAGGCGTAGGCCCAAAGATCGGATGCGCATCGGGGGTCACCTCGTATAGCCCCGCCCAGGCGCCGAGGCGGCCGGCGTTCTCGAGCATGGGCATCCGTTCGACGGCCGCCTCAAGAGCTGCCAACTCCCATGCCTCATCCAGCGTCTGGTCGAATCCCGGCGTCTGATCAGGATTCGACATGCCCGTAAGCACGCCGTCCCCTTCGCGATGGAAGTACAGCGATTGGGCGAAGTCGATCACAAAGGGGAAATCAGGCGGCAGGGCGGGCAGTGGAGTGGTGGTCACCATCTGCCGTCGGATGGGCTGCACGGGGATGTCGACCCCTGCCATCTTTCCCACCTCTGCAAGCCAGGGTCCGGCCGCGTTCACCACAGCCCCGACTTCGATGCGTTCGCCGTTGGCCGTGAGCGCGCGAACTTTGCCATCCTCGACCGCAAGCGAGTGCACCTCTACCCCTGTGTGGACCTCAACGCCGAGCTGGCGGGACTTCGCGAGATAGCCGCTGAGCACGCTGTTGGGATCAGCGAGCCCGTCTCGCTCGTATAAGGTGCCGGCGAGCGCATCTGGAAACCGCATGAGCGGAACCCGCTCCCGTACGTCGTCACCCGTCAGCCACTTCGTGTCTATGCCCAGCGACCGCTGCAGGCTGACATGCTGCTCGAATCGAGCCACATCTTCACGGTCCGTGAGGACAAACAGGTAGCCGCAGGCCCGGTACTGCGGATCTACGCCGATCTCGTCCTTGAACCGCTCGAGCATCGGCAGGCTTTGCAGTGAGAGCCGGATATTCACGTCAGTCGCGAACTGGTAGCGGACACCGCCTGCGCAGCGGTTGGTGGCGCCATCTTCGAAGTGTTCCGTCCGTTCGAAGACGGCCACCGAATCGGCGCCCGCCGCGGCGAGATGATAGGCGGTGGAGGCACCCATCACACCCCCACCGACAATGGCGATCTCAACAGAGCGCGGCAGCCCGCCAATCATGCGCACAACCGATCTAAAAGGTCGCCGGTTCTCATAGATCGAGGATCGTTCCTAGGTCGTCGCGTTCGGCGTTGGCCAGGACCTGCGCCGCCGCCGCGACGTCCTGCACGGCGAGTCCGACCGACTTGAACAGCGTGATTTCCCCCGGTTCCTGACGCCCGGGCTTCTTTCCATTGATGATCTCGCCCAACTCGGCTCCGATCTCGTCGAACGAGTAGCTTCCCTGCCGGACAGCCTGGATGATCTCGCCGGCTTCCTCCATCGCTGCTTCGATTGAATCCACAATCACCCGCGAACGCTGGAGCGTCACCAGGTCGAACTCTGCCATGGTCGGTGTGAAGGAACCGACAGCGTTGACGTGGGTCCCCGCCTGGAGCAGGCGCCCGTCAAAAAGGGGGGCGGTCGCCGGGGTTGCCGTGCAGATGATCTCAGCCTGCGGCAACACCGAAGGAGGGTCCCGGACCGCTTCAACCCTCGCCGGAACAGGGTCCACGCCGGCGATCTGTGCCGCGAACTGCTCGGCATGCTCATACGTTCGGCTCGCCACCCACACCTGTTCGATCGAGCGTACGGTGCAGACGGCTTCGAGTTGGGTGTGGGCCTGTACACCGCTGCCGATAACCAGTAGGGTGCGCGCCTCCGGACGAGCAAGCAGATCCGTGGCCGCGCCGGATGCGGCGCCAGTGCGAATGGCCGTGAGCGATCCCCCTTCCAGCACCGCGAGCGGGCGGCCGGTGGACGGTTCGATCACGACAACCAGGGCGTGAATTGAAGGTAGACCGCGCGCCGGGTTCCTGCTGCCGATCGAGACCAGCTTAACGGCGATTGCCGATTCTCGTGGAAGATAACCGGGCATGATCAGGCTGATCGTCTGATGATCAGGCGCTTCAAGCTGCGTCCGCAAAGGGAGATCGGCTTCTCCCTGCGCGAGCTGGGAGAAGGCTCGCTTCATCGCATCCACGGCGTCGGCCATCGGCAGTGCCCTGCGGACCTCACGAGCGGAAAGGATACGTACCTTCATGGTCAGGTCTCAATCCGTGAGGGAGAGCTGGTACACAACCGTCCTGCCCGGACGGCAGAGAGCGGCTCGTGCGAGGAGAGGATCTCAGACTTCGCCCAGGTAGGCGTGCCGCATCATCTCGTTGTCCAGCAGATGTTGGGCGGTGTCCGAAAGTACGATCCGGCCGGTTTGCAGGACGTAGCCGCGATCGGCGACGGAGAGCGCCATGTTCGCATTCTGCTCCACGACGAAAACGGTCGTGCCCTGTTCGTTGATCTGCTGGATGATCTCGAAGTTTTGGGCCACCAGCAGCGGCGCCAGCCCCATTGAAGGCTCGTCCATCAGCAAGACTTTCGGGCGGGCCATCAAGGCACGCCCCACAGCCACCATCTGCTGTTCACCGCCGCTCAAGGTCCCGGCACGTTGATCGAGGCGCTCCTTGACCCTGGGAAAGAGCTCAAAGACGCGTTCCATATCTTCGAGGATTCCATCCCGGTCATTGCGCTGGAAGGCGCCGATCTCCAGGTTTTCCCTCACGCTCATGCGCTTGAAGAGTCGCCGGTTTTCGGGAACCATGGAGACGCCGCGCTCAACAATCGCCTGCGTGCCAAGGCCGCTGATCTTCTCGCTAGCGAGGAAGACATCGCCATTGGTGGGCACCACATACCCAAGGATGGTCTTTAGGGTCGTGGTTTTGCCGCTGGCATTCCCACCGAGCAAGCAGACGATTTCGCCCGGATAGACAATGATGTCAACTGCACGGAGGACTTGGATGGGACCATAGTGCGTGTCGACCTGCCGAAGCTCAAGAACAGGCTCGACGTCTTTTCGACCGTCTACATTCATGCTGCCTCTGCGGTTTTTTTTCCCAGGTAGGCCTCAAGGACACGTTCGTCATGCGAGATCTCGTCGTACGTTCCCTCAGAGATTTTGCGGCCGTAGTCTAGCACGACCACCCGATCTGACACCCCCTTGACAACTCGCATATCGTGCTCGATCACAATGATCGTAAAGCCTTTTTCGTCCCGCATCTTGCTGATAAGCTCGGTCAGCTCCTGCGTCTCGCGA
>JBFJVD010000054.1:0-13503 GCA_041624375.1 Anaerolineales bacterium
AGGGTAGGCGGCGGTGCGAAGCTGCTCGAGGACTTCGGCGACGAACTCCAGGACTTCAAAAGCTGCATTCGACCGAGTGACAAACCGTTCTTCGAGGCGCGCCTGGAGGATCTTCTGCCCGCTGGCAGCAGCTTCCTGCTGCTGGCGGCGCTCACGAATGTAGGCGAAAGGGTCTTCTTCAGCGGCGCCGACGGAAGATCCTTCCTCGGTCTCCGATTCCGTCACGCGCCACTGCTTCAGCCGCTGCAACAGATCCATCGCTACCTCCCCTTTCAACCCTGCCGTCAGGAGACCGTCATTCGTGCATCACGCTCACCTGCGCCTGCAGGGGCCAGGTCGACGGGGGTTCCCACATGTCGCGGAACATCGTTCCCAGGAAGATCGGCTGGTAGTTGTAGAGCACCTGCACAGTGATCAGCGAACCGGTCGTAACGCGTGTGACGGTATCGGTCGGGCAAGAGCCAGTGATGGTCACTGTGGGCGAGAATGGAGTCGAGCGGGCCACGGCGCTGTGAACCGCCTGCACGCACGTCTCTGGGCCGCCGGGCCGCCAGCGCTGGGCGGTGCGTGCGCCCTCCGAGGCCGCGTTCTCGACCGATTCCAAGCGGGCCAGCGCAATGGCGAAGATGACCAGGCCCATGATGAGCAGCAGGGATATCGGCAGTGTGAGCGCGAACTCAACCACACTTTGCCCTCGGACGCCTTTCTTCGATGTTGGGGAATGAGGTGTCATGGCTGGACCTCTCAGTTGCAGGTTGGGCTGCCAGTGGCGACACTGCCCGCCCCGCCCAAGCTGTAGTCCCACGGCAAAAGAATGGGATGCATATTGAAGAGCGCGTTCGCGATGTCCGGGTTGGCGATGATATCGTCCTGCGGAGTCGGATCGAGCGGATCATTGCAGATGCCCGTGTCGAGCGGCACGACCAGCACGGTGTTCGGATTCATCGGGTTCGGGCGGTATCGGGTGATGCGCACGAACGTGTAGCCGATGATCTTCACGTAGTCGTAATTGGCGTTGCCGTCGTAGACCTCGCCGGTGTTGTAGACCATCACCAGCACCACGTCGCCGACGTTGTAGTTCGCCCGCACCGCCTGCGCCAGCATGTGGTTGCTCACGCCGTCGAGCGCCCCCAGGTTTTCGCCCGGCACCGGCGCCGGGCCATCATACCCGCCGCGCAGAATGTAGCCCCTCGTGATGTCTTTGATGGTATTGGGGGGAGTCCCGGGCGGCACAGGCGGCACCCACCACTTGCTGGCGCACTGGTCATCGTCCCGCAAACAACGAATGTCCGGCGCCACCAGGCCGCTGTAGCTCATGCCGGTCGAGATGTTCGGATCGTGCTGCTGCCCCGCCAGCGCCATTTCATCCCCCCAGCGCCAACCGGGAACGTAGTTCACGGTGCCGTCCGGGTTGATACAGCGGGTGGCGCCGCTGGCCAGCTCGCATTCCTTTAGCGTCAACGGGAGAGGTCCGCCAATGCCGATATCGCAGCGGGCGCGGGCGCCGATCTCCCAGCCATTCGAACCGGGGATAAACTGCGAGAACCAGGACAGCGTCTCCCCCCAGATCGCCACCCGCACCTCTCCGTTGCCGACCTCGATCCCCTTGCTCAGCGTCGTGCCGGTCCCGACCGGCGGATCGTAGAAGCTGGTCGGAATCCCGTGATTCGTCAGGCTGTTGATTACGGCGGTGCGCGCATTCTGACCGATGTGCCGCGCGATCGCCCCATCGAGGCAGGCGGCGTCCACCAATTTTTGCCGCTCCCGCCGCGCCCAGTAGAGACTGCCTTGGTCGATGCCGAAGGCCAGCATGGGAAAGATGACAAGCACGAGTACCAAAGACCAAAGCAGGAGGCTCTGGCCCCTCTCAAGGCGTCGAGACATCAGCCGTCTCCATTTCCGAATACACATGCCAGAATGCGGTCTGCCAGAAGCGCACGTCAGAGACCGAGTCCGCCGGCTGGGAGAACGCAAGACCCAATCGCAAGGATGGGCATACATTTGATGAGGGGTTGCACGAAGAAGGTTCGCACAGGGAAGCCTGCCTCCCTACCGAACCCCCTTGTCGCAGCGCCCTCCGGCTTGCCGTTGGGCTCATCATCCTCGAATCCGAAAAGGGGCTCATCACCCCTCGGGATGAAATTCCGGCCCCCTTATGTCCCCCAAAGGTCCTAGCCCTGGGGATCAGATCCTCCGGACACGCATTGGATTGGACCATGCGGGATCGGGCTCCTGTGGCAGATACAGGTACGGATCCAGGAAGTACTGTTTGAGCCACCAGCGCGGGGCGCGATACGGGTAATACCACGGGCGCTCAAGGAAGTAGGTCTCCCACGTGCGTTCGAGCGCGAGATCGAGATGCAGGTGGGCCGAGCGCTGGCAGCCCGAGCGACCCATGCGGCCAAGGACCTCGCCCCGTGAGCAGACTGCTCCGGGCTTCGTGTCAACACGCTGCAGGTGGGCAAACCGGCTGTAAATCTGCGAGCCGTCGGGGAGCACATGACGCAAGATGACCATTCGTCCGAGGCCACAGCCCCACCAGGTATCCGCCGCGAAGACGCAAACCCCGTCGGCAATTGTGCGCACCGCCACGCCTTCGTCGACATCCCCATCGGCCAGGTTGAGATCAATGCCGATGTGATGGCCGCCGTCCGGCCGGCCCGCCGCGTCGCGCGTTGCATCGAAATGCCGGTAGCCCATCTCGATCTGTCCTTCAAGGGGCGAGCGAAAGACATGCGCCGCCGGTGGCGCCGCGCCCCCTGTTCGGGCCGTCAGATACGGCGGAATTCCGGCCGCAGCAGCTGTCATCCCGAGCAGGTGCAGGAAGCCACGCCTTGAAAGGGATGGGGATTGGAGATCGCTGTGGTCCGCTGAAGTCGCACACATCGGCTCAATAAGCCCCCACCATGCCGGAGCCCACCGGGGGCTCTCCAACCGCAGCCTCGAGCAAGGAATCAAAGGTCGGCGTGAAGCCAAAGAACTGATCGAATGAGATGAACGTATCCGGCGTGGATACCATCCGAAGGTAAGCGGCAAGATCGTGGAAATAGTTGACCGCTAACCTGGTTTCATCCAACCCACCGAATACGCGCCGAACCAGCCACGGGGGACCCGCAGTCAGCGCCTGGAGTCCGATCAAGTACCGCATCCCAGCGATAAACAGCTTGCCCGGATCCGGCTTGTCGTGCTGAAGTTCGAAGTGACCGACCACATCCCAGGGTCCCAGGTCGTATGCCCGCATCAATGCGATGATGAGCGATAGCGTGTTCGCCATCTGCTGCGCCGAGGGCATGTTCGCAGGGAAGTCACGCTCATAGCGGCGTCCCTGCATCTCGATCGCCAGCATCCGGTAGTTCGGGTCGAAGCGAACTCCGTCATAAATATCCGTCAGAATCGAGCGGATCCGCAGGTGACGGAGCGTGGCCAGCGAAGCGTGCACGTTCCCGAGCCGCCAGTCTGGCTTCCCCACCTCCGGCCGCAGATGCGAGGCGATATACGGCACGCCATCCGGCGAAGGGTGCTGGAGTTGGGCGACGCTCAGCGGATCGTTGGGATCGCCAGGATCACGCGTGAGCCGCGCCGGCCCTACGCCGAAGTGGGCGCTGTTCTGCACCTCCTCGCCAGTGCGGATGTCCATGCTGTGGTTCAGCCCGTTCACCATTTGCGCCGCCGAACGGAGCGCCCCGGTCGGGGCGCCGTCCCAGTGCAGCACGACACCCCAGGCATGCTGATCCCACATGCGGTGGCGCGGCCTGTTCTTCTGCAGATTCCACGCCGTCGGCAAGACCTGGACGCGCCGTGGTTCAGCCGGCCCACCGGTCGAGGCCAGCGCAAGAAACCCATGCTCATCCATCCTCAGCGCGGGTTGAAGGCCCAGGGTCCGTCGAGCACTCGCAGGAATCGGGAGCCGTTCGGCCCAACATCGGTCCCCCAATTTGGGCAGTTGCGCCGAGGGCAGCGCTCGGGCGGCCATCGAGAAGACACCGGCGGAGGAGAGGCGCAGGAAAGCGCGGCGATTCATCGCAGCCCTCCACCGAACGGAGCGGCGTACCATGGCGGGATACCGTGGTCCCACAGAAAACACGCGAGGCTTCGCAGCCTCGCGCGCGCGTCCGCCGGCAGTTTCGCGCAGGTCATCGCGGATAGCTCACGCAGTCCCTCCGCTATCGTCCTCGCCGGCTGTTCCGGGCTGGTCCCCGCGAACCACGCCGTTTTCCGACCGTTCAAACGCAATGCGAACGCTGGCATCGACATCGGGGTCGAGGACCGATTTCTCGAGCCGGGTCTCTCCCTTGTTCGATCCACGATCGCCGTCCGGGTCGGGCGCGCCTTCACCGAGCGCTGCGATCTCGCGCAGCTTCGCCTCGAGCTCGTCTCGCGAGACAGCTGACGGCTGCGGGGTCATGCCCTCGTTGGTGGAGATCTCGCGCTCTTGATCGCTCTCCGCTTCGGGCGCCTTGGGGGCAGATGCCGGCGAGGGTCGCTTACCCACGGCCAACCCCCGTTTTCGGCTTACATAGAGCTCGGAGCGCACCATCGACTCGCTCCGCCGCGCAAAGCGCTCGACCGTATCCAGATGTTGAGACAGGCTCTCCCACTGCCCCTGTGCCCAGCAGGCCGGTACATCTTCCTGGAGCAGCGCCAGAATCTCATACAGCTCAATCTCGGCGATGACCGTCTTCCCAAAGGCCTGGAGCTCTTCCTCCAAGGAGAGGGTCTCATCGAGGTGATCCTCCACCCGCTTGACCTTCTCTGCGTAAAACGAGGTCTCGATGATCTGCTTCCGCAGCCCTTCGATGTGTGTGATCAACTCATCCACCTCGATGTCTATCTCGGACTCCATCGAGATGACTTGCTGCAGCCGCTCGATCCAGACGTTGACCGCATCGTCCATATCGAGCAGAACTGAACCCAGGGTGACTGGGTCCTCCCCCCGTTCGCGCAATACCACATAGTGGATCGAGCGGATCAGCGACCGTTTCGCCTCGCGAACACGTTCATCTTCGACGGCGCGCACCGCTTCGCGTTCCCGTTTGCGGTCTTTGGCCGTTTCCATCTTGTCGTAGAAAGCGGCGCCCTCACTGGCTTCATTCAGGAAATCCAGCAATTCGTCGATGGCGGCCAGCAGCTCCTGCCAATCTTGATGGATCTCCTTGAGCTTTCCCGGCGGCAGCATCAGGCGGCCCGTCGAGCGCTGCGCCAGCTCACCGGCTTTGCGCGTGATGCCATCGTAAGCTGACCAGACTTCATGATCGATGCGCTGGGGTTTGAAACTCAGTTGTGTGAGCTGGAATCGATAACGGTACAGCGCTTCGGTTAGCTGCTGGTCCTTCTCTGTCATCCGATCAGGAAAGGACCGGATCTCTTCCCTGAGTTGTTTCCAGTTGCCGACTACGCCCACCGGGTTTCCCTCGCTTCGCTTCTACCTGCTTCCGGGCACGCCGCTAACCAAGGTGAATCACGATTCGATCGTCGTCCCTTGCCTTTTGCACCAGCAGCTCCAGCTGCGTCAGCACGTTTTCCGCTTCGGCGGTCAGGGAGCCCTCATAGGCCACCCCACCGATTCGGGCCTCGATGGCGCCGCGCAGTCCATCCGGCAGCGTGAATGTGGTGTTTGAAAGGATGTGCTCGATCTTCTCGGCGATCGAAGGAAGCTGATCGGCGCTGCAACCCGGCAGGATGGCCGCGAAGGCATCCCCTTCCGAGCGCGCCACCCAGTCTGTGCCCCGCAGGCTGCCCTGGATCATCCGGGCCGCCCGTTTCAACATCTCATCGGAACCCAACCGCCCATACTGCTCCGGATCCGCGTCCGGCGAGGAGACGTGAATGAGTAGAAGACCGAGCGGGTAGTCCAGGGCTTGGGCCCGGCGCATCTCATTGGCGAGATTGGCAAGCAGGAATGAGCCGCTGAAAACTTCCGTCAGCTCGTCTCGAGTGGCGAGATGACGGACTTGGTCGAAGAGGATGGGTTCGGTCTTGATCGCCATCGCCAGCAGGTGAGCCAGGTTGTCGTCCCGCGTCGCCCGGCGTTCGGTCATGCACGCACCTCCTCAGTATCGAAGCCTCGAATTCCCGTTGCACCCCTCAGCACCCGTCGACCGGAGCAGACAAAGCCGCTGCGTTTACGCAGCGAACGCCGTGACCGGCGGCCGTGAAGTTACTTCTGGCGTGACGTTGCTTGTAGCTTAGTTCACCCCCTGACATGCCCAGCCGGCGCACCCCCGCACAACAGACGGGCGAACCCCTGCATGCACCGCGCCCATAAGGAGGTGCCTCTATTCTTTCCTACATTGGCCAATCCTTGATCACCCTGCGGAATGAAATCCGCGCCCATCGGGCCACCCACCTGGCCACCCCACCTCACCCCGTTGGAGGAGCCGCTACCTCCGACCCGCTTCCGTTCCGCACCCCCTTACAACCGCTTTTCAGTCCCCCCACATAAACGGGAAAATAACTAATCTATAACTAATAACTAACTATTGGTTTGCGGGCGTGCGCGCCCGCTTCGGTCCTGGGAGGCGGTTTTGTCCAGTTCACGGCGGATCCAGCTGAAGCTGCGACTCATCGGTTGGGGGTTGGCCATGCTGCTGATCCTGACCCTGGCTTTTTCCACTGCCCCGGCGAGTGCCTCCATTGAGCCTGCGGAAGAACCCGCCGAAGTGCTGATCCTTGAGCAACTGCCCTCGTTCTACGAATTTGCAGCCGACCTGCCGCAGGCTCATGCCTCCGTGGTGGTTGGCGTGTATGCGCCCGGGCGATTCGCGCTGCGGGTCGTCCAGCAGCCAGCCACGCATCCCGGATTTGTCTCCACGCTACCCGGGACGGCCACCCAGTTCAGAGCCGCTGGAAAGTATGGGACGCTGGGCCTCCTGGCCCACAACACCCACGCGGGCAGCGATTTCTTCCGCCTGCTTGAAGGCGATCTGGTGATCATCATCTACGGCGACGGCCGGCACGCACGCTATCAAGTTGCCGACATCCGCCGCTTCCAGGCGCTGACACCGACCAGCCCCTATTCGAACTTTCGTGATCTGGACAATGGCAGCACGCCGCTGCTCACCAGCACCGGGCTGTTTCATCAGACCTACGGCGTGGGTGGCCAGACGATCCTGCAGACCTGCATCGAGCGCGATGGAAATCTGGTCTGGGGGCGGCTCTTCATCATCGCCGATCCCGCCCCGGTGCAGTTCGATCACCTGGCGGTCGTGCGGCCGCCAATTTAGCTCCAGCCAAACCCAATTGCCGCGAACATGAGCCGGAGCCGCCAGCTGGCGGCTCCGTTTGATTGCTGTCATTTGAGGAAGAGGAGTTTGCCGTCAGGCCGCCCCAGGGTTCGGCGAAGTCTGGAGCAGGTAACCCTGGCGCGGCAGGCAATGAATGATCCCGGGCGCCGCGCGGGCGGCACGGAGCCTCCGCCGGGTCATGTGGATGAGGTACTTGATCCGACGCCTGATTGCGACCGAGTCCTCCCCCCAGACCTCAGTGGCGATGAGCCGCTGCGGCACCGGCTGTGGGGCACGGCGCGCCAGGCAGGCGAACAGTTCGAACTCCTTCGACGACAGGTGAACACGGCGGCCCTGAAACCTGACTTCGTGACGGTCGATATCGACCACCAGCCCCAGTTCGGGAAAGACGTAGCGATTTCCCTCGGAATTTCGGCCAGCCCGGCGGAGAACGGCTCGCACCCTGGCCACCATTTCAACCGGATGGAAAGGCTTGATGATGAAATCGTCGCCGCCGGAGCGCAAGCCGCGCACAACAGCTTCGGTCGAGGATTCAGCGGTCACGATCACCACCGGTGTGCGGCCCGACCGCCGGACCCGTTCAAGGACCGTCCAGCCGGATGTCTCCGGCAGATCGAGATCGAGCAAGACCACATCGGGGACGAGATGATCGAACTTCCGCAGCGCCTCCGTAGCCTCCAGAGCGCCGGCGACATTCAGCCCGCCTTGCCGAAGACTGAGCTTCAACAGAAGCAGGGCATCCGGATCGTCTTCGATGACCAGCGCCAGCGCGCGATCCCCCTCGCCCATCTGGTCGAGATCCAGCCCCTCGAATCGCCGCACTCTGTGGGTTAACCCCTCATTCAGCCCAGGAAGCCTGGCATCCATGTGCTTCCCCCATTTCCTCCGGTCTCCGAGCGATCCGGCCGATGCGCACCACGCGTGTACTGAGCCTGCAACGCGATGTCCAGCAGGGCCGGAACCCAACTATTTTGACCTCTGCCCGACTCCAACGCATCACTCGGAGGGATGATTTTGATCTGCCTTTCGCTAGAAACATCCCCCTCAGAGATTCACCCCCTTGGCGCGCTCCACGCTCTCTCACCTCACCCTCATCCTATCCAGCGGCGACCTCAGCGTGCCGGTGGTTCCAGCGTAATCCGCTGGACGTAATCCGACGCGCTCTCACAAGCCGGTGTGAAGTGCGGGGCGACATGCGCCCAATCCAGCGGCTCATCCAGCAGGTAGGCCGTTGAGACGGCGTCCGCCAGACAGCCTGGACCTGCGTGGTAATTGGCCAGCGAGAAGCGCCAGAGGTCCACATAACCGGCGACATGACCGGCGGCTTCGCCCGTTGTGTTCAGGAGGATGCGGCCGACCTGATCGCAGTGCGCCTGCAGAGTTTCGGCGAAGACCTCCACACTGAGATCGACCCGGCTCAGATCGAGTCCGAGCGGGCAATTCGGGCAGCGAGCATCGACCGAGTTGAGCAGCGCCGCCCGCAGCATCAATTGTGCATCTTGGTTGAGCTGTGCGTAGCCCTGTTCGCAGACGGACTCAGCCAACACGAACGGACAGAAGGACTGGTAGAACGATGGATTCCAGAGCAGCGTGGTGTCGGTCCCGTCTTCGGTGAGATGGCCTAATCCGATCTCGTCGGCGAGGTCGTGCAGTCCGGGCCAGAACTGGCTCTCCTGGGCGAAGAGGTTCTTGAGCAGCTGCGCCGGGACATCCGTCGCTTGAGCCACCTCGAGGATCCGTACGTCGAACCGGTTCTGCCAGGCCACCACGGCATCGCGAGCGGATTCAATCCCGCAAGCGTTGGCCGCCCCGTTTTCGAGCAAACCAAACCCGGGGCAGTCGTAGGCTTCGGGCGCCGCGCCGTTGCGAATGAGCAACCCCGCCAGGAGCGCGTAGGGTTCATCGGTCGCCAGCTTCGCCGCAGTCTCGGGTGTCGTCAACCAGTCCGGCAGGCCGCCGAGCGGCGGCAGTGCGTCCCAGGCAAAGGAGCAGCTGAGCGGGGGTGATCCTCGCCACTGGCTGCTCAGGATGTCGACGAACCATCCCTCTGCCTGGGGACGATGGGCGCGTGCGGGGAGCACGCGCACCCGGGCCGTGAAATGCCGGCTCGAATCCCCGAAACTCGAACCCGACCAAAAGACAAGGATCTCACCCTGTGGTCCGGTCTGGCGCAGCGGCAGCTCGCAGTGCTGCGCCTCGCAATAGAATGGAACCCCGCCGAGGGAACCCTGTACGGCGAGGATCTCCTCATTCGGCAAGGGCTCCTCGCCGCGCAGGATTAGGGTAGGAATTGCTTCGCACGGCCGACCATCGAAATTGAGTTCGCATCCGTGAAAAGATAGCCAGACCGTCGGCTCCGGGAGGTCGACGATCAGTTCGCGCTCCGCCGGCGTCGCTGCCACCCGATGGAGGTACCGCCCTTCGCAGAGTGAGCGCGTGCCAGGATCTCCGGCTTGATCGCATGCCGGTGTTTCGATCCACGCCTCGTACTCCGCGTCTCCGCACGCGTAGAAGATCTCTTCCCCGCTTGGAATCCGATCGTGCTCGACAAATACCTGGCAGCGGACTTGATCATCCTCCCAGGACGTGAGCCACCATTCAACAATCTCATAGGTAACACGGATCGTCTGGGTGCGCTCAGGACCCAGCGACTCCCCGTCGGCAGGGTCCAGAACAAACATCAGCCGCCATGACAGCACAAAACCCGCCAGCAGCAGGGTGGGGAGACGGCGAATGAGTTGCCGGGCAAGGCGCTTCGGAGCCAAGAGCCAATACCTTGAGGGTTGCTGAGAACAGTACGACCGCTCACCGATGCGCGGGGCAGAGCTTGCACAGCGCCTTGGCCAGCCAGCCTGCACAAAAGGTGGGGACTCTATCTTCCCACAGAATCGATGGAATGGGGTCACCCTTCAGAGTGAAACTCGATGCGATTAGGGTCCGCTTTTTCTTATCGCAGCGCGCCCTGGGTCGCCCGAAACCCGACCAACCACTAACCCCAAAGGCCCGGCCAAAGACCTCCTTCCGAGGTGTAACAATCCTCGCCTGCTCTCGTTGTCTGAGATGAGGAGAACCAAACCGATCCTCCAACCATCCTCTATCCAAAGTGGTCTTGGAGCTCGATCTGGTGGCCCGATTCCGTCATTAAGGGGGCAGAGCCTGTTCTTGACGGAGCCCAACTGCGCCTCTCCTCCAAGGTGCCGGCGGCGGTCACCGATCCTGCATCGGGTGGACCGTCACCCGTCAAAACCGTTTCATCGACAGCCGAGAGGGAGCATCAGCCGACGTGACGTATCGCCACCCAACCATCCTGCTCGTCGACGACCAAGCCCTTGTCCGAGAAGGCATCCGGCTTCAGCTGGAGCGGCACGGCTTCACATTGATCTTTGAGGCTTCGAGCGGGCGAAAGGCGCTCGAGGCGTTCACCGAACGGCGCCCCGATATTGTGCTGCTCGACCTCAACCTGCGCGATATGTCGGGTCTGGATGTCCTGGCGGCCATGAAGCGCGAAGCCAGCGATGTCCGGGTCCTCATCCTGACCTCGAGCACCGATCCGAGACAGCTTGCCCGTTCTGTGTTGCATGGTGCGGACGGCTATCTATCCAAGGACCTGGGCACCAAGCACTTGATCAATGCCATCCATGTAGCGCCCACCGGTCAAGCCATTCTGAGCCGTGAGATCGTGATGGCTGCTGTGGATAGCCTCATCCCCCAGGTACCGAGCCCGAACCTGCTCGGCCGCGAAAATGACCTGTTCGATGAGCTCACAGATCAGGAAGTGCGTGTGCTGCGCCTCATCGGTGAAGGGATGGACAATCATACGATCAGCACGCACCTTCAGATCAGCCAGAACACGGTCAAGACCCACATCCGGCACATCTACGAGAAGCTCGGCGTGTCCGATCGCACCAAAGCCGCCGTATGGGCGTACCGCCATATTGGGGCTGCAGCGGGGGTTCCCTCATAGGGCTGCGAAAATCTCACGTCGATCGATCCAACCTCGCCTCGGCTGGCGAGGTTTTCGTTTGGAAGCGGGCCAGGCTCAACCAGAGCGCGGCTAGGAGCCGGGTGTGGGGGAAACGCGCGGCGTTCGACTTGGAGTCGGCGTTTCGGTGGGCAGCGGGGTGTTGGTCGGCGTCGGGGTGACGACGCCGGTGGGGGTCCAGATCCGGATCACGACCTCATCCAGGCCGCCCAGCAAGCCCTGATCGGCCCCGTTGTAGAAGATGCGCAGGGCCGCGCCGTTCCCGGTGACGAGTTCCACCTGTGCCTCCGCCTGCAGTTCCAGGAAGGCGCCCGGGGCGAGACGTCCCTGGTAGATCTCGCGGCCGTCGGCGACGACCCGTACCCAGGCCCGGCGCTCGGCGACGACACGCAAGTCGATGGGGCTATCGGAGACGACCAGCGCTGGAAGCGTCGGTGTGCCGGTGCTGGGAGCTGCCGCCTCGGGCTGATCAGGCGCAGGGTTGGCAGCCGCCGAATCAGGCGGCTGCGTCGTCTCCAGCGTGGGGGTTTCCGTCGGGATCAGCAGCCCGGAACCTTCCTGGGCCGCCTCCGTTTGACTGCGGAGCGAAGCCATCACCCGGCTGCCTCCCCACAACAGCACCGCAACGACACCCAGGGTGATGAGCGCGGCTACGAACAGGTCGGCAGACAGCCAGCGCGGCCGGGATGAACGGACCTGAATGGAGGGTCGGGTGGTCGCCTGGTCGATCGCTGCCTGCCGCCGCTTGCGGCCGCTCCGCGCCTGGAGGGCCTCGGCATAGGCAAGCAGGATGCCTTCGGTGTGGAGCCCGAGGAAATCTGCGTAGTTCTTGAGGAACCCCCGCGCTTGAACCGGTGACGGCAGATCTTCAAGGTCGCCAGACTCCAGCGCCTCCAGGTGGTGCACCCGGATCCGCGTGGCGCGCTCGACCTCATCCAGAGTCAGGCCGAGGCGTTCCCGCGTTTCACGCAGTTGATTGGCAATGTCTTCCATGGAATGGATCAGAAACGACAGGGCCACCGGCGGCGGGTAAGGCTTCCCATCCGGTGGCCCTCACGTGGCCGACTCAGTCCTCCTCGTCCGGGAACTCGTCGGCCGCGGTTTCTTCCGCTTCGTATGCGTCTTCGTCGGCGGACACTTCCGGCTCGTCCGCTTCCCCTTCATATGGATCATCGTCGTCGGCAGATTCTTCCGGCTCGTCCGCTTCCGCTTCATACGGATCATCGTCGTCGGCAGACTCTTCCGCCTCGTCCGCTTCCTCTTCAAGCGCCGCCTCAGCTTCAAGTTCGGCTTGAAGTTCCGCGAACGCCTCCACTGCCTCTTCTTCTAGCTCTGCAACCGCGTAAGCAGATTCCGGAGGCTCTCCCTCGCGATGGATGAGCACGGTCACCTCAGGCACCAGATCCATGGTCAGCCGGATGGGCACCTGATGGACCCCGAGGGTCTTGATGGGTTCAGAGTCCACATCGCGGCGATCGATACGAAAGCCGGTTTCGCTTTCAATCGAATCGGCAATCATCATCGTGGTGATCGAACCATACAGCTTCCCGGTTTCGCCCGCGCGCACGCTGAACGCCAGTTTTACGCCTTCGAGCTGCTCGGCCAGCGCGCCCATCTCCTGGTTGAGGCGCGCCCGTTCGCGCTGCGCCGACTCCTTGATCCGATCGGCCTGCTTCAATGCGCCGGGGGTGGCCTTCACCGCCAGCCCTTGTGGAATCAGGTAATTCCTGCCGTAACCATCAGCGACGCGCTTGACGTCGCCGGCACGGCCCAGTTTGTAGACATCCTTGATCAGCAGTACTCTCATGGTCCTCAAGCCCTTTCGACAAAAATGGAGCGCCGAGCGCGGCGCACCGGAGTGAAGGGTACAACACTCCTGGGTCCGGGATTCTACCAGACGTCTGAGGGCCCGTCAAAGGACGGGCTCCGGCTCCCCGGCTGCGCCAGGTTGCTCCCATGACAGGTCTTAGAATGACGAGCGGCCCGCGGATTGGCGCGGGCCGCCACATCTTGGGAAGGTGGCCGGCCAGAATCGGCGGCCCTTCGGCTGACCCCCTAGAAGTTTGCGATCACGTTGCTAAACATGTTGCCGACTGCAGGGCCGAAGATGGCGAGAATAACCAAAACGACAAGCACCAAAAGCACAATTATGATTGCGTACTCCACCAGGCCCTGTCCGGTTACGGCAGCGCGCCTGTTCAACGCTCCTCCCCACCGCAGGACAGATCAGCACCCCCGAGCAGCTCTGCTGCGCATACGCCGCGCCGGGCAGCGCGG
>JBFJVD010000055.1:0-13471 GCA_041624375.1 Anaerolineales bacterium
GGAAGGGAATCAGCGCCGCGCTCACACCCACAACCTGCTGGGGAGCCACATCCATGAAGTCGATCCGATGGGGCTCGGTGAACTGAAACTCGCCATGCCGCCGCGACGACGCCCGCGAGCGGATGAATTCCTTGCGCTCATTGAGCGGCGCGTTCGCCTGAGCGATCAGATAGCGGTCTTCTTCGTCCGCCGAGAGGTACTCGACCTTGTCGGAGACAAACGGCACAATCGGGACCGGTTCGCCCAGTTTCGCGAGCTTCTTGGCGAGCGCCTCGGTGATCTCCTCACCGTCCTTGGCAATGACCTTGCCGTTCTGTGAATCTTCGATGTCGCCGCGCACCCGTCGACCAACCAGGCCTTTGTCCTTCGGGCCAAGCGAGCTGACGACGCGACGGTAAGGGGTTTCGATAAAACCGAAGCGGTTCACCTTGGCAAAGGAGGCCAGGCGACCGATCAGTCCGATGTTGGGCCCTTCCGGAGTCTCGATCGGGCAGACGCGGCCGTAGTGTGAATAGTGGACATCGCGGACGTCGAAACCCGCCCGCTCACGGCGCAGGCCTCCGGGCCCCAGGGCAGACACCGTCCGCTTGTGCCGCAGCTCGGCCAGCGGATTGGTCTGCTCCATGAACTGAGACAGCTGGCTCGACCCAAAGAACTCGCGGATGGCGGCCACCACAGGCCGGATATTGACCAGCGACACCGGGGAAAGCTGATCCTGGTCGCGGATCGACATGCGCTCCAGAATGACGCGCTCCATCCGGCGCAGCCCGACCCGCAGCTTGGCCTGAATGAGCTCGCCCACCGTCTTCACCCGTCGGTTGCCGAGGTGGTCGATGTCGTCAGGATCCTCCGCGCCGTTGTTGATGAGAATCAGCCGCTCCACCAGGCGCACGATATCCCACTTGGTGACCCTACGGTGCTCCAGCGGCACGATCTTGCCCAGGTCGAGCTTCTGATTGAGCTTGTAGCGACCGACGCGCTCAAGGTCATAGCGGCGTGGATCAAACAGCTGATCGCGCAGGTATTCGCGTGCATTGTCAAGTGTCGGAGGATCGCCAGGCCGCATGCGGCGATAGAATTCGATCAGTGCTTCTTCGGCGACCGTGCGTCCTTCCGGGATCTCCCAGGTCGGCTCCTGATCGATCGTGGTCTGAATAAAGGGATGGTCTTCGTTGTTGTCGGCCTCCGCAAAGCGCGCCAGCAATTCCTCGTCGGACCCGTCCTTGAGCGCGGGACGCTCAAGGCCGTCATCCACAGCGGCGAGCGCGCGCAGCAGGATGGTGACCGGGATGGTGCGCTTGCGGTTGAACTTGAGCGTCAGATAGTCGCTCTTGCGAGTCTCGAACTCCATCCAGGCGCCGCGATCCGGGATGAGCTTGGCGGCCGCCAGGCGCCGACCCGTTGCCCGATCTTCGGGCGCCTCGAAGTAGACGCCGGGGGATCGAATCAGCTGCGACACCACCACCCGCTCCGTGCCGTTAATAATGAAGGTCCCTTTCTCGGTCATAATCGGAAAATCGCCGAGAAAGATGTCTTGTTTGATCGGCTCGGGGACGTCGGCCCCAGCGAGAAGGACGGAGACATGGAGCGGGGCGGAATAGGTCATGTCCCGCTCGACGCACTCGTCGATGTCGTGCTTCGGCTCATCGAACCAGTACTTCAGCGAGAATTCCTTGGCTTCGGAGGTGTTGCCAGGGAAGAAGAGCTTCATCCCGCCGTTGTAGGATTCAATGGGCGAGATTTCGTCGAACAGCTCGGCGATGCCCTCAGCCTGCAACCAGTCGAAGGATTCGAGCTGAACCTCGATCAAGCGAGGGAGGTCAAATGCCTTCGGAATCCGCGAGTACCTTTTCAGGGCAACGTTCGATGCCATACAACCACTCCTCAGTTCGCGGGTCGACCGGTGGGTTTGATCCGAAGCGGATTAAGCACATAATACGCGCTGAACAGCCGGCATGGCACCGCCGGATTGGCCAGCGCGTGTGTTGGCGTACTGCCCACCCTCGGTTTTTCTCTCCCCAGAGACGTACCAAGAACCGAATGCACTAGGGATTTGCGAAACTAGAGAATAACACGAAATCACCTTTCTGTCAAAGCTCAATCGGCCCGCCAACGCCCGTCTGCCACCCCTCGGGGCCGATCTTCTGACCATCGGAACAGCGGGTATGAGCCTGGAACGCCGATCCATAGCCGGCTCAGCAGGTCATCCAGCCATCCGGTGCACTTGAACCTGGAGAACTTCCGGGGTAGCATCGCGCCGAATCCTGAAGAAGCCGGAGGCGGCCGTTGACCGAGACCCATCCCCCCAACATCGCGGAGACGATCACCCTTGAAGGCGGCGCCGTCGTCCTGCGCGCCATCAAGCCGGAGGACGCGCCCCGCCTCCAGGCCCTTCACGACCGCCTGTCGGCACACAGCATCTACATGCGATTCCATGAGCAGCGAACAGAACTCCCCGATGAAGATGCCCTGCGGTTGGCGACCGTGGACTACCAGACACAGATGGCCCTGGTCGCAGCCGATGGCGAGGACCCAGAGCGGATCGTCGCCGTCGCGCGCTATGCGATCGACGCCAAGGATGAGCTGCGCGCAGCCGATGTCGCCGTGGTGGTGGAAGACGCCTACCAGGGACGCGGTCTTGGCACGAAAATGGTCCGGCGACTGGCAGAGTACGCCATGAAGCAGGGCGTGCGGGCCTTCCGCGCCACGGTCCGCCACGACAATTACCCCATCCTGAATTTCATCCGGCGAACCGGCCTGCCCACCGAGAAGACGCTGGATAGCGGCGTTTGGGATATCATCGTCCGCCTGCCCGAGACCTCTGAATAGCTGCTGCGCTAGCGAAGCGTAGCGATCACCACCCAGCTGACACCCACCCCAACCGCGCTCAGGGTCCCAAACGCCAATGCAATCTCGCGTCGCAGCAGGCTTGCGCCCAGCGAGAAGCTGACCAAGCCCTTCAGCACCGTGTTGGTGAGAATGGCCAGGACGATGCTCACCGCCGCCGCCTGCGTCGTGATCTGGCCATTTTCCGCCAGGCGGCCGGCGCTCAGGGTAATCGAATCGACTCCGGTGACACCACTCAGTGCCCCTGCGATGAAGAGCCCGGTCGATCCGAAGAGCTCACTTGCCAGCCGGGTCGCCACCAGCACCGCAGTAAACACGAACGCGAAGGTGATCGCGGCGGAGATGCGCAGCGGGTTGTCAAGAGATACCGTCGGCCCCTTCGACCCGGCCTCAACTTGCGATCTCCGGTAGACTGCGTACGCCAGACCAAGCGTCACAAGCAACAAAATGCCAAGCGGGAGCGCCAGAAACCTCAACAGGGGAGGGTGAACCACCGCGGACAGCAGCATGACCCGAGGGTACATCACGCTGGTCGCGAGCAAAATCGCCCAAGCAAGCAGCTGCGAGAGCACCGGGTTTGTCTGGCTTTGGGCTGCGAGCGTCAACGACGTGGCAGTGCTGCTTACGATGCCGCCGAGAAGCCCTATCGCGCCCGTGCCCCTCCCTGCCCCGAGAGTCTTCATGAAGACATAACCGACAAAGCCAATGCCGGACACCAAGACGACCAGAAGCCAGATGTCAAACGGGTTGAACACGTCGAATGGATCGAGCGTGCGATTTGGCAAGATCGGGAGCACCACAGCTGCGATGAGGGCAAACTCCATCGTAGCCCGCAGATCCTCGGCGCTCATCCGTCGGGCGAGTTCATGAAGCCGGGGCTTCAAACTGAGGAGCAGCGCCGTGATCACACCCAGGGCGCCGGCCAGTTCCGCCGAGCCCCAGATGACCAGTGCTCCAAAAAGCGCTGTCAGCAGCGCAGCGATCTCCGTAGTTAACCCCTCATCGCGGCCGCGGTAGACGGTTACCAGATGATTGCCAGTCACCAAGAGGACCAGACCGCCATATGCCGCCAGAAAGATGAGGACACCCTGTGATTGGGTCAGGAAAGCCGTCAATGCCCCGAAGAGTGCGATGAGGGCGAATGTCCGGATCCCAGCAAAACTGACCGTCTCCGTCCGCTGCTGCACGAATTCTCGCTCGAGTCCGATGAGCGCCCCGATCGAAACTGCAGCTGCAAAGCGCCACCAGGGCTCAAGCAGCGACAACAGGTCGTTCATCGAGCCACCTCAGATGAGAACAGAATGTCCTGGAGACACAAAGCGCAAAGATGGCCGGAACTCAAACCTCAACCCTCCAGCAGGCTGACGGCGCGATCAACCGACTCGGGGCTGCCGACCAGCGCCAGTCGATCCCCGATCCGCAGCACTGTCTCACCTTGGGGAACCATCACCTGTCCATCGCGCTGAATGGAGAGGATGAGCGCGTCGCCGGGGAGTCGCAGATCGCGCACCGGTAGTGCGGCAACCGAGCCGTTGCCGAGCACAGTTTCACCGACTTCGACATCCTCCGCCTCGTGTATCAGGACATCGAAGGCCGTGGGGAAACGCAGCGCTCCCTCCAGGGCGACGGCCGTCGCAAGAGTCGGCTGAACCGTTTTCACGCCCTGCTGCTGCAAAGCCCTCACCTGATCCAGGTCATGCACGTGAGCCACAACAGTGGGAATCTGAAACTGATTGCGTGCCAGCATCGCCACCCGGCCGACCACTTCGGCCTCCTCAAGCAGGACGACCAGCGATTCGGCGCGGGTTGCGCCGGCTCGAGCCAGAATCCTCTCGGAGTCCGGCGGACCGACAACAACCGTCACACCCGTCCGCCGCAGGTCTTCCACCCGGCGCTTGTCCTGACCGATCACGATGAATGGATCGTCGCTGGCCTGCAGCCGGCGGATGAGCAGCTCGGCGATTTGTCCGGTGCCCACCACGATGATGCCCTCGCGCCTCTCGCGATGGACTTCAGGCAAGAGACGGTTGAAGAGCACGGGCGCAGTCAAGACTGTGAGGATGGCGACCAGGATGATGGCTGCATTGATCGCTTCATCAATCACCCCAAGGTCGAGGGCGATCGCGGATGCGGCGATGATCAGGGAGAGACGGGCAGAGAGCAGCAGCCCGGCTGCCAGGCTCTCGCGCAGACTCACGGCCAGCCGCAGTATCAGGCTGGGCAGAATCTTAACCAGCATCGCAAGACCCAGCAAGAGCGGAATGAGAAGCAGTCCTTCCGGTGAGTCGATGATTGCTTGTAGATTGAACTCCACCCCAACGACGATGAAGAAGATGGGGACGAAGAAACCGTAGCCGATGGCGTCGAGCTTCTCGCGCAAGCGCGATTCCTCGGGTCCTCCCAGCAGGCTGACCACCGCGCCGGCCAAGAAAGCGCCCAGGATGATCTCGACCCCCAACGCTTGCGCCAGGACGACCCAAGCCACCATGAACGCGAACACACCACGCACCCGAAGCTGCGATGTCGCGTGTGCGAGCTCCTCCATCATGCGCTTGAGCCATGGCGCCCGACCAGCGAATTGGCCCAGCTGGGCTGCCCCCGCAAACGCGGCTGCGAGGACCAGAACCAGCAGCAGATCGAGCGTCAGGCCGCCGCTCAGCGCGGCAATCGCCACGGAAAGTAGGAGCAAGGTGGCAAAGTCGGCGATCGTTGCTGACACCAGCACCAACTGGCCGTAATGCTTGGTCTGGAGCCGTTTCTCGCGGAGCACCGGGACTACGACTCCGACAGACGTCGTGCTCAGGATCAGGGCCATGAAGAACGGGTTGTCGATCAATCCGATCTGTCGCAGGCCGAGCGAGCCCAGAAGCGCCAGCCCAACGGTCCCTCCAAAGACCAGCAATCCCAGGGTCAGAGGAGAACGCAGCCGGCTGCGCCCCTCCCTCCCGCTGGAGGAAAAGCTCAGGAGGCTGAAATCGATTTCGAGTCCAGAGAGGAACATCAGGAAGCTGAAGCCGAATTCGGCCAGGAAATCTTCAATCGCAGAGGGCTGGACCAGGTCGAGCCCGCTCCGTCCGATCACCACGCCGGCCATGATCTCGAGCACCACGATGGGAATCGCGATCCTTCGGATGCGGCTGCTGATCACCGGTGCAATGAACGCCAGCCCGGTGATCAGGAGAAGCGAATAGAACGTACCGTTGTGTTCAGGTTCCACGTCGCCCCAAGCAAGTCCGTGAACGAAACCGGCCTAGTTTAGCGCACATTCGAATTTGCCGTGCGTTCGACGGTCAGGAGTCCGCCCCGTAGAGCCTTTGATAGATGGCATAGACCTCATAGATGGTGCGGATATATCGATGAGGTTCAGCGAGGCGGATGACTTCGAGGAACAGATCGGGGTCGTCTGGAGCAAGTTCATGCCAAATGAGCGCGTTCCCTGGTCCGGCATTGTAGGCTGCAAGTGCTGCGTAGAGGTCGCCGTCGAACAGCTCGCGCTGCTGGGAAAGGTAGGCCGTCCCGAGCCGGACGCTCACGACCGGCCGGTAGAGGTCGTCCGCATCGTAGCCTGGCGGCCACCCGAGGCGTGCCGCCACTTCGGCGCCGGTGCTCGGAATGATCTGCATAAGGCCGCGAGCGGCTGCAAAGGAGGTCGCAAAGCCCTCGAAGAGGCTTTCCTGGCGGACAACCGAGAGTAAGAACAGGCCGTCGAACTCATTCTGGAGCGCAGCGGGAATGATCAGCTCCCCGAAGTACGGGCCGAACCGCAGGCGGTTGAAATAGACCGGAGCCGTCATCGTCGCGGCGTCATCCATACCCGCCAGCGCCAGGATGTGGCGAGCAGCGAAGATGGCATCGCGATAGAGCCCCATTTCGAGCAGCTCGTGGAGCAAGCGGTAGGTGGCCTCGGCGTCTGCTGTGAGCGCTTCCCGCAGGGCCCCGATCTCGGCCTTAGCTTCTAGATACAGGCCGAGCCGCCAGAACTCCTGCGCCCGAACAAATCTGGGATCAGCGGCCAGAGCCGCGTCAGCCTCAGTGAGCGGCTCGGGGCCATCCACAACGAAGTTCTCTCGCAGCCAGGCTTCTGCCTGCAGCCGCTCGGCCTCCAGGTCGGCGGCGAAGTTGAAGACCGCGCTGCGGCTGAACGGAGCACGCCCCTCGAGCAGTTCACGCGCCCGCTCAGCATAGTAGCCGGTTGGATCCGCTGAGGCAGCCTGCTGCCACGCCGCACGCGCTCCGTCGATGTCGCCTTGCGCCTGCAGCGCCTTCCCCAACCATAGGCTGGCGGCCGCCTGATCGCCGGTTCCAGCCGCCAGGGCCTGAGCTCTTCGAAAGGCCTCAAGAGACGGTGGGAACTCTCCAAGCCGGTAGCGAGCGATTCCTGCTTCGAAGGCTCCCTGAAAGGCGAGTGGGCTGGCGGGATACTCCGCCGGGATCCGCAGCCAGAGGGTGCTGGCTCTCGTAAGGTCTCCGATTCGCTCGGCGGTCCGGGCGGCGGAGAAGAGTGCATCGGGGGCGGAGGGATCCTGCGGGAGCGCCGCCACCAGGCCAAGGTAGGTTTCGATGGCGCCAATGTAATCCTCGAGCCAGGCCCATTGAGTGACCGCTTTGTCGAGCCAGGCAGGTGCATAAACAGCTTCGCCAGGATAGGACTGAATCACAATGTTAAAGTCTTCAATTGCGCCGGTGGGATTCCCGAGCGCACGCCGGGTCAGGCCTCGGTAATAGTAGCCCGCGGCGCTGGGCGTTACGGCCAAGCTGCGGTCGAAGGCTGCCAGGGCTGGTTCATAGGCGCCCGCATTGAAGTCAACGAACCCTCGCTGATACTCGTCAACCGGTACGCCAGCCTCAACAAGCCGGATCAGGCCGGAGTAGGCATCGAAGGCTTGCGGATAGTTGTCGACCGAATCCTGGTAGCGTGCATAGGCCAGCTCAGGCTCCCCAACGGCCTCGTGCACCTGGCCGGCGAGGTAGTTCGCCGTCGCGCGGGTGGCTCCATCGCCAGCCAGCGCGTAGACACGATCGAATTGCGTCAGTGCTTCGCTGAAAGCGCCGGACTCAAACAGCGCCCTTCCCAGCTTGAGCTCCAGCCTGAGTGTTCCCTCCAGGTGAGGCGCCGCCAGGGCGCTGCGGTAGCGAGCGACGGCTTCTGCCGGCTGTCCATTCTGACGCAGCAAATCCCCAACGTTCTCTTGCAGATACGCGTCGATGCGCCCTGGTCGCGCAGCAAGATAGCGATCATAGTCAGCGATGGCCGCTGCATACTGCCCCAAACTTGCATGGGCCTGGGCGCGGAAGAACGACCCTGCCGCGGAATCAACGTGATCGGGGAAAGCATCCAGGTAGCTGGTGAGCGCCTGGATTGCGAGGGCATGGTCCCCCGCCCTCAGGTGAGTAAGGCCGATACCCAAGAGGGCTGCCGCCTGAATGGAGGGATCATTCGACTGGAGACGAGCCGCTTCGTAGGCGACGAGCGCTTGCTCCCAATCGCCGTTGAAGAGGGACTGTTCTCCCGCCTCGATGCGTGCTGCCGGCAGCGGTGTCGGCGTAGGCGTTGGCGTGGGAGAAGGGGAAGGCGTCGCGGTCGCCGTCGGAGTTGGTGTGGCAACGAACGGCAGATTGGCGACAAGATTGCAGCCGAGCCCGGCAAGGCCGAGAAGGGCGAGCCCGAAGAGCAGGCGGTAGGTTCGGGCGGGCATGGCGGTCATCATAAAGGAAGCCGCGGAAGGGTGTCAACGGTACCCTCGCCTTCGAATCCCTTGCGATCGGGGGGTCTCCATGCTACACTTCAGTTCGGCAAGTTTCCACAACCCGCGCTCTCTCGAGAGAGCGCCTTTTTGTGTCTGGGGCTGCCTCCTGTGGGTGTTGCCAGCGCGAAGCAGAAGCCATGATGAACATCGTCCTCACGGGATCGGTCGCCTACGACTACCTGATGACCTTCCCGGGTCGATTTCGTGATCACATCCTTCCCGACCGACTCGACTCCCTCAGCCTTTCATTCCTGGTCGATTCGATGGTTCGCCAGCGGGGCGGAATCGCGGCCAACATTGCCTACACACTGGCGCTGCTGAGCGAACGCCCGCGGGTGATGGCGACGGTCGGCGAGGATTTTCAAGAATACCGCGAATGGCTGGAATCGAACGGTGTGGACACCTCTGCTATCCGCCAGCTTGAAGGCATTTTCACGGCCTCCTTCTTCGTCAACACAGACCAGGTCAACGCGCAGATCGCCACCTTCTACAGCGGGGCGATGTCGCGTGCGGCGGAGCTGAGTTTCGCCGAGCTTGATCCACCACCTGATCTGGCCATGATTTCAGCCAATGACCCGAAGGCGATGATCAACTATGTCGAAGAATGCCGGCGCCTTGAGGTCGCGTACATGTATGATCCGGGGCAGCAGGTCGTGCGCCTCGACGGCGATCAGCTCCGCGCCGGGCTGCGCGGCGCCACCGCCATCTTTGTCAACGATTACGAGTTCGGACTGATCGAGGAAAAGACCGGCCTCAAACTCGAGGAGCTGCTTGCATATGCGCGATTCGTCGTCATCACGCGCGGCGATCGTGGGGCGGACCTCTACACCCGTGACGAGGAAGTCCGGGTCCCGGCCGTTCCGGAGCGGCAATTGGCCGACCCGACCGGCGTCGGCGACGCTTTTCGCGGCGGCTTCCTGAAAGGCTACGCCCACTCGCTGGACCTGACCCGCTGCACCCAGATGGGCGTCCTGGCGGCGACGTACTGCATCGAGAATCGAGGCACGCAGGGGCACCGGTTCAGTCTGCAGGAGTTCGTTACGCGCTTTCGACGTCATTTCAACGATGAAGGGGAGCTGGATCGATTGCTGTGATGCAGGCGTCAGATGAGGGTGCAATCCGCGAGCTGCTCGAACGCGAGCGGGTCTGGGCCGCGTATGCGCTGGCAGATCTGGACCCCGCCGAGAGCATGCCGGTCGAGTGGGGAATCGCTGGGGCTGGACTGACGATGATCTATCGTGGCCTCGAGCCGCCGGTCCTGTTCGCATGCGGAGATCCCGAACCGGTGGGAAAGCTGCTCGATTCGATTCCAGCAGGCCGGTACACCTTCACGCTTCTTGGCGTTCATCGGAGCCGCCTGGGTGCTCGGCTGCAGCCGGACAGTCAGGCCAGAATGTGGCGGATGGTGCATCGCCAATCGTCGCCGTCCGCCTCGGCTGCGCAGGGAACCACCTGGCTCGGGCCGGTAGATCTCCCTGCCATCCAGCAGCTCTTTGGCGACCACGCCGATCAACCGGATTCCTTTCACCCGAGCCAGCTGCGCACGGGATCGTTCTTCGGACTCCGAGAGGCCGGCGAGCTGGTTTCGATTGCCGGCACGCATGTGGTCTCGGAGGCCATGAGTGTCGCGGCAATCGGCAACGTCTTCACGCGTCCAGACCGGCGCGGCCAGGGCCTGGGGCGAAGGACGACGGCGGCAACGTTGGCCTGGCTTCTGGCAAGAGGCATTCAAACAATCGTCTTGAATGTGGGCATGGACAATCCGGCTGCGATTCACCTTTACCGAGAATTGGGATTCATGCCATTCTGTGGATACTACGAGGGGACAGCAATCCTGCATCCCGATGACTCCTGAGGAGGAAGAAGACCTGTTATGACCAAACTTGAATACGATGTGAAGGATCTGCGGCTGGCGGAGGGCGGGCGCCGCCGAATCGAGTGGGCCGATCTGGAGATGCCGGTGCTGCGTCAGGTGCGGGATCGTTTTGCCAGGGAGAAGCCACTTATGGGCGCAAAGGTGGCCGCCTGCCTGCATGTCACCACAGAGACGGCGAATTTGATGCGCACCCTCAGCGAGGGCGGCGCGGACACTGTCCTCTGTGCATCGAATCCGCTCTCAACGCAAGACGACGCCGCCGCCTCACTTGTGACGCATTTCGAGATCCCGGTGTATGCGCGCAAGGGCGAGGACAACGAGACCTACTACGAACACATCCGCGCCGCGCTGGACTATCGTCCGATCGTCACCATGGACGACGGGGCCGATCTGGTGAGCACGCTCCACAAGGAGAGGCACGACCAGCTTCCCGAGATCGTGGGCGGAACCGAGGAGACCACCACCGGCGTGATCCGGTTGCGCGCCATGGCGCGGGAGGGCATGCTCGGCTATCCGGTCATCGCCGTCAATGACGCCAGGACCAAGCACTTCTTCGACAACCGCTACGGGACTGGCCAGTCGACGATCGACGGAATCATCCGGGCGACGAACATCCTGCTGGCCGGGAAGGTCTTCGTGGTCGCCGGCTATGGCTGGTGCGGTCGCGGCCTGGCAAACCGGGCACGCGGCATGGGCGCACAGGTGATTGTGACCGAGGTCGATCCGCTGGCGGCCCTGGAGGCTGTCATGGACGGCTTCCAGGTAATGCCGATGGCGCAGGCGGCGCCGATCGGCGATATCTTCTGCACGGTCACCGGGGATATCAATGTGCTCGACCACGCGCATTTTGAGGCCATGAAGGACGGCGCCATTGTCTCGAATTCGGGGCACTTCAACGTCGAGATCAATATCCCCATGCTTGAAGAGCTATCCGTCGAGAAGAGGAAGGTGCGCGAGTATGTCGATCAATACCATTTGGCCGATGGCCGGCGGATCAATCTGCTCGGTGAGGGCCGGCTTGTGAACCTGGCCGCTGCCGAAGGACATCCGGCCAGCGTGATGGACATGTCCTTCGCCAATCAGGCACTTTCGCTCGAGTGGATCCTTAAGAACGCCGATCAGCTCGAGAACAAGGTGTACACGATTCCAGAAGAAGTTGACCGAGAGATCGCCCGGATGAAGCTCGAAGGCATGGGAATCGAAATCGACACCCTCACCGAGGAGCAGCAGCGATACCTGAGTTCGTGGGAAGAGGGAACCTAGCGGGAGTCCCGATTCGCTGCGATCGGCATCCCGGAGCCCGGTGGGCTCGGGGATGTCTCTATTCCCCAGAGACTTCAACGATCACAAAGACGATATCGCCGAAGAGGGTCCCATCCGGGGCTCGGGCCTGCCAGCGGCTCTGATAGGTTCCCGGTTCGGCCGGCGCCGTCATTGTCACCTGCCAAATGGCATTGGTGCCTGATCGGGCGGGATAGAGCGCAGCTTCTTCGGGCGCCAATAGATCGCTCGTGTCAAGCCGTACAAGGCGATAGCTCGGACCCCAATCGCAGGTTCCGGTGTTCTGCATCGACCAGCGCTTTTCAAATTCATCTCCCGGTGTGATCAAACTGCCGTCCGGAATCGTCAGATCCTCGAGGAACCGCGCCCCGTTCTCACACTCTCCTGGCGGCTGTGGCTCCTCGAAGCCGGCTTCGGTGGGTGCGGGTTGAAGATCGGTGAGTGGCTCTTGAAGACCGCCGGCCGGCGCCGGCGCGACAGGCGAAGCCGCGCTCGCGCAGCCGGCGATGAGTGCCGGGACGATCAGAAGTCTAAGGGAAGCCCACCTGCGCACGCCGCTGTGCATGGTCGCGATTATAGCGCTTGAAGACTGACAGGAGATCAACTGAGCGTCCGACGAACGCCCGATGCAAAAAGGGCCGGCTCGTGAGAGCCGGCCCTGCCCAGGTCAATCGAGTTACTCTGCCACTTCCTCGACGAACTCCTCATCCTCCTCAAATTCGAGCTCGTCCTGCTCGTATTCGTCGAAGGCCTCGTCGGCTTCAAGCTCGGCGTCGTCGTAGGCGCCACCGCCCAGCTGCGCGAGCTCTCGAATGCGGATCTCGAGTTCTATGGCGAAGTCGGGGTTCTCGCGCAGGGCTTCCTTGGCATTCTCGCGGCCCTGCGCCAGCCGGGTCTCGCCATAGTTGTAGTACGAGCCCCGCTTCTCAATCAGCCCCAGCTCCACCCCAATGTCCAACAGGTCCCCCACCTTCGAGATCCCCTCGTTGTACATGATGTCGAACTCCGCCACCCGAAACGGCGGCGCCACCTTGTTCTTCACCACCCGCACCCGCGCCCGGTTCCCCACAATCTCCTGCCCCACCTTGATGCTCTCAATCCGCCTCATGTCCAGCCGCACCGACGAGTAGTACTTCAACGCCACGCCCCCCGTCGTCGTCTCCGGATTGCCGAACATCACCCCAATCTTCTGCCTCAGCTGGTTCGTGAAGATCACCGCCGTGTTCGTCTGTTTGATCGCTCCCGACAGCTTGCGCAGCGCCTGGCTCATCAGCCGCGCCTGCGCTCCCATCGTCGCATCCCCCATGTCCCCCTCAATCTCCGCCCGCGGCACCAGCGCCGCCACACTGTCGATCACCACCACGTCCACCGCCCCCGACCTCACCAACGTCTCCGCAATCTCCAGCGCCTGCTCCCCCGTGTCCGGCTGTGAAATGTACAGCTCCTCCACCACCACCCCGCAGCGCGCCGCATACGTCGGGTCCAGCGCATGCTCCATGTCCACATACGCCGCCACACCCCCCAGCCGCTGCGCCTCCGCCACAATGTGCTGGCACAGCGTCGTCTTCCCGCTCGCCTCCGGCCCGTAGATCTCCGTCACCCGGCCCCGCGGAATGCCACCCACTCCCAGCGCCACATCCAGCGCCAGCGACCCCGTCGGCACCACCTCCACCGCCAGATTGCCCGCCTCCCCCAACTTCATCACCGCCCCATCCCCATA
>JBFJVD010000056.1:0-13459 GCA_041624375.1 Anaerolineales bacterium
CGCCTGGGGGCGTGCAGGCGTGGGTCGATCAGCGCGGCCGCGCATCGTACCTGGCCTACCTGATTTCCAGTCCGCAGCAGACGCTGCTTGAGCCCCTGGCTGCAAGCAGCATGCTCCTCAGTGGGGATTCGAGCGAGTACCGCAGCAGTGTGCTTTCGTCTCCGCTCTGGTTGACACTGCTCTCCGACGCGATGTTTCCCGCGCGAGCCTCGATCCCGTTGGGATTGACTGGGCTCGGAATATTTCTGTGGGCGCGCTTCGCTGGTCGCCCGACGGATCGGATGGAGATTCTGCCGCCGGTCAGCCTGCTGCTGCTCGTCTACCCGATGATGCTTGTGGTGTGGCATGGCGACGCCATCGAAATCGAGCGCCATGCCCTCCAGTTGGGCGTGCAGCTTCGTCTGGGGGCCTGGTGGGTGCTTCTGCTCGGCGCAGACGCGCTGGCGGTGATACCTTGACGGATTCAACAGAGCGTGCCAGAATCAGCAGTGCTTCATTGCAAGGACCGTGATCGGAGGGAGTCCCGGGCGAGCTGTGATCCCGGGGATTTTTTTCGCCACCTTCAGCCTGGCGTGTAGCGACCCGGGCCGGTGAATAACGCGTTCGAGGACCTACACGCTCAATAGGCAGGAGATCAAATATCGTGGACTCAGTTCGCCAATCTACCCTCATCGAACCCTACGGCGGTCGCCTCATCGATCTGGTTGCGAGCGATGATGAACGAGCCGACCTCGTGGCCTATGCCAAGGGTTTGCCAAGCATTCAGCTTTCCGAGCGTTCGGTCTGCGACCTGGAGATGCTTGCCATCGGCGCGTTCTCTCCGCTCGACCGTTTCATGGGCGAGGCAGACCTTGCCAGCGTGCTGGACACGATGCGCTTGCCGGATGACTCCATATCCCCGATTCCGGTCACGCTGCCCGTGAGCCGCGAGGCTTCGGTGGCGCTCGATCAAGACATCGCTCTGCGCAATGCGAAAAACAACTTGCTTGCTGTGATGACCGTCGAGGAGATTTACGAGTGGGATCGCGATGCCGTCGCATCCAAGGTGTTCGGCACCCTCGATCCGCGCCACCCGCTGGTCGCAGAGATGCACCGTTGGGGTGGTCTGAATCTCTCCGGGCGCCTGCAGGTTATACAGCTGCCGCCGCGCTTCGATTTCAAAGGGATGCGCCTCTCCCCGGCGCAGACGCGAACCCAGCTTGAGGCGATGGGTCGGGGCAATGTGGTCGCCTTCCAGACGCGCAACCCGCTTCATCGGGTGCATGAGGAACTCACCAAGCGGGCGATCGAAGAAGTTGATGGCACCATGCTGCTCCATCCGGTCGTCGGCATGACCAAGCCGGGAGATGTGGATCACTATACGCGCGTCCGCACCTACCGCGTATTGGCTTCCCGTTACTACGAAACGGATCGCGTCTTGCTCTCACTGCTACCGTTGGCGATGAGGCTGGCCGGCCCGCGTGAGGCGCTCTGGCATGCGCTCATCCGCCGCAACTACGGCGCCAACTACCTGATTGTCGGACGTGATCATGCCAGCCCCGGCATCGACTCCACTGGCAAACCGTTCTATGGACCGTATGACGCTCAGGATTTGGTAGAGAGTTTCAGTGAAGAACTCGGGGTAGGCGTCATCCCGTTCCGCGAATTCGTCTACCTGCCCGACGAGAATCGGTACGAAGAGATCTCGAAGGTGCCGGAGAAGTCGCGCACAGCCAGCATCTCGGGCACCGAGGTCAAGGAACGCTACCTGCGGAATGGCGAGCAGCTGCCAGAGTGGTTCACTCGCCCGGAAGTGGCTTCGATCCTGAGCGAATCCTATCCGCCGCGGCACAAGCAGGGCGTCTGCATCTGGTTTACCGGCCTCAGCGGTTCGGGGAAATCCACCACGGCGGAGGTGCTCACCGTCTTGCTGCAAGAGAGCGGTCGTCAGGTCACGGTCCTCGATGGCGATGTCGTCCGGACCCATCTCTCCAAAGGGTTGGGCTTCAGCCGCGATGACCGGGATACAAACATCCGCCGAATCGGCTTTGTGGCGGGCGAGCTGGTGCGCCACGGCGGAACGGTGATCGCAGCGGCTATCAGCCCCTACCGGGCGACGCGCAACGATGTGCGCAACATGGTCGGCTCGGATAACTTCGTTGAGGTGTTCGTGGATACGCCCCTCGAGGTCTGCGAGGCTCGCGACACCAAGGGGCTCTACGCCAAGGCGCGGCGCGGGGAGATCCAGGGCTTCACCGGGATCGACGATCCGTTTGAGGCGCCTGAGCATCCCGAGATTGTGCTCGACACCGTCCGCTCGACCCCCGAAGAGAACGCACGCCGCATCCAGCAATTCCTCACCGACCGCGGCTTTGTCCGGCTGGAGGATTGGGCCGCGAGCGAAGACTGACGATCCCCCGCGCCGTAAACGAGCCAGCCCACATCAGGCCTGTATGACGCCTCGCGCTTCACCCGGTGTCATGCAGGCCGTACGATTCTGTTCGGCGCCATAGGGGAAGCCAACCCACCTCCGGCAATTCGATTATGATGGTCCGGGATGCGAACTTAGCTGGCGACTCTCTCCCCGCATCTTCTCTGGCCTTGCCGATGTCTGTCGATCTGACGACCTCCGTACTTTGCTCGATGGGTTGTGCACGCACCGGCGGTAACATTCACTGTCGGGCGCATTCAAGGCGATCGTCTTGCTTGTGATTTTGATGCCACTGGCTTTCGTGGCGCTTCTGTCTCTGGAGGGCGGCCGTCCTGCGGTCTCGTCGGAGACGGAAAGGCCGTGGCAGTCCGACCTCCTTGTCGCGGTCTCATTGTTCGGTGTCCTCCTCCTGGCGATCAGCGAAATCTCGAGCGCGCTCCGCGCCCTTTCTGGGATTTTCATCGCCATCGGCTGGACAGCCGTCATCGTCGGCGCCACGATGTATGGCTGGCGCAGCGGACGACTGCGCCGGGGGTGGATCCGCTTCCGATCCGCCCTGCGCCCGCCCGAGCTCTCCGTGTTCGGCCTGCCGCTTCTCTTTGTGGTGCTGGCCTTGCTGGTGTTTGCAGTTGCGCTTGCCAGCCCGCCCAACAACGTGGACAGCCTGCAGTACCACATGCCGCGGGTGAAGCAGTGGACACAGAATCAGAGTCTTGAGCACTTCCCGACAAGCTATGACAGCCAGAACACACGGCCCTATTGGGCCGAGCTCGCAATCCTGCATGTCACCCTGTTGTGGGGCTCGGACCGACCCGCAAACCTTCCTCAGGCTTTCGGCATGCTGGGCGTGGTGGTCGCCGCCTCCGGTATCGTCGCCGTATTGGGCGGCGGGCGCCGCACTCAATGGCTTGGCGCCGCACTTGCTTTTGGCATTCCGATGTCCATTCTTCAGGCGACAACTCCGAAGAACGACATTCTCTCTGGCCTGTGGGTGACCATCTTCGCCTTCTTCGTTGTCCAGGCCAGCAAACGCAGGCTCACCGGCAGCGAGCGACTAGCCCGCACGGCCGCGCTCAGTCTGGCCGTCGCTACCAAAGGCACGACCCTCCCCTTCCTGGCCCCGTTGGTCATCTGGCACGGGCTGACGCTGCTCAGGAGCTACGGCTTCTACCGCGCAGCAGTCGTTGGTCTGGGCATTGGGCTGGCCGTGGCGGCGGTGAACGCGCCCTGGTGGCTGCGAAATATGCAGACCTATGGTGGGCCATTCGGTGCGAGCATCCCGGTTGACTTTCCCGGTGGGGAGGGAGCTTTTGCTCAGCCCAGTGTGCCGCTGGCAGGCCTACCTGACCACCCCTCGATCACGGGTTCCATCCAGGGGCCGTCGATCTCACAGGCGATTGCTGTCTCTCCGGCATCCCAGATCATCGATGGCACTCGCCGGATCTCGAACCTCCTGCGTATGCTGGCGATGCATTTTGTTTCTCCGTTCGAGTCTTTCAATCTGGCCTACTTCCGTCTCTTGGAGGCCTTTCCGCAGCTGTTCCCGGCGCGCTTTGTGGCTTCTCTGCGTGGAGCGGCCTGGAACCATGCCATGACCGGCGGCAATCCAGTCCACCTGGTGCTGGCTATCCTGGCCATTGGGGTCGTCGGGTTGAGGGGGCGGGGGCAAGGCGATCGGCTGTTGCCGGGTCTGGCGGCCGCGGCGGCGATTGGCTACCTGCTGGTTTCCTTTGCAGGCTGCGCGAACTCGATGTTCTGCATGCGCTATCAGATCGCCTTCTTCTACCTCACCGTACCGGTTACGGCGCTGGTGATCTCCCGCCTGGGACGGCGATGGGTTGTTACTGTCACGCTGGCGATGCTCGTCTATGCCCTTCCCTATGTGCTCTTCAACAACATGCGGCCGGTGATCGGAATCACGCCCTGGCCGACTCGGATTGAGAGCGTCTTTCGGGCAGACGAGCGTGTGATCCTCTTTGCCCAGAGTCCGGGGATCCGGGATGAGTATGAGCAGATCGCCACGCGCATCCGTGATAGAGGGTGCCAGCGGGTTGGCCTGTCAACCACGCGCTTCGATCTCGAGTACACGATCTGGCGCCTTCTCGCTGCGCCAGAGAGCGGGTATAGACTGCAGCATCTCAACGCGTCCAGGCACACCAGAGCGCTTCTCGACCCGGCATTCGAACCCTGCGCGATGATCTGCACGGTCTGCCGAGCGTCAATCATCCCGGAGAACCTCACCCTGAACGCGGATTACGGCCATGTGCAACTGTATCTGTTGAATCAGGAGTGAATGGGAGCCCCATCACCGCAGACATGCTGATTCTCCTTCCACCCATCTTTGGCTTGGTCCTCCTGATCGCCCTCACCGGGGCGGCGGCACCGATCGAGGCGAATGACTGGCGGAGATCCCTGGTCATCACCTTCGTGGCCATAGGCCTGCTGGTTGCGGGCTCGGCGGAACTCCTGGGCCTATTCGGCTGGATCAATCGGGCCGCAATTTCTATCGTCTGGGCGCTGGCGCTTGTTGCGGCGTTGAGTTGGGGATGGCGGAGCAACCGACTTCGTATCGGGTGGGATATCCTGCGGTCGGTCCCAGGCGAATTGGGCGTCTTCGAGGCCGCTGTCATCGCTACGATGGCGCTGATCGCCGTCGTCCTGGCGGGCGTCGCCGTAGTCGCGCCGACGAACAACGCCGACTCACTCCTATACCACATGAGCCGTGTGATGCATTGGGCCCAGAACAGCAGCTTGCGGCACTATGCGACGGCTTACAACCATCAGCTCTTCATGCCACCCTGGGCTGAGCTGGCGATCCTCCACTCGCGACTCCTGTGGGGGGATGACCGGCTCGCCAATCTGGTCCAGTGGGGCGCCATGGTCGGCTCGACGCTCCTGGCCCCTGGGATCGCCCAGCTGCTTGGTGCCCGAGGGTTCAGCCGGTTTCTGACCGCCGCCTTTGTCTTCAGTATTCCGATGGGAATCCTGCAGTCCACCAGTACGCAAAACGACTATGTGGCTGCGCTCTGGGGATTGTGTGCAGCCTATCTTCTCATGCTCAGCGCACGACGCCGGCTTACCTGGTTCGAACTCGGCTTGCTTGGCGCTGCCCTGGGCCTCGGGGTCATGACCAAGGCCACCTTCCTCGCTTATGGGCTGCCGATCGGCCTCGGGTTTGTGATTGTGGCGGCTCGCAGAGCTGGCTGGGGTCGCGCCCTACTGCAGGGGGCGCTGGCCGTGCTGCTCGTGGCGTTGATCAATGCCGGGGTGTGGTCCAGGAATCTGGCAACCTACGGGGGTCTTTATGGCAGCGGTGACTGGATGGGATCTCAGCTGGCGCCTGTCCAGCTGCTATCAGATTCTGGTTCTACCGCGGGTTCTCCTCCGCACCCGGGTCTGTTGGAGCGAGCAGCCGCCTTGGGGCGGGCTCTGCCGGGCTGGGCGATCCCGCGCGGCGCGCAGGCTGTGGCACTGCATCTGGTGACACCCTCCTTCGGGTTGAATCAAACCCTCTGGGGCGCGCTGGATCGTTTCCCGGCGCTGTTCGGTTCGGTGACATCGCAGTCACTCGCCAATGCTGCCTGGAATCATGAGGACACCGCTGGCGGGCCGCTCCATCTCGGAATGATCGGCCTGTCCTCGATTGTGCTCGTCCTGGCCGTATGGCGGAGGACGCTTAATTGGCTTGTGCTGGGCTATGCCGCCGTCGTGCTCGGCGCTGCATTGCTGCTCGTTCTCCTCGTGGAACAGGCCAGCTCGAGCTTCGGCGCCCGCTTTCACCTTCCGCTCTTCGTGCTCTGGTCTCCTCTCATCGGTGTGGCGGCTGCCGGGCTTGGTATTCGCTGGATAACTCCCCTGCTCGCGATCGGGCTGCTGGTCATGACCGTCCCCTACGTCTTGTTCAACAATATGCGCCCGGTGATCGGCCGTACCCCATGGCCGACGAGAATCGAAAGCGTCTTTCAGGTGCCGGCCGAGCAGGTGTTATTTGCCGCCCAGGCTTATCAGCGGCGACCGTATACCGAGGCGGCGGATCGGATCGACCGGGCCGCCTGCACCCAGGTCGGCTTGAGATTGGATTCGGGTGACTTTGAGTACGCCGTTTGGTGGGTGCTCGATGCACCCCAGAACGGGGTGCGCATCGAGAATGTATTCACCTTCGAAGCGCTGGAGCGCTACCTGGACAGGACGTTTCGGCCCTGTGCCATCATCTGCACAATCTGTGAGGGGCGTGAGCGGCTTCACGGCCTGCCGCTGACCTACTCCCGGACCGGCATCAACCTCTACCAGGGGCCGGATTTCACCTGGGATCCGGACGGCTAGCGGCGAGTCTGCCTTGGAGCTGGACATAGTTGCCGGCGAGTGGATCGCTCAGGCAGCTCATCTCTTCCAGCGCTCGATTCCCCTACGGATGCCGTGATCCCGGCGAGGACCGCGCGCTATAATACGGCTCGGAGGTCGGCGTAACATGGGCCGCCTCCCGCTCCTTTCATCCCATCCTGAATGTCTACTCCTGTGGTAGGTGTGCTGGGCGATCCCGTCGATGGTTGCAGCTAGACCCACCTGAGCCAAAGTGGATGGCCTAATCTCAGCCACATCGAGCATGACAGGCTCGACAAAGGGGGCCGCGGAACGCTAAGCCCGGACCGCACAAAGCCCTGCGACGGCAACAGAAGCGCCGAGAACTTCCACTGCTCGTTCGAATTCGCGCAGTTAATTTAAGAACCAGCCTGTACGATCAAGGGAGGCCATACGATGACCGTTGATCCAATTCCAGAGGGATTCCACACCGTGACACCCTATCTGGTGGTCCGTGGTGTCGATCGTTTGCTCGCCTTCCTGAAGGAGGGATTTCACGCGGAGGAGACGGAGAAGTTGGTGCGGGCCGATGGCTCGGTCCTGCATGCTGAGGTGCGGATCGGTGATTCCATGCTTATGCTGGGCGAAGCTCAACCGGATGCGAATATCTGCCCGGCGGCATTCTACCTCTATGTTGAAGATACGGACGCCACCTATGCAGGCGCAATCGGGGCGGGCGCTAGCTCGGAGCGTGAGCCGGAGGACACCTACTATGGGAATCGCGAGGCGGGCGTACGCGATGACTTCGGCAATACCTGGTGGATCGCAACTCACATGGAGAATGTGACAGCCGAGGAGATCGAGCGCCGCGCCGCTGAGGCCACCGGTAGCTGAAGCAGCTGAACTGGATGTCCGCCAATAGCCCGGTCAGTTGTTGGGTCCTGTCGCTGACTGCCGCCGGTTGAGGCTTTGGGCTGGCCGGCAGGCATGAAGCACTCTCCGATGGTTGAGCAAAGGGCGGTCGTCAGGGTGAATGTGTTGGGCGTCGGCGTGTCCGCCGTCGATCTGGATGCGACATTGGCGATGATCGAGGGTGATATCCGTAGCGGGACACGCGGCTACATCTGCCTGACCCCGGTTCACAGCTTGATGGCCTGCTGGCGCGATCCCGACGTCCGCAGAGAGTTCAACCGCAGCCGGCTGATTGCGCCCGACGGGATGCCGCTTGTCTGGCTGCTTCGTGCCCTCGGCCACCCGCGTGCGGGACGGGTCTACGGCCCTGATTTGCTGCTGGCTGCCTGTGAACAGTTCCAGGACTTCGGATTTGGGCACTTCTTCTATGGCGGCGCATCTCAAGTGCTCGATTCCTTTATTCAGCGACTTGGTGCCCGCTTCCCGGATCTGAACATTGCCGGATCTCACGCGCCGCCTTTTGTATCCAGTCAGTATGATGAACCTGGCGACGATTTGGCGCGGATTAACCGCTCCGGCGCCGACATCGTATGGGTGGCACTCGGTTCGCCTCGGCAAGAGCGCTGGATGGCGAGGCATCGTGCGGAGCTGGATGCGCCGGTCTTGATCGGTGTTGGCGCTGCGTTCGACTTCCTTGCCGGCGCGAAACCGCAGGCGCCGCACTGGGTCCAGCGCAGCGGCCTGGAGTGGCTTTTCCGCCTGGCGACCGAGCCGCGGCGGCTGTGGCGGCGCTACATCTGGTACCCGCTGTTTCCCCTGCTGATCGCTGCGCAGCTCTCCGGGTTGAAGCGCTACGAGCTGGAGAGCTGATCGCGGTGGACGATTCGACTGCCGGGAGGCAAACGAAATGACCGATCGGATCCCGCCGCAGCAGGTAACGCTCGTCATCGAAGGTTGGAACGCCGACGACCTCGAGAGCCGGGAGATCTTCGAGCGCGCGCTGCACTCGCTGCAGCAGCAAACATATCCCATCGCAGAATGCACGCTCTATGTCGTGCTCGATGCCCAGGCACACGCCGAAGGTTCAGATTGGGTCCAGGCGCAGCTTCCGAGATCGGTTGTCTTGCCGCTGCACAATCAGACCTATTATCGCTCCAAGAATCTCGGCATCCAGCAAGCCCGCACCGAATATCTAGTCTTCGCCGATTCGGACGTCATCTATGCGCCTGAATGGCTCGAATCTCTGCTGGGCTGCTTCGCGCCGGGCATCGACCTGGTGGCCGGCAATACCCGCTACGAAGAGGGACCGTTCCGGCTCACGCTCGATTTGGTGGACTGGGCGGGGCTGCGGATCGGATCCGGATTCACAGCCTGGTTCTACGCGAACAGCGTTGCCATGCGGCAGGAACTCTACAGCCGCCTTCGTTTCCGGGAGGATTTCGGCTTGAGCGGCGGGGGCGCCGTGAATGCCCTTCGTGTGCAGCTTCGATCCGAAGGAGTGCGGCCCTGGTTCTGTGAGCAGGCTCGAGGCCAGCACAGTCTGGCGCCATTCTGGCCCAAACGGCTGCGCATTGGGGCGTATCATCTCCGTACACGGCAACTCGCCTCCGATGTAGAGTGGGCCTGGGTAGCTCGCGTTCCGCTGCTGGCCCCATTCCTAGTGGTTGGCGGCACGCTGCTCAGAGCCTGGCAGCGAGCCTGGCGCCTGCGTTCGCTTCTCCCTGGTCGCGGGTTCGGCCTGCCAATCTACATGATTTCGATTGGCTTGGTGAAGTTGGCTGAGCTGGCCGGTGCCATTCTGTATGCTCTGGCTCCTGGCTATGTCGATCGGAAGCATGGCTGGTTCGATATTCCTCAACCCGGTGAACCGGTAGCTTCACCCGAGAGCGCCTGACCCCGACGATGCATTCGCCCATCAGCTTGCCGTCGGTGTGTGTGGTTCACCCTTGGGATCCCTGGCGCCAGACACTTGGCGGCTTCGATACCTTCCTCGATGGCTTTCTACGCTGCGCGCCGGCTGAGTGGCAGCTGGAGTTGATCGGCCTGACGACCGATCCGCGGAGCCGGCCGCCGGGGCGCTGGCTGGAACTTGAGTTTGAAGGCCGGCCGGTCCGCTTTCTTGCCGTGCTTTCAGACCCTGAGCCGGAGGTCGTGCGCCGGGTCCCTCTCTCCCTGCGCTTTGGGCTCAGTTTGGCTGCTCGCCGGGTTCGCAGCGCGGCCCCGATTGTGCAGTTCCAGCGCTTCGAAGCCGGACTCTCGTTCCGAGTTCGCAAGGGGCAGCGGTCGGTCTATGTGCTCCACAACCATCCGATGGAAGTTCGATCCGCGCACGCGGATGTTCGCTGGCGGCGCTGGCCTGCGGTTCACGACCTGATCCTTCGTCGCCAGCTCGCCTCGGCCTCGGCCATCTACGCGGTCGACCCACGGACCCCTGCATGGATTCGCGAGCAGCTCCCCACGATGGGCGACCGGACTCATCATCTTCACTCATGGGCTGATCGCCAGATCTTCCACCCGGTGCCCCCCGCCGTGCGTTCGGCCCACCGTCGCAGATTGCGTCAGCGGTTCCAGTGGCCGGACGATGCCCGGGTCTTGATCTATGCCGGTCGCTTTGAACTGCAGAAAGATCCTCTGCTGCTGATTGAAGCCTTCGCCCGCCTCGCCGCATTGCGCCCGGAAGTACGCTTGTTGATGGTGGGGCAGGGGCGATTGTCAAACGACATCGATGCGGCGGCGCTTCGTCTGGGAGTGCGCTCCCGAGTCGTGCGTACACTGCCTGTCCAGCGCCGCCAACTGGCGGACGACTACCGAGGCGCCGATCTGGCCGTGGGAGCCTCGGGATATGAAAGCGGCCCCCGTCACTTGCTGGAGGCATTGACCTGTGGGCTGCCGGTGGTCACCTTTGATGTTGGGCAGGTCGGCGTGCTCCTCCAGCGACATCCGGCGCTCGGAGTCCTGGTCGAGACCCGGAGTGCAGCGGCTCTCGCCGAAGGATTGGACCAAGGTCTGAGGCTGCCGGCTGAATCCGACTCGGGCGGGAGCTGGATGGAGTCCTTGTCGGCATATACACCGCAAGCCGCTCTCGAGCCGGTGTTTCGCCTCTACTCGCAATGGCTGGGCGCGCCCCAGGTGGGGCGAGAAGTCCGGCTTGCCCGTGCCGATGCCGGCGACCCCGGGCCGAGCGGCCTCGAGCGCGGTGGCTGAGGCAGCCAGGGCACCGGAGCTCTCGGTCATCATCTTGATCGGCGAGCGCCGCGCCCGGGCTGGCCGGGCACTGGAAAGCGTGCTGCATCAAGACGGCGCCGGTTCGATCGAAGTCCTGCTCATGGACGCAGCAGCGGAGTCCCACCCGGCATTGGATGCCAGTGAGGATCCGCGCGTCAGGGTCGTCCGAGTCGAACCTGGCTCGGCATTCGGCAGGGTGCGCGCAGATGGGGTGCGGGCATCCTCCGCGCCGCTTGTTGCCTTCCTGGAGGACCACTGCTGGGCGCACCCGGGTTGGCTGCGGGCATTGATGACAGCCCATCAAGGACCATGGGATGCGGTGGGGTTTGAAATCCACCCAGCCAACCCTGGCGTGGGAATCAGCGACGCGGTCGCGTTGATGAACTATGGTCCATGGCTGCCGCCCGCTTTGGCGGGCGAGAATACACTCCTGCCTGGTCACAATTGCTCGTATCGGCGGGAAGCCCTACTGGGCCAGGGTCAGCGGCTCGATTCTCTGCTTGGCGCCGAGGCGGCTTTGCAGTGGAGCCTGGCGCTGAAGGGAGGTCGCCTGTATATGGAGCCGGCCTGCAAGGTCTCGCATCTGAATGAAACCCGCCTGAGCAACATCCTTGCTGGCTATTTCCTGTGGAACCGTTGCTTCGCCCCGATCCGTGCCGGGATCTACAATTGGAGCCTCCTGCGCCGGCTGGCGTGGACATTGGCGACGCCGCTGGTTCCTCTTGTTCGTATGCTGAAGCTTGGCCGGTTGGCCATCGCCAGGCCAGAATTCTGGCGACCGTTGATCCGCTGGGCGCCAGTGATCTTCTTGGCGCAGCTCTCCGCTGCGCTGGGTCAGGCCGTCGGTCTCCTGGCGGGCGAGGGCGATGCACCACAACGCTTTCTACGCTACGAAGTGACAACCGTCCGCGATGCTTGAGCTCCCGCGCGCCTCGGTTGTTGTGCCCATCTACAAATCCGAAGCGACGCTGCCCGAGTGCCTGGCCGCGATGCGGCGCCAAACCTATGAGCACTTCGAGCTGATCCTGATTGATAGCTCGCCCGACGACCTCTGCGAAGCGATTGTTGGGGAGCATGGTGCTGGCTTCCGCTACATCCACAGCCGGGAGCGGTTGCTGCCGCATGCAGCGCGCAATCTCGGGGTGACACTGGCGCGCAGTGACCGGTTGGTCTTCACCGACCCGGATGTCTACCCGGCGCCAAATTGGCTCAGCCGCTTGCTCGATAGCACCTTGTCGGATGAAGTACGCGTAGGCGCCGTCGGCTGTCACGGCCAGCGCTGGCTGGACCTCGGCGTTCATTTCGGCAAGTTCGATAGCTGGCTGCCCGGCGGGCCGGCACGCGAGCTGGATATCGCGCCGACGGTGAATCTCAGCTGTTCTCGTGCGGCTTTCGATGCCGCCGGGGGCATCCCCGGCAACCTGATGCTGGGCGACACGTTGTTCAGCATGCAGCTGCGCTCCCAAGGCTGCGTGATCCGCTTCGTCCCGGATGCCCTGGTCTACCACCATCATCGGTCTACCTGGTCCCAGTTCCTTGGCGAGCGAGCGGAGCGTGGCGAGGAGTATGGCTGGTTGCGAACTGAACAGGCTCGCTGGGGCCGCAGTCGAATCCTGCTTCATCTGGTGGTTACGCTTCTGCCGCTCCGTCTCGGAGGCCTGGTCCTTCGCACGCTACGCCATGCCGCCGAGGGCAGGACGCTCGCCTTTGCGCTAGCCACACTGCCCATCCACGCCAGTGGCCAAGCCGCTTGGTTGGCCGGAGAAGCGAAAGGGCTCGCTCGCCGGCTGGCAGTCTCCGAGGGTTGAGGTTCGGTGAGAATCCTGCTGCTTACGCACAATCGTTACGGATTGGGCGGGAGTTACCATCGTGCCTTCGGGCTGGCTCGCGGTCTGGCACAGCGCGGCCATCAGGTGACGCTGTATGCGGCCAGTGAATCAGTCAGGATCGGAGGCAGAAGCACACTGAGCGAGGGTGTGGAGATCCGGCGGAGTGGCGACTTGCTTCCAGGTAGGCTGCGGCAGGGAGGGCTGAGTCCGTTCGATGCGATCGGTCGCATTGCGAGCTTGCGCATAGCCGAATTTGACCTTGCACATACGATCGATCACCGGCCCAGCGTGTCTCTTCCAGGGTTGTGGCTCCGCCGGCGAGGAATCCATCTGGTCGCCGATTGGGCAGACCGTTGGGGCCGGAGCGGGATCGCCGAGCTTCGAAACGGGGGGCTGGGCAGACTTCTGGGTCTGCTGGATGATTTCTGGGAGCAGCGCTATCACGCGAGCGTGCCCGCCGCGACTGTCGCTTGCTCGGCTTTGCGGGAGCTGTTGGTCTCGCTGGGCGTCGCACCGGACAAGATCCTGGACCTTCCGCCAGGAGCGAATATCGACCTCATCTGGCCACGCGATCGGCGTGAAATGCGGGAGGTATACGGCCTCCCACCGGAGGCGCTCATCGCTGTGCGCAGCGGCGTTTCGACCTATGACGACGGGTTCCTGGCGCAGTCCGCATCCCAGCTGGCGAAGATGGAGCCGCGATTTCGACTGCTCATGATCGGCGGACCTTCCCCGGCCGTCGAGTCTGTCCTGCGCGATGAAGGCTTCAGCGATCGGATGCTGC
>JBFJVD010000057.1:0-13364 GCA_041624375.1 Anaerolineales bacterium
GAAGGAGCCGCGACCCTTTGGCGTCGTGGGCGACTACCTCGTGGCAATCGTCACCGCAATTGCGATCGGCTTGATCGACTGGTTTGTGATCCCGGCCATGGGATTCAGCGACGGTCTGAGAAATTTGGGCGTGGTCCTGGAGCCGCCGGCGGTGGCTTTGCTCGTCCTCTGGCTCATTCGACGTTCGCGGAGGTAATTGCCGGTGACCGAAACGCCGGTCATTGAGACCCACGGCCTCACAAGAGATTTCAAGCGGATTCGAGCCGTCAACGAGCTGACCTTGTCCATTCAACGGGGGGAACTGTTCGGGTTGGTCGGGCCGGATGGAGCCGGCAAGACCACGACGCTGCGCTTGCTGGCAGGGCTGCTGGATCTTAGCGACGGGCAGGGATCCGTGTTGGGCTGGTCGCTAGAGAAGGAGGCGGAGAGCATCAAGCCGCATGTCGGATACATGGCGCAGCAGTTCAGCCTGTATGCCGAGCTTTCCGTCCTCGAAAACCTGACGTTCTTTGCCGAGCTTTTCGACGTATCGGCCGAGGACCTCGCCGAGCGCACCGAGCGGCTGCTGGCCTTTGCCCGGTTGGAGGAATTTAGGGAATGGCGCGCGGCTCAGCTCTCCGGCGGGATGCAGAAGAAGCTTGCCCTCGCCTGCACACTCGTTCATGAACCGGAGATCCTTCTGCTCGATGAACCCACCACCGGCGTGGATCCCATTTCGCGGCGCGAGTTCTGGGACATTCTTACCGAGCTGCACCTTGCGGGGACAACCATCCTCATCAGCACACCCTATATGGATGAAGCCGACCGATGTTCGCGTGTGGGCCTGATGCACCTGGGAAGGCTGATCGAATGCGATTCGCCTCGTAACATCCGGGGAAGGATGGAGGGGGAAATCGTCGAAATACAGCCGGACGATTGGCTGGGAGCAAAGTCGGCGGTCAGCTCCCTTCCGGGCGTGTTCGAGGTCCAGACCTATGGCGATTCCCTGCATGTTGTAGTCGATTCTGCGGAACGACGTCTCTCCGAGATCGCCTCCGCACTTGGAAGTGCAGGCATTGGCTACCGAAGTCTGCGGATCGCCCAGGCAGGGATGGAGCAAGCGTTCATCTCGCGAATTCGAAGGCTGGAGGCCTGATGTCCATCCGCCATATTTGGGCGATGACGCGCAAGGAATTCAATCATATTGTGCGCGACCGGAGCACCCTATTCCTGGTGCTCTTCACGCCAACGCTTGTGCTGCTCTTGATGGCCTACTCACTCACCGTTGAGATCAAGCATGTGGCCATCGCAGCGCTCGACTTCGATAAGAGCCCGGCCTCGCGCGCATTCATCCAGCAGATTACCGCCGGACAGGATCTGGACCTTTATGCCTATGCCGAAAGCATGGATGAAATCGACGCCTTGCTGATGAATGGACGGATCAAGGCTGCGGTGATCATCGCGCCCAACTTCGCGCGCGACATCCAGGCGTTCCGGGGCATGCCCATGCAGATCATCATCGACGGAACAGAAGCCAACAGCGGCCATTTTGCGGTGGAACACATCACCCGGCGGGCAGAGCAATTCATCAGCCAAAGGCTGTCCGCTGAACTGCAGGCGGCAGGCATCCCGCCGGACTCGCTTCAGGCGCTTGATGTACGCATCCAGACCTGGTTCAATCCCGACCTCCGACCGCGTAACGACCTGATCCCCGGCCTTATCTCCATGGTCCTCGGCTTTCCTGCGCTCTCGGTGGCGCTTTCCCTGGCCTACGAACGGGAGCGCGGGACCCTTGAGCAGCTTCTGGCCACGCCCATCGGTCGATGGGAGTTACTGCTGGGGAAGATCTCACCCTACATCGGCGTTGGATTGCTCAATGTGGTCCTCATCCCCATCCTGGCCATTGCCTGGTTCCAGATATCGCTGAATGGGGACTTCTTGCTGTTTGTTGGCTTGTCGGTGCTCTTCTTGTTTGCAGTCCTGAGCATGGGCATCATTGTTGGAGTCTTCATGCGCACCCAGGCTGCAGCGCTTGCCCTATCGTTCCTGGTGATTTTCTTTCCAGGCTTCTTCCTGACCGGTATTTTCTTCCCGCTGGCGTCCATGCCTGAGGAGGTCCGCCTGGAAGCCATGATGCTTCCCGGCACGCACTACGCCATCATCACCCGCGGAGTTTTCCTGCCCGGGGTAGGCCTGGACGTGCTCTGGCCCTACGCGCTGATGCTCGTCGTTCTTGGGATCGCATTCACAGGTGTGGCAGCCCTCTTCTTCCGCAAGAAGCTGGGCTGATCCGGAGACCGAATCAGGTTTGCGGTCGGGATCTTTCACAAGGAAGGTCCATGCTGAGACGCGTTGGCTCGCTGATCATCAAGGAGTTTCTCCACCTTCGCAACGATTGGTGGCTGCCGGCCTTCATGTTGATCGGTGGGGCCATGGAATTGCTCTTGGTGGGCTGGGCCACGTCGAGGCCCATTACCAACCTTCCGCTCATGGTCCTCGACCATGACCGCACGCCCGCCAGCCGACGGCTTGTCGCCGATCTGAACAATACGGGGACCTTCCAGCCTGCGCTTTCGATTGGCGACATGCAGGCGATCCACTCTGCGATGGATCGCGGAGAGATCAACGCAGCCGTAATCATCCCGCCGGATTTCAACGAGGCGTTGATTTCGTCCTCCGGCCGGCCCTCCCTGTTTGTGATCCTAAATGGCGCCGAGAGCACACCGGCTTTGGCGGCACGGCGAGCGATTCTGGGTCTGGCCCAGTCAATCGAGCAGCGAATCATGCTTCAGCGACTTGGCTTAAGTCCCGGTCAATTCGCCGGCTTCGTTCCCAGCCTGAGACTCTGGTTCAACGAAAGGCTCACCGAGGCGTTCTACACGGTTCCGGCCGAACTCGGGTTGATGCTCGAGTTCACGGTGCTGCTCTTCGCAGCCCTGGCCTTCTCCCGGGAACGAGAGTTGGGCACGCTTGAGCAACTGCTGGTGATGCCCTTTTCGTCCCTGGAAATCATGGCGGGCAAAGCGATCCCCGTCATCATGATTGGCGTCACCGACTTCCTTATCATGCTCGGCATGGTTCATCTCGCCTTTGATATCCCCGTACGCGGATCCTTTCCGCTGCTCCTTGCCGTCGGCTTTCTCTACGTGATCGTCGAGCTCAGCAAAGGCATGGTCATCTCGGTAGCCTCGCGCACCCAGCATCAGGCTTTTCTGCTCGTCATGCTGGTCGGCATGGTGGACTTCTTGTTCACCGGTTACGCTGCCCCGGTTGAGGGGATGCCCCAAGCACTCCAGTGGATTGCCAACGTCATCCCGGCACACCACTGGCTGACCTTCCTGCGGGGCATCCTGCTGAAGGGGGCGGGCCTGGATGTGCTCTGGCCACAGGTGCTAGCCTTGCTCGGCCTTGGCCTCGTGATCGGCACGTTCTCCTGGCGCTTCGTGCGCGGCTCACTGGATTAGTCCTATGCACGCTGCCACCCCCACAATTGCGGCCCATGGATTGACCAAACGGTTTGGGGACTTCACCGCGGTGGACAATCTGGACTTCGAGGTCCAGCGGGGCGAGATCTACGGCTTCCTTGGGCCTAACGGTTCAGGCAAGACCACGACCATCCGCATGCAGCTGGGCCTGATGAAGCCCAGTGCGGGCTCGGTTGAGGTGCTGGGCATGGTGGTGAACGACGATGTAGCGAGGATTCGACCGCGCGTTGGCTACATGTCCCAGCGTTTCAGCCTCTACAACGACCTGACTGTCCTGCAGAATCTCCGGTTCTACGGCTCCGCCTACGGGTTGGCTCCTTCCGTGCTGGAGGCGCGAATCAGGGAGGCGCTTGTTGCGGTTGGGCTGGAGGGCCGTGAAGGGTCCAAGACCGGGGATCTGTCGGGCGGCTGGCGCCAGCGATTGGCACTCGGAGCAGCCATTCTTCATCGTCCGGAGGTGGTGTTCCTCGATGAGCCGACGGCGGGCGTGGACCCGGTCTCGCGGCGTGCATTCTGGGAGCTGCTATATGAATTGGCCGCCACGGGCGTGACCGTCTTTGTCACTACCCACTACATGGACGAAGCTGAACACTGTCATCGATTGGGCCTCATTCAGCGTGGCAAGCTGATTGCGGAAGGCTCACCCGATCGGATCAAAGCCGACCTGATGAGCGGAGATGTCCTCGAACTGACGCCCTCTGACGCCATTCAAGCTGTCAGGGTCCTCCGTGCTGCGAAACGGCAAGGCAGACTTCCCGTGGACGAGGTTGAGCTGTATGGCTCCCTGGTTCACATCATAGCGCCCAATATTGCTGATCAGCAGGCCAGCATCGCCGGCGAATTGCGCGCTTCGGGTATCGACCCCGGCCCAATGGTGGTCATCGAGCCCTCATTAGAGGATGTATTCATCGCCTGCATGAAGACCTGACATGCAGCGGAGATGGAGGCGGGTATGAATTCCTGGATGAAGACACGAGTCGCACATTCCTTGCTGCTGCTCCTGCTTGCCTTATCAGCCGCTTGCGGTGCGGACGGAGGCAGGGGATCTGAAGAACTTCAAGCCGCAGGTGTGATTGAGGCAACCGACATCGCAGTCGCTGCTGAGTTAAGCGGGCGTATTGTCGAGGTCTTCGTGGCGGAGGGGGATCAGGTTGAGGCCGGCGACATTCTCTTCCGCATGGACAACACACTCCTCGAGGCCCAACGCAGGACGGTGGCGGCCGCGCTGAACACCGCCGAAGCCGGCATCCTGGCCGCCGAAGCAGCGGTGGACGCAGCCCAGGCCCAATACGATCTTGCGTTGTTCGGCGCACTCACGCTCGCCCAGTCCGAGCGGACAGATATCTGGGCTCAAGCACAGCCTGGCGATTTCGATCAGCCCTCCTGGTACTTCCTTCGCAGCGAGCGAACAGAATCCGTGGAAGTGGCCGTTGCAGCCGCGGAAACGGCGCTCGAGGTCGCCACGGAGAGGCTTGAGAGTGTGAAGCGGGCAGTCGGCAGTGCCCAGTTCCTGGAAGCCGAGCGGCGGCTTTCAGACGCACGCATCGCCTATGAAATCGCGCAGGATCTCCTCAACCACACGAGGGGGACACCGGGGGGCCGGGAACTGACCGATGCCAGCCAAACGATCTTTGATGAAGCCAAAGACGAGCTCGAAAGCGCGCAGGAGGCCTACGACAATGCGCTCCTGATCAACGGCGCGCAAGATATTCTGGAAGCTCGGGCGGAAGTTGCCGTGGCGGAAGAGCGCCATGCGATTACGTTGGACGCCCAGAGGTCTCTACAGACCGGGGCGGATTCACCGTCGGTCGTTGCTGCCTGGAAAGCGGTGGAGCAGGCGAAAGCCGCTCAAATTCAGGCGCAGGCCGCACTCGAGCAGCTACAGGCAGAACTCGATCTGTTCGATGCCCAGATGGAAAAACTGACGGTTCGGGCCCCCATCGGGGGTGTGGTTCTGACTCGCAGCATTCAACCCGGAGAAGTGATCCAGGCCGGAATAACCGCCCTGAGTGTCGCCAAGCTCGATGCGTTGACCGTGGTCGTCTACGTCCCCGAGAACCGCTATGGCGAGATCCGTCTTGGCGACCAAGGCACCCTGCAGGTCGATTCCTTCCCGGGAGAATCGTTTCCTGCAACCGTGACGCGCATTGCGGATCGAGCCGAGTACACGCCACAGAATGTGCAAACCAGCGAGCAGCGCCAGACCACCGTCTACGCGGTGCAATTGACCGTCGACAACCCAGAGGGAAGACTGAAACCCGGGATGCCGGTCGACGTCGTCTTCACGCGAACCGCCTCCGGCTGACATCTGGCGGGCTTTCGTGGCTGGACGAATATCCCCTGCTACCAGCAGGGCTCGGACGGCAGTTTGGAATGGATCTAAATCACTTGGGCAGCGGAGCCAGGCTGGGGATTCACTACGGCGGATAGCCGGCCGCCTCAAGCTTCCTCAGCTGTGCGAGAGCTAGCTCCACGGCCATGGTCGCGAGGTTGGCGACATCGCCCTCACAGTATCTGCTTCCATCGGCTAACGTGGTGCAGAAGTCGTAGCTCCACTCCATCAGCAACACCACCGGACCATGTCTACTGCCGAGTACAATATCCCGCAGGGTCCGGCCAAGGAGCCAGCTGTTTGGCGGGAGATTCCTTAACGAGCGCAGCTCGCCCTCAGAGTACCGATGCACGCTCCCATCCTCGACGCTATCAAGATTTCGTGTCAATTGACGTTCGAGCTCTTGCTGGGCCTCATCGGAATTTTGGAGGCGGAGAAGACGAATGACTGCCTGGACCATATTTCTGTCGCCGGTCTGCAGGGTGATCCCTGCACAGTCGAGCGGGCATCCCATCCCTGAGCTTTCCAGCTCAAGTGTCCAGTCAAGGAGCGTCTCCGCACTAATGTCCACTTCGGCGAGGATCTGATCTGGCTCGAGGAGAAGCTCCTCAAGGCGAGGGAGGTTGGCCCAGTCGGTTTGTGAGAAGGTGGGTGTGGGTGCCAACCTCGTGGGCGTCGGCGGTAGTGGGGTCGGGGTAGGCGTGCTGCTAGGGCTCGGACGGGCGGTCGGCTGCTGGGTTGCCGTTGGCCTGGGAGTCGCCGTAGCCTGAGCTGCAACGGTGGGACTGCAGCCCACCAGGGTGATCCCCACCACGATCGTCAGGCCGATTCCTCTCTCCATTCGAGAAGGTCTCCTCTCCTGAGGGAACCCCAATCTCTTTGCCGAGTGCAATGCTGCCGGGTGCATGGAAATGCTACGGCTCATCGTCGCGGTCGATCCGATTCACGAACCAATCCAGGCCGAACAGGAAGAGACCGACGAGCAAGAGCGGCGCCAGCCCGGCTGTCAGGCAGATCAGGTATGAAGGCAGCGCGCCCGGACCATAGATGAAGTAAACCAGGCCGCTGCCCCCAACCAGGAGCAGAAGAATGAACCCGGCAAGGAGCCGAAGGTTGGTCTGGCGCCTGTAGCGACGGAGGTCACGGCCCATCCCAAACGCTCACCCAAATCCCCTGCAGGAAGAACCCTGCGTCACACTCCAATAGCCTATCTCGTCGCCACCTTACCACAAGACACAGGAAAGAACGCCTCCCTCCTGCCTGGCGCTCGGCCAAACCCTGCAATAGAACCACCTGAAATCCACAGCCGGTGGGCTGACGTACCATCCAACGCAGGCAATTCGCGCATCTGGTCGCTTGCGGTGCCTGATGACATTCTTGAGGCAGGCACGCAGCAAGGTCGGAAGTGGAACCTTGCTTGCAGGATGCTGGAACCTGCCGGGTCCTCGCCCAAGGTAGAATGGAAAGTTGCATGTTTTGAGCGATCCGGCCTCCACTGGGTTTCGCTCACACCCGAAGTCAAACGGCACAGGATCGAGCGCTCCAGGACTCAATCCTCATAATTCCATAACCTTTGATCTTGTCATTTGGCTAGAGTTGGAACTCAGCTCGCCGCATAGGCAGATGGATGAGGCAGCAAACCAAGTCTGATCACCCGCAGAATCGCAGCCCACAACGATTCCCGCGCGCCTGGATGATCATCAGCGGCCTGATTGCCGTCGCTGCCGGAGCAATTTTCCTGCAGACGCGATCGCCGAATCCGATTCCGCTAAGCGAAGACGAGGTGGATGAAATCGTCGAGCGAGCGTTGGCCGCGGCGACACCGCCCCCTGCGCAGTCGGCCCAAGTTTATCAAACGATCCTTCCCTCGTTCGTCACCATCCAGACCCAGCGCCGCGACGGAGAGGAAATTGGCCTGGGCGCCGGTGTTGTGGTCAACGCGAACAGTGACATCCTGACGGCCTTCCATGTCGTCGCCGGCGCCTCGGTCATCAATGTCGTATTCGCCGATGGCACCCACGCCCAGGCCGAGATCATCGCCGCCGAGCCGGAAAACGACATTGCCGTCCTTCGCCCAAGTCAGCCGCCAGCCGTCATCGTCCCTGCACTGTTGGGCAACCCACGGGCTATGCGCATCGGCGATGAGGCCTTTGTGGTTGGCAACCCGCTCGGCTTCATCGATTCGATGAGTGCCGGGGTGATTTCTGGCTTTGAGCGGACGCTGCCTCTCGGCGACGATCGCGCGCCATTAACAGGGCTGATCCAGTTCGACGCCGCCGTCAATCCGGGCAACTCCGGAGGGCCCTTGCTCAACCGAGCCGGACAGGTTGTGGGAATCGTCACGGCCCTGGCAAGCCCCTCCGAGCAGAATCGATTCGCTGGCATCGGATTCGCCGTGCCGATCACGATCGCCGGAGGCGCAGCCGGCGCGCCCCCCTACTAGCGAAGGCTCCACGGAGCTGCATGAGGACCCGCCGCCCGCATGGATAGGGACATGAACACATCGCAACCGAAGAATGACGACCGCTCGATCGAACGTGTGCTCTATGAGGTCAAGAAGGTGATTGTCGGCCAGGATATCTTGCTCGAACGGCTGATGGTCGCGCTGCTGGCCAGAGGGCATGTTCTCGTCGAAGGCGTGCCAGGACTGGCAAAGACGATGGCTGTCAAGACGCTGGCGGCGACCATCGGCGGTCAATTCCAGCGCATCCAGTTTACGCCGGACCTTGTCCCGGCCGATTTGATCGGCACGCGGATCTACAACCAGAAGACAAGTGAGTTTGAGACGGCACTCGGCCCGGTGATGACCAACTTGCTGCTTGCCGACGAAATAAATCGGGCTCCCGCCAAAGTGCAGAGCGCCCTGCTGGAGGTGATGCAGGAGCGCCAGGTTACCATCGGGCGGCAGACATTCCCTGCGCCGGATCCATTTCTGGTGATGGCCACCCAGAACCCGATCGAGTCTGAAGGCACCTATCCCTTACCAGAAGCCCAGGTCGACCGGTTCATGCTCAAGGTCCTGGTCGGGTATCCCTCCTCCACAGAGGAATTTGTCATCGTCGAGCGCATGACCGGCGCGCTTCAGAATGTGCAGCAGGTCATAGATACCGAGGAATTACTGGAGCTTCAGGGTCGGGTGGATCGAATCTATGTCGATCCGGCTGTGATGGAGTATGCCGTCAGTCTGGTATCCGCCACCCGGTATCCACACGATATCGGCCTGGCCGAGCTTGCCCCCCTCGTCGAGTTTGGCGCCAGTCCGCGCGCGTCCATTCATCTCATCCTGGGGGCGCGTGCTCTGGCGCTCATGCGGGACCGGAGCTATGCGCTTCCGCAAGACGTACGCGACCTGGCCCCTGATGTCATTCGCCACCGGCTGGTGCTCTCCTATGAAGCCCTAGCAGACAATGTCCGGCGCGAGGAACTCATCGCCGACATCATCGAGGCACTTCCAATGCCGGAGATCCCGACCCATGAGCGTACAGCCCCTCAGCTCGACTCCTGAGCGCATTCTGCAGCGGCTTGAATGGCTGGTGATCCGTCGCCTCGACGGATTGCTGCAGGGCGACTACCGAACCCTCTTCTACGGAGCGGGCATCGACTTTTCAGATCTGCGCGAGTACCAGCCGCAGGACGATATTCGTCACATCGACTGGAATGTCACGGCTCGGACGAACAGTCTCCATGTGAGACAGTACTTGGAGGATCGTGAAATCACGGCCTGGTTCCTCTTGGACGTCAGCCCATCCATGCAGTTTGGATCAAGCGGCAGGCCGAAACAGCTCCTGCTCATCGACTTCGTCGGCACCATGGCCCGGCTTCTGACACGTGGCGGAAATCAAGTTGGGGCGTTCATCTATGATCTCCAGCAATTGCAGACGATCCCGCCGCTTGGCGGGCGCAAGCAAGTGCTGCGCTTGATCCGGGACCTCCTGGTGGATGGGCCTGCGCGGCCAATCCAGGGAACCACCGATCTCCGCGTGATGCTGAATGGCGCCTTGAGCACCCTCAAGCGACGTTCGCTGGTTTTCTTCGTATCCGACTTCATCAGCGAACCGGGGTGGATGAAACCGCTGGCAGCGCTCAGCCGGCGACATGAGATCATCCCGCTCCGCATCTGGGATCGACGGGAAGTCGAGCTGCCAGATGCGGGCCTGATCTACTTCGAGGATGCGGAAACCGGCGAGCAGCTGATGGTCGATTCAAGCGATCCGCTGTTGAGGCGCCGATTCGTGATCGAAGGCGAGCGCCGTGAATCGGCACTCAAGCAGGATCTCAGACAGATCGGCCTCGATCTGTTCTCCATCTCCGCTCAGGACGACCTGGTCGGCGAGATCGTTCGCCTGGCCGCCACGCGCAAGATGCGCCGGAGATGAGGATGCTGAAGAGCGCGCGAATGGAGTCGGCCCCGCACCGCCGCTGACCATGTCCTTCCTCTGGCCTGAGATGCTTCTGTCGCTGCTTCTCCTCCCGGTCCTCCTGGGACTGTTCCTTCGCGTTCACCGCAGAAACGAGCTAGCCAGGGCCGAACTGGGCACACTGGAGACCATTGAGGGCCGAGCCTGGCTCCGGTCTCGCATGCGTCGTAATCTGTCCTTGTCGTTCATGCTGCTGGGCCTCGCTTTGCTGCTGATTGGTCTTGCCCGGCCCGAGATGATGTTTGGCGTCCCACAGGTCGAAGGCACGGTCATCCTCGCCTTTGACGTCTCCAACAGCATGCTGGCGGATGATGTGGAGCCAAACCGGATCGAAGCGGCCAAGGTTGCCGCCCGCTCATTCGTCGAGAACCAGCCCTCCACGATCTTGATTGGCGTTGTCGCCTTTGGCGGCGGCGGACTGGTGGTCCAGCCACCAACGCACGAACGAGATTCGATCCTGGCGACGATCGATCGGTTGGAGGCCCAGGGCGGCACGTCGCTGGCGCAAGGAATCCTGACCTCGCTCAACGCCATCGCGGGCGAAGCGATCGAGCTTCAGGCGGCCATAGAAGGTGGGACAGAGTCGTTCCGTATCGAGGAGTACTCCTCGGCCGTCATCCTTCTGCTGACCGACGGTGAGAACACAGAACCCCCAGAGCCGCTGGACCTTGCCCAGGTGGCAGCTGAAGCCGGCGTCCGCATTTACCCGATTGGGGTCGGCAGCCCTGAGGGCGCCACGCTTGAGATCGAGGGCTTCAACATTCTCACGCAGCTTGATGAAGAAGCCTTGAAGCGGATTGCCAGCAGCACAAACGGGAGGTACTACCGCGCGGAAGACGAGCAGGAGTTGCAGCAGATCTACGAGAATATTGACCTGCAGTTGACCGTACGCCCCGAGATGACAGAGATCACCGCGGTTCTTGCCGGGTTTAGTCTGCTCACGTTTCTCGTGGGCGGCGGATTGAGCCTGATCTGGTTCGGAAGAGTGCTATGACGCAGCTTACCGCACCCCAGCTATCGAGGCGCTCAGGGATTTCGACGTGAGATTTCTTTGGCCGAGCTTGCTGCCCGTTCTTCTGGTGGTTCCGCTCCTGCTAACGGCCTATCTCTGGATCCTGCGGCGTAAGCGCCGCTTCGCGATCCGTTATTCAAGCCTCTCTCTCATTCGCGATGCAATGCCTCAGCACTCATTCTGGCGCCGCCATCTGCCGTTCGCCATGTACCTCGTGAGCCTGACAGGCCTCGCACTGGGTTTGGCCCGGCCGGTGGCGCAAATCGAAGTCCCGCTGAGCCGAACAACGATCGTTCTCGCACTCGATATCTCACGCAGTATGTGCGCCACCGACGTTTCCCCGAATCGACTCACCGTCGCTCAAGAAGCGACAATAGCATTTATTGAGGGCCAGACTGAGGGAACTCAAATCGGGCTCGTCGCCTTCGCAGATTTTGCCGAGATCGTCGTCCCACCCACCAACGATCAGGATCTGCTGCACTCGGCGATCCAGAATCTCTCGACCTCCATTGGCACGGCCATCGGGAGCGCCATTCTCAAGTCGATTGACGCGATCGCTGAGACCAATCCGGAGGTGGCGCCAAGCGGTCTAAACCTTCGCACGGAGGAAGATCCTGAACCCATGCAGGATCTGCGCTATCTGCCGGATATCGTCGTGCTGCTGACGGATGGCGCCAACACACGTGGGCCGCTCCCGCTCGACGCTGCCCAACAAGCCGCGGATCGCGGCGTCCGCGTCTACACCATCGGGTTCGGGAGCCTATCACCGCCCTCCGTGGTCTGCACGCAGCAGCAGCTGGGGAGTGACGTGTTTGGCGGGGGCTTCGCTGGCGGCTTCACGGGTGGAGGGGGAGGATTTCGTCGCTTCCTCCTGCTCGACGAACCCACCCTGCAAGGCGTGGCTGACCTGACTGGCGGCTCCTACTTCCGGGCCGAAGATGCTGGGCAACTGCTCGAAATCTTCATGAGCCTGCCCGCCCAGATCACGCTCCAGAGGGAAGACCTGGAAGTAAGCGCCCTCTTCCTGTTGATCGGAGGAGTCTTCGCGCTCCTGGCTGTCGGGCTTTCATTGCGCTGGAATCGGCTGACGTAGCGGGCGGAGCCCATTCCGGAAGCCCGCGCCGACACTCCAGATGACCCGTCGCATCTTCAGAAGGACAGATCGCTGCAAGGCACGGCCGCATGCCCGGTTCGCCTCAGTGGCTACTCCGAGGCTTGGTGGCGAGAATTGCCAACACCTTCCCCTCAGCCCACTCGAACTGCGCCTGTAGCTTAAATCGCCGGAACTCATGGGCCAGTTCGTCGGCGCCAAAGATGTGATGCGGAAGTCCCTCCTCGGGACCGGCCAGCGGAACAACGGTTCCAGGCTCGATCTGTTCGAACGCTTCACCCTCGCCCATCAGACCTGAGACCGTTACGAACGCCAGTCCGTTCGGGGTGAGGAGCCTGAACATCTCGGCGATCGCCAGCCGGATCTCCGAGATGCGCGCATGATGAATGACCTGCGTTGAGAAGATCCCAGCGAAGCTCGCGCTGCGAAACGGGAGTGGAGAACGCCAATCCAGCTGGGCCAGCCCGGCAGCGAGCTGCTCCTGATGCAGCCAATCTCGCGTCAAGCGCAATGCGGTGGGTGAGATATCGGCTCCCACGACCACAAAACCACGCCGTGCCAGCGCGATCACATGCCTGCCTGTACCACACCCCAGATCCAGGATCCGGTCGCAGCCACGCTCCTCGAACGCCCGGACAATGCGATCGAATTCAAGGAAGGGCTTGTTTTCGAACCGGCCTCTTTCTCGATAGATCTGTTCCCACGGGTGATCAATTGCGCGTGGCGACTGGCTCATCTTGGTTTGGCCCTAATCTTGATGTAGCCTATGCTAGGCGGAGTCCCTCATCGACGGTTATCAAGCCCCACTCTGAGTTCTCCTCCAGATTGATCTGCTCCCAAACTCTTCTGCGGAACACGGACACGCCCTCCTCCGGATCATCACGCTGCCGTTGTGATTGCCGGTCAATCGAAGATATTCAGCGCCGGCTGGGCGGCGAGAAGACGGCTGCAACCGCCGATGTAGAACGAACGCCCATGATCAGAGACCAGGCGAGGGGGAGATCTCTCGAACTGCCCCCCTTCCCAC